>JAWXCH010000385.1:0-3988 GCA_034440595.1 Planctomycetota bacterium | reverse complement strand
TCAGAATCGAGTGCCCGTCGGCAAACGTATAGCGATCAACGAGCGGCTTGATGCCCAGCTTCTTGACCTTCTTCTTGGCGACTTCGCCGTCGAGCCAGGCCATGTCGATCTCGATATCAAAGTGGCCGATGTTGCAGACGATGGCGTCGTTCTTCATCGCGCTCATGTGCTCGCCGCGGATGATATCGCAGCAACCAGTGGTGGTGACAAAGATGTCGCCACGCCCGACCGCTTCTTCCATTGTGGTGACTTCGTAACCTTCCATCGCCGCTTGCAAGGCGTTAATCGGGTCGATCTCGGTGATAATCACGCGGGCACCCAGCGTCTTCATGCTGTGGGCACAACCCTTGCCGACATCGCCGTAACCGGCGACTACGACCACCTTGCCGGCGATCATGATATCGGTGGCACGCTTGATGCCGTCAGCCAGCGATTCGCGGCAGCCATATAGGTTGTCGAACTTGCTCTTGGTGACCGAGTCATTGACGTTAATCGCCGGAACTTTCAGTTCACCGCGAGCATGCATCTGATACAGGCGGTGTACGCCTGTGGTGGTCTCTTCGGACAGCCCGCGGATTTCTTCGAGCAGTTCTGGGAACTTGGCATGGACCATGACGGTCAAATCGCCGCCGTCGTCCAGAATCATGTTTAGCGGTTCGCCCGACGGGAAGAACAGAGTCTGTTCGATGCACCAGTCGAATTCTTCGTCGGTCATACCTTTCCAGGCATAGACCGGGATGCCGGCCTTGGCCATGGCGGCGGCCGCTTCGTCCTGTGTGCTGAACTTGTTACAACTGCTCCAAGTGACTTCGGCACCCAGTTCGATCAGCGTTTCCATCAAAACGGCCGTCTCGATCGTCATGTGCAGGCAGCCGGCGATGCGTGCCCCGGTCAGTGGCTTGGTTTTGCCATATTTGGCTCGCAGTGCCATCAGGCCGGGCATTTCGTTTTCGGCCAGCATGATTTTGCGGCGGCCGAGATCGGCCAGGGACAAATCGGCAACTTTGTACGGCAAACGCTTGGTTTCAACCTGAGCCACGGGGTATCTCCTAAAAATTGAAAAAGGCCTCTGAACGCGTGGGGGGACCGCCGCGGTTGGGCCGCGTCGCGTGTCGAATTCATCAGGTATCTATGGTATTGTCCGGCGATTGGAATGACAAGGATGCCGCAGCCAGTCAATTTACCTCAATCGGTGGCGTTTTTGGCCACTATCGAGAGGCTCCGCCCGCAGCCGGGCGCACCAACCCCTACGGTAACATCCGCAAAGCACGCCGAGGATTAACACTGGTTAGCTGATAAACCTGTTCGACACTCAGGCCCAGGTGTTCGCACAGGTTCCGCTCGACGCGGGGCATGTTCATTGCCGCCCCGACCAGATGGCTGCCGTCGGGTGCTCTTGCAATCAGATCCTCGCCAATCGTCAATTTCCAACGTGCGACCGTGTAATTGCCCGGTCCCAGTCCGGCGGGGGCGATGGCATCGGTCACGACAATCGCTCGTTCGGGGCCAACCAGACGGATATAGTTCTTCAGAGCCGGCCAGGGAATGTGTGCTCCGTCGGCAATAAAGCAGATCCATAGCCGATCCGAGAGGCTGAGTACACGTTGCACAATGTTGTCGTGCCGGTTGCACATCATCGGGCAGCCGTTGCCAAGATGGGTGAACATGCTGAGGCCGGCATCGATGCTGTCACGCAAGACTTCCAGCGACGGCCCGCAATGACCGGCCGAGACGACAATCCCTTGTTCGGCCAGGTAGTGAGTCACGGCGAAATTGGCATCCAATTCCGGTGCCAGCGTGACCACACGCGTGAGGCCACCGGCCGCCTCCAACAGCCCCCGCATGGCACCTAACTCCGCCGGCACAATCGCGTCCTCGGGGTGTGCCCCGCGGTATCCTTTTTCCGGGTTGATAAATGGCCCCTCTATGTGCAGGCCCGAGATCAGCTTCTGCGCCAGCGGGTCACGCTCTCGCAGCTCGACCAGGCGGCGCAAGCGACCTTCCATCTGCGGCAAGTGTTCCGTAACTATCGTGGCCAGAATACCAGCCACTCCGTCACGCTGTAGATACTCGCAAGCGGTATGCAGTTCGTCGGCGGTCAGCCCTTCGCGATTGAAATCGATGCCACCGTAACCGTTGACTTGCAGATCAAAATAATTGCTCATAGAGAACGGTTAAATCATTGTTTTGACGGCGGGCATTTGTCGAGAGGGTACAACAAAAGTCTACAAATGTGAGGCCGATTCGCGATCCAGATAGTTCGTCACGTCCGGGTGCTCTTGCAGGATGGATGCTGGCACGCGCGGGGTGATCGGTCCCAGCAGTGAATCTCGCACCGCCGCCGCTTTGCGTCGATCGGGGACCGAGCAGACAATCGAGCGGCTTTTCAAAACCTGTTGGACCGACATGCTGAGCGCCTGTGTCGGTACTTCGTCCAACGTGGAGAACCAGCCTTCGCCAAGCTGCTGCTTGCGGCAGGCCTCGTCGAGGTTGACTACAAGGTAAGGGCACTTCGTCTGAAAATCGGCCGGCGGATCATTGAACGCCAGATGTCCATTTTCGCCGATTCCAACAAAGGCGACATCGATGGCGTGTTGCTGGATCAAATCACCGACGCGCTGGCATTCGGCCACCAGATCGCCCTCACCATTCAAGAAATGAAACGCGCGTAATGGATAGGGGACGCGACTGACAAATCGCTGCCAGAGATACAGGCGGAACGAAGCGCGATGTGTGATAGGGAGGCCGACGTACTCGTCCAGATGAAATCCGGTGACCACGGTCCAATCGATGTCCGGCTGCTGGACCAGCGCATCGAGCACTTCAAATTGCGAAGCGCCTGTCGCGACGATAATATTGGCGACTCCTCGCGCGGCGACTGCCGCGCGAATCTTGGCCGCACCGTCGACAGCAGCTTGCTCACCCAACGAGTGTTTATCCGCCAAAACGCGCGTCTGCATGTTCTCCTCAGTATCGGCCCTGATTGCGCCGCTTGCACCCCGTGCAAATTAGAAATGGCCAAAATAGCATCCGCGATCAATTCGGACCAACGTTTGCTGGAGCTAGCGGCTGCCCGCTTTCGGCACCGATTGTAGCACGCTACCGCCACTAGGGGAGCAATTCAGTATTGATACAACGCAGTTTTATACGTTTCAGACGGCTGAAGGTGCGAGCAAACCGTCAAACGGGGGGAGAGCGGCGTTTTGGACCGCGTAAAGCCGCCATGCGAGGAGGCCAGTTCAGAAATCCAAGCCGGCGAGATTGAGTTTTTTCCGTCCCACGGGACACAAAAAAACCCGGTTGCTGACTGGCAGCAGCCGGGGTTTTGAATATTGGCTGAGCAACACAGCAGTGAATGCTGCGGTGCTAATCGTTTCTGGCGGAATTAAACTGCCGCTGGGGTGAATCCGTCGCAACCGCTGATGGGGGTCACTACGAGGTGTATGGCGGAGTTCTTTGGGTGGCCGCACTCTTCCACCAGATCCTCAGGGGCCTGGTGCGATTGGCGAATTTCTACGAGCTTTGGTGCGGCGGCTTCGTGCTCACCAAAATGCAAACACAATCCACATTGCCCGTCGTGTACGTTCAACATGATTTTTCTCCCTTACGTGATGGTGAAGACGATGGCGTTCTAGCAAAACCTAGCACGCCGCAATTCATCCCTTTAAGTTAGTTCTATGCATTATTCGACGTTTTGCCATACCTTGTTCGCTAAGGTTAATCAGCAAAACCGGTGCCACCATTTGGTGTGAATGAGTCTCAACTCATTTTGACATCGCTTTCAGGTAGATCGTTCGCCAGCGACCACTGCGAACGAGCCAAGCTGGGGCAACAAACGGTTGTTGAGAATCCGTCTCACAGCAAACTATTTTGAAGATTTTTTGTGCTGGCTCGATTGGAATCGGCCTATGGCGAGAATTTGACCGTTTTTCGACTCTGCCGTTAGTTTACTCGCGGCTACAAATGGCTTGCTATAGAATGCCTGCCG
>JAWXCH010000384.1:0-5309 GCA_034440595.1 Planctomycetota bacterium | reverse complement strand
CTCGAGAAAGGGAGACCTGAAAAAGAGGTGCTTCCGTTTTGGGTCCGATCGCGACAATCACCGCTTCATCCTTTGGCTTGGAATCGAGGCACAGCCAGAATTCCATGGTCCAGTCGCCAGCAGCAAGCGTCCGGACTAATTCGCGAGACGAGTATGGGAACGGGGCTATCCTCGAATTCTTGGGGTTGCTTCCCATTGCCCAACGCGTAGCGATGCCCGATTCGCCCTTCGGCTTCAGCGCATTCCCAAAGCGTCCCGGTACCAACGCACCACGACTGGTGTCAAGCCGTAAATCCCAATAGTGGGGCCCGGCATCGGCCAGCATTGTCGATGGCTGGTTATCCTCGTCGAAAGACCACAACGCCACTATTTCGCGCTCTGCAGCCCTGGCATACGCAGCCATCGAAAAAACCGCTACCGCAATCATCAAGGTGCGTGTCGGAACGCGATTCGATAGGACACTGACGGCGTATCGGCGGTGAGGACGAATACCGTCATCAGTCGAATATGTGTCGACGCGATTCACGTGTTCTCCTCTCCGCGGGCTCGGTTTCGCCGGTCGGTTCAAGCAGGCACTTTGACATCCGATATGACGCCCCGCGCAAGCGGCATCAAGTTTGTTCGCAAATAATTTTCCCCAACGCTATCCAGCCGGTCGAACGGCTGAAACGCTGTGTCATGCCGGATGACTCCAAGCTCTTTCATCACCCACTTATTGAGCCACGTGAAAGAGGCCTTGCCGGGAAGATCGCTCAGCACACGGAATACGTCATTGATAAACTTCTGGCTGGCTTCTACTTTTTCCTCATCGCCATGCTGTGCTGCTTCGTAGGCTTCCTTGCAACGCGCCGGCAGCATATTGGCGATCGCGCCGGCAAATCCGTGGGCACCAACCGAAAAGCCTTTGCCCAGATAACGGCTGTTGCCGTTCAAGCAACAGAAGTTCATTCGCTGCGTTTTTTGCACCAAATCCGCAAACGATTTTAAGTCGCCAGCGCTGTCCTTCAAACCGATCAACGTGCCTTCTGCGGCAAGCATTACGATGTTCTCATAGGACAACGAATTTTTGCACATCGATGGTACATGATACAGAAATAGCGGCTGATTGAACTCGTGCGAAACGGTACGGAAATGGTCGATCAGTTCTGTTTGGCTGTGAGGAATATAATACGGGGGCACCAGCGCCAGCGCATCCACACCTAACTCAAGGATAGTTTCTGTATGTTCAATGACGAGCCTCGTCGACGCATGGCCAACGTGAGCGATGATTTTTGCACGCCCCTTGATGCAGCGTTTTGCAACCTGAATGACTTCGACTCGCTGCTCCTCGCGCAATGCGTAGAACTCGCCGCTCGTTCCGTTGAGCCAGAACCCATCCACGTTGCCAGCGATTTGAAACTCGAGCAGTTGCTCTAAGCTGTCGAAGTCGGGGATTTGATTCGGAAACAAAGGCAATACGAGCGGCGTGATAACCCCCCCATACACCGTCTCACTACTATTTGCAAACTCTGCCATTCAATCTCCTTCGTTCTGTTCGAATCATTCCGTCAGATATCACAAACTGTTCATCAAGCCGCCATAATTCAATCTTTAACATCAATTTGGCGTTAGCACGATTTCAAACTCGTTTTGGTTTCCGTTGCCACTTACTTCGAATTCAAGTTTTGATGTTTCGAATCGTGAAAATCGACCTGCAAAAGTAAAGCTGGCCCTGTTCATATCGGAGTCGCCTTCGACTGAGGGCGGACCAACGGCTGCCAAATGTCGCCCCGCCACAGCCCCATCCCCCTCCTTAAAAGTTGTCATTCGTGCTATGCCGTCGGCGTCAGCAACGCCTTTAGCGCTCATGCCGCCGTCCAGTGGACGCAACATCACGCGCGCCCCGGCAGCCGGTTGGCCATCAGCAAGGTGTACCTTGATCTGCGTGGGATACGTGGGAAGCTGACCTTTCCCACATCCCATCGCGACAATACTGAGGATTACGCTGGCGGCCAGCGTGGTCCTGTGTCGAATCGTCTCGACTGCCCGACAAAGCACACCGTCAACCATTCGCCTCATGGCCCAAAGTCAGCCACCTCTCCGTCGTTACGGGCGGCCAGTCGCCAGTATGTTATCAAATCGATCGACGGGACAATCGAATGCACGCTGCCGTCGCAAACCGCAAAATTGATGATGCCCGGGTGGTTGCTGCCAAAGATTTCGCCGAAGTCGTCATCCTCCGGACCCGCCGACTCACCGTAACTTCCCGATGGAGCTGGCGGAAACGTGTCGCCCGCTGCGCGCGTATGGTCGTTGGGCAAATCCGCGTTGTAGATTGATTCGTCGCCTGACGGCAGTCCGAGCTTAGATAGCGGCACCTGCTTCTCGCCAACCATCAACGTTTTGCTCAAACCGTCGGTGATCTTCTTAAAGGAAACATCCGAGTGGATTTTTGGCGCCTGGCCCGTGGCCAGCGGGTCGAGAATCGATTTCGGAGCGATGATGACCCCTTGGAAGTTCGGGAAACTTGCTAAGCTGGCGATGCCCAGCGAAATGTCACCCCCTTTGCCGATCCCGCCGGCGCAGCCTGCGTAGTCACCCGTAGCGCCTTGCTGGGGATAGAGCTTATTGACTTGCTGTGAGATCGTTCCCTCCCCACCCACCTGTCGGCGCGACGGGCACAGAAACATGGCGACGCTTTGCATGCGGGCCGTCTTGTTCACGGTGTCGTAATACTCCTTGCCGAAGTTCCACAACGCGTATTCGTTCTGTCCTTCCGCATAGGGAAGGATCAGTGCAAACCAGGTCGCATACTTGTCGCGATAGCGGGCCGGAGGCAGCGATTGCTTGGAGTCGTGGTAGTTGTGCAGTGCGAGCCCAACTTGCTTCAGGTTATTGACGCATTGGGTCCTACGGGCAGCCTCGCGCGCCGCCTGGATCGCCGGCAACAGCAGCGCCACGAGGATCCCAATGATGGCGATCACCACCAACAATTCTACCAGCGTAAATCCGTGCAGATTCCGGTGCGTGTTATGTCGCGTGTCCATTACACTTCGCCTCTGATTCTTTCCAAGAACGAATGAAGCTTTTACAAACTCACTCCACGACTTCCATTAATTATGACGAACTCAAAGCGGCCATTGGCAGACCCCTCAACTCATAGTCCGCTAGCCTCGCACGCGCCGGTCGAATTTAATCAAAGTAAACCCAAGCAGGGTAACTACCGCCAGAACTCCGCTGGCTGGTTCCGGCACGTTCGTCGAGCTTGCCAGAGCGCTGCCGGTCGCGGTATTACCGAAGCGGGCTCTCCAGTAGGTGTAGTCGCCATCATCTACCACCCCAGATCCGTCTCCATCAGCACCGGTTCCGGGCGTAACACTTTGATTCTTAGTGTGGCGCCAAACGACGTAGTCGCCCGAATCGACGACGCCGTTATGGTTGTAATCGCCCGCCAATCCGGCGCCGATTGCCTGTAGAACCAAGCTCGTGGGCGATATAATAAGGTTGAACAACGCGGCGTCGGGACCGCCAAGAGTCAGCGATGCCGCGCTCACGCTGCCTGCCGTCAGCACCGTAAACAATTGTCCGCCTGTGGGCGTGAACCCGGAAATCGCGTCTACGGACAGGATACCAGACAACGTGGCGCTGCCCGTGACGTTCCAGGCGTCATATGAGTTCACCGCAGTTCCGGCGACATTGATCGCGAGCGTGCCGGTGCTGGTCAAGCTTCCATCCAGTCCGGTTGAACCGGCAGTGCCGAGACCGCCACTGTTTATGATGGACCCTCCACCCGTCACCCTGTTGTTAATGTTGACGATGCCCGGGCCTGCGACCGTGATTGTTTTACCATTGAGATTGACAGCGCCATTCAAATCTATTCGCCTACTCGCCGACGTTGTCGTGGTAATGTCCAGGTTGTCGTTCAGTGTGAGTGCCACCTGCACCTCGTGACTGCCCTGCTGTACCAGAATCGACGCATTGCCGGTGGCAGCATCCAGGGTGAGCCCGGCCGTTCCTGCTACCGCCACTTTGGAAGTGGTGCTGAATTGCAAGCCCTTGACCGTGGCGCCCTGATCCAAAAAGATCGTTCGGGGCGACGCAATCACACTTCCAAAAACGGCTGTTTGCTGATTCACATTCGGAATAGCGGCTGGATTCCAATTGTTCGTGTCATGCCAGTTTCCAGAGATATTGTTCTTCCAAGTAATCGATGTCGGCAATTCATTGTCGTGGTAGACCGAAAACTGGAGCGTATCGGGCGTCACGCTGGAGGCGTTCATAAATAGATTAGCTTGCGTGAAGGCACCACTTATATTCCCAGCCGTCACATTGAAATCGGCATTCTCTGAAATGTTTGCCGTGAACGTGTTGCCCAGCACAACCTTGACGGCAGTCAAATTGAGATTGCCAGCCGCATTATTCACGGGCGGACCGTTCGTATTTACGGCTCCGTTCAAGGTAATCACGTTCTGGGCCGCGAGGTTGCCCGCGAAGTTTGTCGGATCAAAGCTCGGTGGCGCCAGCGCCTTCAGGTTAATGTCGCCGTTACGACGAATGCCGTCCGGACGGAAAGCGCGGGTATCGATATCACCCAACGTGATCGATCGAGCCGTAACATTCACATCCAGCACATTATCACCGCCGGAATTTGTGTCGGGGTTCGCGAGCCGCCCAATATTTACGTTCCCTCCGGCCGTAACATTGATGCCGGCCGCCCGCGAGTCGATGCGCTTGATGTCGATTTCACCAAGAGTGACGTCGCTGTTGGAATTGATCGCCACATTCATCGAGTCACCAGTCCCGCCGTCGATCACGCTGATGCCATTGATGATCCGGCCGGCTCCGGGATTCAGCACATTAATTGGGTTACTGCCCATGTTGAGCGTAAAAGTGGCTGGAGCAGCATAGCGGCCCCCTAAAAACGTGTCGATGATGCTCGTGTTGTCGGTGAATTTCAGGCCACCGCTGCCCGTGAATTGGAAAGTGATGGATGGACTCACGTTCCCAGAAAAAGGCGCTTGCAGCGCGATAATCGAATTGCTGCCGAGAATCAACTCGTCGGGGATTGTGTAGACGTTGTTCAACAACGTCACACCTTCCGCCGAGTGCGGATTCTGAATTCCGTCCCAAACCTCGTTTCCGCTCAGCACAATCACGGCCCGCGTCGGCGATACAAAATTCAGAGAAATCAAACAACCCAACAATGCTGTCGCGACATGAACTCTCATTATGCTAGTCGTCCCTGAAAAATGGTCTGTTGGTCGAGTCGGGGTGATTTTCAGATCGCGGCTGGTGCGAATCCTGCGTGCTGCAGTTGTTGCGAGTCGTGG
>JAWXCH010000383.1:0-2593 GCA_034440595.1 Planctomycetota bacterium | reverse complement strand
GTGCCAAGCCCCACGCCTTCGATGTCATGCTTGGCAGCCAACTGGGCGTCGGCGCCTATTGCGCCCTGGTCGAAAAGCGGCTCGACGGCGGGATGATCTTGGTCGAAGGCCAGGTCGAACTGAATTACGTGCCGTTCGAGACTCTCGTCGACCCCGACACGCTGGTGACCAAAGTTCGCTATATCGACCGAAATTCGGATTTTCACAATCTGGCTAGGTTTTTGGAAACTGACGTCAATCAGCAAGACTTCTCCAGTTAGCGCCTTGCCGAGACCGGGGTACTCGCTTGACGCTAGCTGGGGCAGGATTAGCGTGGACTAATACGAAGCCTCATAATTCTGTGGGCAAATCGGCGTAGTACTCCCAGGGCCGATTACTTTTTGAAGATGCCCAACATGGCGAGCATTCGTTGAGTTTGCCAGGTGTAGGCACGCAGGGCGGAGGCGATGTTGACGTGGCCTGCGAATCGCAGACAGGAGATCAGGGCATTTCGCAGAGCGGCGAAGTTTTGTGGGGCGTGTCCTTTGCGGATTCGGCAGGCGTCTTCCTGCAAAGTGACATCCCGAACATAGTGCGCGCGGTTTTCGATGCCCCAGTGCTCTCGCCACCACTTGAGCAATTGGGCCGCTCCGGCCTGGGACCGCGGCACACTGGTGATGGCGTATTCGATCTCGAGGGACGATTGCCCGTTACGGACGGTGCTGCGCGTCAGCCGGCAGACCTGCGCCAGTCCCGGCCAATCGGTCTGGTCGGCCAGCCTCGTGCTGGCTTGCAGCCGACGATGCTCGCGTCGGCCGTGTCCCTTGTTCGAGCTTTCCGCCACGTCCAGATGCGACTGGCGCTGCAGTTCATTCGCCGGGGGAAAAAGCCGCCCGAAATTCGGCGGCCACGTCTTCTCGCAGCGTCGGCTGGTTGTCTTTGACGACGAACAAATAGTGACCGCCGCTGTCGATGATCTGCTGGCAGATCTCGCGCTGGCAAAACATCGCATCGCCGGTGACCACCCGCCCTTTCAAGACCAACGTGGTCAGCAGTTCCAACGCCGCCTTGGCTTCGTTGGTTTTGTCATCGACCCGAATCTGGCTGAGGACGCAGCCGGTGGCTTGATCCAACAGCGACAGCAAATGCACGGCCGGCTGGAGATTCTTCTCCAAGCTGCCACGCAACGTCTTGCCATCGAGCGCCACCGCCTGAAGCGGCCGTTCGGGCACCGGCTGTCCCAGGCAATCCGCGATCCACCCCCGCAAAGCTTGCTCAAATTGCTCGGCCGGCAACTTCAGCAGCAACTTCCGAAACGCACTTCTGCGGGGCGGCCTGCGCGTGTAGCCCAACAGATGCCAGAACTCCGGCGGCTGGCAATGAATCCACTCGGCAATCGCCAAGTAACCGCGTGCTCCTTGCAGCAAGGCGCACACGACCGAGGCAATCATGGCCTCGAAAGAATGGCGTCGTCCCTGGCGCCCGCGAGGATCGGGAATCTGGGCCAACTGGGCCAACAGAATCCCTGCGGGGGCAGGTTGCAAGCTGTTACCTCCGTGAGAAAAAGACTCCGTAAACTACTTCTATACTACGCATGTCTCGTAGCATGGAAAAGCGGTCGGCCCTGGCTGGCCGGGTTTCCGGGTGCGGTTGGAACTTACGAAATCAGCAATGGATCTCTGACTATTGCCAATACGAATACCGGCGTCATCAATGGCACCGCCGATGTGGCAGGGGCGGCCTTGGCACTCTTCGGATCATCGGTAGTTTGCCGACCATTTCGATCGGCTCGAACTACGACCAGCGCAAGGATGCTAAGCTCGAAGTCGTACATCGGCGCTGGCGGTATCAGTCCCATGAATCTAGGCGGCAACGCCAGCTTGGACGGCATCCTCGGTGCGTCGTTCACCACGGTTCCGATCTTAGGGCAACAATTTCCCATCATCAACTACACCGGAACGCGGACGGGGACATTTGCGACCTTTGACAGCTTGGTCGATAGCCCGTTGGGGCCAGACACCGTGCAATTATCGATCGATTACGGAACCGGCACGAACAGTTCCGTCGTGTTGACGGTTGTTCCGGAGCCGTCCACTTGCGTGCTCTTGGCCGGGCTGGGGCTACTAATGCTGGCGCGGCGACCTCGAATTTGTAACCGCTCTTAGAGGCTATTCAAAAGCTTGTAGGAGGGGAATCCTTTCCCCGAATGATCCGGAAATCACTGCGGTCGGCGAAGGGATTCGCCTCCTACAAACGGTTTCCGGATAAGCGCTTAATGTGTGATGGCGATTTATCAGTAGACAAGTTATTGAAAGACAAGTTGCAGCAATCAAATTTTTTACTTGAAATAAGGAGGATATCCGATGAGTATTTCCGCTAAGTATCGGGCTTTTTCCGTTGGCATCATTCTGGCGTCGATGGTGTGGGTTTCGACCCCGGCATCGGCAGCCAATGTTTTCGTCAACGACATTACTGGCACGGGAGCCAGAAATTTTACGGATACCACCATTTGGCCGGGTGGCACGCTTCCCGCTATCGCCGATCAAGCGATCATCGATAAGGGGGATGGCATTACCGATTACGTCTACTTCGATTCACAACTGCAGATTCAGCG
>JAWXCH010000382.1:0-4844 GCA_034440595.1 Planctomycetota bacterium | reverse complement strand
TACCCGCAGCGAGAAGGATGTCTGCGACATTCGCTACTACTTGATGGGATTGTCCGCGCATATCATATGGTGCAACAAGGCTGCCGTCCGGCGCACGTGCCGTGATTCCTGAAGTAACGAGAAGATCTCCACATATGTGACGCGCAGGAGCATGCGAGGCGCTTTGCTCCCACGACTTGCCGGTAAATATTGCCTTATTGAGCAGATTGTTCTTAGGTGCTGAAAGAGCCATTGGCGGGACGATCTTGGTTTCCAGAGATGCCAGGCTCTCCAAAAATCTCCTGCTTCAGAAGACCATCCAAGCCTGAGACTCGAACGCCGTTCTGTTCAAGATAACCGCCAGCGGACTGGATCGCCTCATACACGTCTCCTCCGATTTTGTAGGCTTTGTAAAGGTCAGGGCGGCCAGCGCCGAGCGCCTCCGCAAGTACATCCGTGAAGTTCTTTACCTCATACGGATACTGTCCTTCAGCCCCGCATAGCTGCCGGTGACACCCATGATAGATGGTGATAATAAGGTCCACCCCCGCCGCCTTGGCATTTTCAGCGATGATTCGATGTACATCATTTTGCTTTTCTGGGTATTGCGCAACGCGACTGCACTGGTACCCGAACTCCCGATTCTGAGGGACATCGACAATCTGCAAGCCGGGGATGGTTTCCATCAGACGGCGTGTGCTTTCAACGACGCCTTTCACACCGCCGTGCTCATGGATAACCGCCCGTTTCGCGAGTGGCTTGACGATTCGCTCGGCAATTTGGTCGCGATAACCGGCGAGAAATTCAGCCACATGACCAACCTCGAAACTGGGACGGGCATAGTCATGATACGTTTCGCCGAACTGAAGTTGGCAAGTCGGACACCAACTGATCACCGTTTTGGCACCCATACCTGAAAGCGCGCCGTATGTCTTCGGTGCTATTCGCTCATAGGTCTTTAGATCGCCCGCCATGAACTGGACCACCCCACAACAGTTAGCGGTGCCTCCAAGTACTTCGTACTCAAGACGCAAAGCATCGAGGATGTCCATTACGTTGAAAATTATGTGCGGCGAGCGGAGCACATTGCATCCGTAGTAGAACACCAAATCGGCGGAGCGTGATTTTGGAGGGGCGAGAATGCGTTTCAGATCTTCCGAAGGAAGTTGCATGCTGGCAAGCAAATGAACTGCCTGTGCCATCCGACGGAACTGCTGTCCCGAAGTCACGGACCGCTCGTCCTCGGGGAGCTCCGTTTTCAACTTAAGTTTGGTGATTGAAAGCCACTGGCGAACGTTGATTCCTTCCGGGCACGCTGCGTTGCACTGCCCGCTACCGTTACATGCCTCGGTAAACCGGCGCGCCTCCGCACTGAATGGCTTGCCCTCGGTTAGGCGCTTTACTTGGGCAATGAGCTGTTTGGGCTCTTCGCCGGCAAGACCGACAAGCGGCACGATCGGACATACTTCGACGCATCGACCACATTGCGTACACCGCGCCATCAGATCGGCAGCCGTATTCTCCAAATATTCAATAATTCCGGTCATCCTGCCTCCATTTCGGTATCGGGCAACGTGAAGCCGCCACCACATCCGCGCGAATCGTATGAATTCGTCTCTCGTTCAAGGTTCGAGACACTCACCCAGTCCCTATCACCGCAATGGCCTCAATCTCTATGAGCAAGTCCGGATGCGCGAGACCTCTAACTTCGACTCCGGTGCTCGCGGGAGGATTCTTTTTGAAATATTCCATTCGGACTTCGCGTGCTTGATCTGCGCTCGACATGTCGGTGATAAACATCGTCACCTTAACGACATCGTCGATAATCGCGCCGCTTTCCGCCAGCACTGCCTTTATATTCTCCAAGACCTGACGCGTCTGAATCCTCATGTCCCCTTTGCCAACGACGTTACCTTCTATGTCCATTGCGACTTGCCCCGAAACATAGATTGTGGCGCCCACCTGAACGCCTTGACTAAAAAACTTAGCCGTTGGAGCTACGGTCGCGCTCTTAAGGATCTTTCGCATGTGAACCTTCTTCAACTACGCTTTTCCGCTCCAATGGACAACCTTGCGCTCGACCAGCACAAGTATCCCCTCCAAGAGCAAACCGACGAGTCCGATCAAGAACACGCCAATGTAGACATCCTTGATGCGAAAAAAAGTCGCCGCATCCATAATCATGTAGCCCAAGCCACTTTGTGCAGCGACAAGTTCGGAAGCCACGACTACGGCCCAACTCAATGCAAGCCCGACCTTAAGACCAAGCATCACATAGGGCAAAGCTTCTGGGAAAATCACATAGAAAAACAACTGTCGGCTACTTGCGCCAAACGTTTGTGCCACTCGAATCAGGTCTACGGGGACCGCCCTCACACCAGCTGCTGTGTTCATGCTTACATACAGAAACGAAGACATGAATATCACGAGGATCTTAGAAAATTCGCCGATGCCGAACCAAAGAATCACCATTGGAATGTATGCAATGGCGGGAATGGGGCGAACAAATGAAAAGAATGGGGCGAGCGCTGCCGCGATAATCTTGTTCTGGCCTATGACAAGACCTACCAATACTCCTGAGATCGACCCTAGGGTAAAACCTATCATCGTGCGCATTAAACTCGCCTGAAAATGCGACCAAAGCGAAGTGCCCATGTATCCTTTTCGGAGAAGCACCCATAGCTCCTCCACAAGTTCTCCGGGAGAGGCTAGTACGCCACTAAGAGAAGTTCCAGGCCTGGTCAAGAAAGACCAGATCACGATTATTGCAAGCACCGAAACCGTCCCAACTATTCTGGGATGAGCTTCTATGCGACGTAGAAGAGCCTCCTTTGGATAGCGTACCGGCTTCATGCGCTCATGTGATCGGGTCTTGAGTCCGATCCGACCTCTTCCCGCACCATTTCAAGCACCCTCTCCTTATACGCGTTGAACTGGGGGCTGGTGCGAACATGAAAATCGTACCGAGGCTGGGGAAGGTTGATCTCTAGAATTTGTTTGATTCTTCCGGGGCGCGCCGTCATAACGCAAGTGCGGTGTGAAAGAAAGACAGCCTCCTCGACGCTGTGCGTAATTAGAAAAATGGTTTTTCGGGTCTTATCCCAGATCCTAAGCAACTCTTCTTGCAGAATCTCGCGCATCTGAGCGTCGAGTGCCCCGAATGGTTCGTCGAGCAATAGAATTTCTGGATCTGCCGCCAACGCACGAGCTATGGCTACCCTCTGCTTCATCCCGCCCGATAACTGGTAGGTGTAGTGCGAGCGAAACTCGTCGAGCCCGACCAATGCTAAATAGTGTCGTGCTCGTTCAGCACGAGCCTTTCGTCCCAAGCCCAGAATCTTCAGACCGAACTCGACGTTCTCCTGCACCGTAAGCCATCGGTATAGGGCATAACCCTGAAAAATCACTCCGCGGTCTGGAGCAGGGCCGCGCACTCGTTCGCCGTGTACGCGCACTTCGCCCTCTGATGGATCGACGAAACCGCCAATGATATTCAACAAGGTCGTCTTTCCACAGCCGGATGGCCCGATTACGGCGAAGATCTCTCCCGCCACCATTTCAAGGCTGACGTTATCGAGAGCCTTGTGGGTGCCCGCTGGCCCATCGAAGTAATGCGTTAGGCCGAAAACCTCGATCAGTGCGTCGCTCACTGGGTTGCGCGTTAGCGCGAGGAATTCTTTATATAGGACTCGAGAAACTGCGTGCTGTGAGCGGCGCTGAGTTGTTCGCGTGTCAGAAGGACTGGGATGTTGCCGTTCTTATGGAGAAACTCCCCCATTTTATAGAGCGATTCCAAGTGTCCACTGTGCTTTTGCCCACCCGCAGGTTTGAGCGACAACGGATGCCCCTCCAATGGCTCACGCATGTCCTTGGCGTACGTCTGGAGGCCTAGATTTAGAATCTCCAGCACCTCGGACTGATCAAGGCCCGTCTGATTGCCGAGCGCCTTCGCCGCCCGGGAAGGGTCTTTTCTGACGACCAGCAAAGCTTCGTCAAGGACGCCAAGAAATTTTTTCATAATTTCCGGGTGTGTCGTCATCCATTCTCGCCGACCCCAGTAGATGCCGGTTTGCGAGTACTTGTCATACCGACCGTAGCTGCCGATCCGCGTTCCCCCAATGTGCGTCAGTTTGACTCCCCAAGGTTCCCATATGAGGGCCGCAGGGATGTCGCCCTTCGAGAATGCGGGGATGAGACTGCTCACCTGCATGTTGAGGATTTCAACTTGTGACACGGGCACCTTGTTGTCCGCCAATAGCTCCATCAGATTGAAGTGGGCAGAGGAACCCATCACTGTGGCGATTTTCCTATTGGCAAGATCCTTGACAGACTTGATGCCGCTATCTGAACGTACAACCAAGGACGGATTGGTTATGAAACTCCAGAAAAAGACGGATACGTTCAGGTTTTGAGCGAGCGCGTAAACCAATGGCGGAGTACCACCGAACGTCACATCAATTTCGCCGGACTTTAGGGCCGCGAACATCGCGGGCCCTGAAAGGAACTTTACGAACGTAGGCTTGAGTCCGGCCTTCTCGAACAGCTTATCTTCACGTGCAAGAAAGAGTTCGAAGAATCCCGCCGGCTGCCACCCGATCTTTATTTCATTTTCTGCTGCGGTAGCGCCCGTCACTCTACCTAGCAGCAATATCTCGCCTAAAATGATCGTCGCTGTCACCAAACACTTTCTAAAATTGATCACTTGGATTCTCCTCTTTCAATGCAAGCATTGTCGGACCGAGCAGCAACACCCAGATGAGTGTGCGCCAGCTGAAGAGAATCTGTCAATTTTTCCGCATAGTTTGACTCGAAGCATTCCAGAATTTGATAAATTATCGATCTACTTGGGGCCTCTGCTCAGATTC
>JAWXCH010000381.1:0-5631 GCA_034440595.1 Planctomycetota bacterium | reverse complement strand
TGCTGTAATCTCGCATCCATGCGTCTGTCTCCTGTGTCAGAAAAAGGAAGTGATAGCTACCATTTCCTGCTAGCTGACACAAGATTTCTTACAGGCCCATTGCCCCAGCGGTTTATAGTGCCAAGAACGTGGCCGCATGGCAAGCGTGGCAAATCGGCATAGTGTTTGCACGGGCACCGCAGGGGTCGTTCCATCTATCCGCTAGTTTAGGAGAGTTTCCATGATCCCTGCTACCACCGAACGCGTTGCCAATAGCACGTCCGAGCGAATCAACCAGCAAATCCGCCGCGATACCGAAGAAAGCATCCGCCGCTGCGTGGCCGAAGGGCCAAAGGCCATCGACCGGCGGCTGGCCGAATTGGATCGCGAGTGGGATGTCGAGCGGTTGCTTGAAACCAATGCGTCCAGCGCGGTCATTGTTGGTTCGCTACTAGCATTGACCGTGGACCGGCGGTTTATGATTCTGCCCGCTTTGGTCGGCACATTTTTACTTCAACACGCGGTGCAAGGCTGGTGCCCGCCGCTGCCGGTGATCCGCGAACTGGGCTTCCGCACGGCCGCAGAAATTGAAGAGGAGCGGTACACATTGAAGGCACTGCGCGGGGACTTTGAAGACCTGCGAGTTGAAGAGGCGGGAGACGGCGTGCCGGCGCGGGTGTTGGATGCTGTGCGGAAGTAGAACGCGGCGCGCTTTGCGAGAGACTGGAGCAGCAAAAACCGGTGAGCAGGAGAAAAAGCCCTCACCCGACGCTGGGGCGTCGACCTCTCCCGCGCGCGGGAGAGGTGATGAGATACGCCGCATTTAAGCACTGCTGGCAAGCCAGCAGTGGCACCCAGCGCAAGTAAAAGGGGATCCAATTATTGCTGGATCCCCTGCTATTTGGCATTGCTTAGCCCGCCGGCGCTGCACACTTTCATGGAGTGAAAGGCGACTATGGCGTCTTGGAGCTGGGGACCAGCACGCTGTCGTTCTCGTGCAGCCCTGCCTTTTGTTCGCCGCGTGCATTCTTAAAGATGTCGTCTTTCTCGTGGTCTGTCTTGCAGCCGGTGTGGTACTTGATCGAACCATCTTCAAACAGCACATTCGTACCGCAGCCACCGTGGTGACCAAGTGGTGAACCATCTTCAGCCGGAAGATCGGCCATCAGCGGAAAGTAGCTTCGCCCCTTTCCATTTTCGACTTCTTTTCTCTTCGTCAAATGATACTTCCCTTGCGCATCGCGATGCCCTAGGCCAAATGCATAGATGTTATCAAGCTGCTTCACCAACTTGGCATGTTCGGCAGGAGACGCGGCGTTCAATTGCTCGACTGTTGGAATTTGCGTCGGAATCGCCTCGCCATTCATCGAAGTCTGGCAGAACAGGTTGCTAATATTGGGCATCAAGCCGGCACTGACGAGTTTGGGGGCGTAGGCGCCACCAAAGCTGAGCGCACCGCTTTCGTCGGCCACTGGAAGGGTGTTGCCGTGGCCCTTGCTATAATCACTGATGGCTAGGTAATTGTCATGCAACTTTTTCTGGCAGGCGATACGGTCAGAATTCACGCGGCTCTGCATGATGGCCGGGATGACAATTGCAGCGCCGGCAATCAAGATGCCAGCGGCAACGGCCATGTCGACCAATCGCCAGCGCCGCGTGGATGCAGTAGGTTCAACCGGCCAGATCGCATTGGTTGCCGGCGTAGGCCAGGCACCCGCAGCAGTGTGAGCAGCACCGGAGTGTGCGGCCTCATGAACGGGAGTAGCACAGTGTGCCTGATACACATGCAGGCAGGTTTGCTTGGCCAAGCCATGCGGCGCATCTATATGTCCCGGATCAAACGAAAGTGGAACCAGGCTGTGCCGCAGCAGTTCCAGCTCGCGTCGGAGTTGAGCATTGGTTTGCAGTTCGGTCTCGACTCCTTTGTGCTCGGCGCTGTCGAGTGCGCCAAGCAGGTATCCTAGGAGTTCATCGCGTGTCGCACTACTCATGATTCGCTCTGGTGGGTGTCATTCCACGACTCGTTAAGTTTCAGGATGGCGGAGTGCAAGCGGCTTTTGACGGTGCCGACAGGAATATTCAGAATGTCGGCCGCTTCTCGGTATTTTAATCCCTGGTAGTAAACCAGGACCAAGGCGGTACGAAACTGTTCTGGCAATTCCTCAATGGCGGTGCGAACCCAGTTTTGTCGTTCGAGAAGTTCGATGTTGGAAGCGGCGTCCACTTCCTTCCCTTCGAGCAACTGTAGCAACGAGCCGATTTCGCTCCCTTCGGCGTCTGTCGTGTTCCGACGGTCAAGGCTGACCATGCGGTGCCGTTTGTTTCGACGTTGCGTGTCGATCGCCTGATTCGTGGCAATGGTATATAGCCAAGGCCGGAATTTTCGATCGACATCAAAATGGGCCAGCTTCAGATAGACCTGCAAGAACGTGGCTTGAAAGGTATCTTCGGCTAGCGTCATTTCTCCCAAATACCGACGCAGATAACTGAACAGTTCGCGTTCGTACCGGTGAACGAGGGCCTCAAAGACCGAACGTTCGCCCGTAGTCCGATATTCGAGCACTAGCTCTTCATCGGTCTTGTGCGACTGTGCCAGATCGGCAACGGTAGTGGATTGCGCGTTATCGATTGTTACACTCATTCCTACGGACCATCCTGGGAACGGTTCGAGCCGATGTCAGCAATTTTGCCAGACTTGCTCTTTCCACTCCGTAAATACGGGCGACTGTACGATTTAACGGTTTTCCTAAAACCTGCCGTCCGCCGCCTGGCGGTAGCCCGGTAATTCTCTGAAAACCACGTCCTATCCTCTGGCGTAGATAAAAGCAAGCGCTGTGCCAGATTTCATTTGCTCGGCGTAGTACGGCTTTCCGAGTGGCTGGTTCGGTGTTAAGTGCCACAGGGGGCAATATTTACGTTTTCTTAAGATTTTGTTGCCTGGCTATTTGCCTCCTAGTGGACACTTTGAAAGACCTGCCATTTTTGGTTTTTTCCTACAAACCGCTGCCAACTACCTGTTTTAACTCAAGTTCGGGAAAAAGGGTGGAATTGGGCATGGCAAAAGGATTTTGGGCCCTCTGCCCCGTTACAAACCGTCCAGCCCCGTTGGCGCTACTTGCTTTTCTGGCCGCAGGAGTTCAACCTATTTAACAGGCTTGTGCGTAGATGTTTATGAAAGCGTTTCCGCAAGCCGTTTCGATTTTTGTCCGTCAGTAAGACTAGACCTTTAAATGTGGAGCATCTCGATGATTCGTAGCTGTTTGTTTGTGGCCTTGGCCATCGGTTTTATTTCCGTCGCTCAGGCCGAAGAGGGTTGGAAAGAACTCACTAATGGCAAGGATTTCACAGGTTGGAAAGTGAACGAAGAGAATCCTTCGACGTGGACGATCAAGGATGGTGCCTTTGTTGCTCATGGCGAGCGTAGCCATATTTTCTATGACGGACCTGAGCAACCTATGAAGGACTTCGAGCTGAAGGTCGATGTATTGACCGAAAAAGGTGCCAATGGCGGAATTTACATTCATACCAAGTATCAGCCCAATGAGTGGCCAAAGGAAGGTTACGAGATCCAGGTCAACAACTCCAAGAAGGGTGATCGCAGTAAGGACCCAAAAAAGACCGCTAGCGTGTACGGCGTAAAGAACATCGAAGAGTCTCCCGTCGGCGACAATGAGTGGTACACCTACCACATCATCGTCAAGGGTAAGACCATCACGGTCAAGATCAACGACAAGGTCGTCAACGAGTTCACCGAAGAACCAGATCGTCAGCCAGGTAAGGACTTTACCCGGATCCTCAGCGAAGGCACGATCGGCTTTCAGGCGCACGATCCGCACAGCATCGTTCACTACAAGAACGTTCGCTTGAAGAAGTAGAACTAAGCATTCCGCAGACAAGATTGTAGAATAGCTCGTGGTCGGATCTTGATTCGACCACGAGCTTGTTTTGTTCTGGCGGGTAATGGTTATCGGTTTGAGTCCAAGGTTTTGAAGCTCCTACTGTTGGTGAGTTGGCTATGCTCCAGCGCGTTCTTGAACCAGAATTGATGGACACCCCTGATGAGGCACAGGCCTACGATGCCAGCGATAAGCCGACAGTCCATCGACAGTTTGTCGACGACCTGCTGGCGGCCGGACTGTTCGACGGCTGGAGCGAAGAAGATTTTGAAGAGCGCGATCCGTTGCGCGTGCTGGACCTGGGAACCGGACCGGCACGGATACCGATTGAGCTTTGCCGCCGCACTCAGAATGTCCGCGTGATGGCGATGGATGGTTCGGTCAGTATGCTGCAACTGGCCCGGATGAATACCGAACTGAGCAGCATGACGCATCAGGTCCAGCTCGATCAGACCGACGCTAACCAAATGCATTACTCGGACGAGATGTTCGATGCGGTGATTTCCAATAGCCTGTTGCATCATGTGCCCGACCCGAGTCGTGTGTTGAGCGAGATCGTTCGCGTCTTGCAACCAGGTGGGCTAATCTTTATTCGCGATCTGCTGCGCCCGGAAACAGAGGCAGAGGTGGCGCGACTGGTGGAACTGCATGCCAGTAGCGAGAGCGATTCGGAGCAACAATCGCAGGAATTGTATCGCACACTGTTTGAAGCGTCGCTGCGCGCTGCATTGAGCTTTGAGGAAATTCGATCGGCAATCGCGGCGTTAGGCGTCCCCCCCGAGACGGTTCAGGCAACCAGTGACCGGCATTGGACGTGGGTGGTGCGGAAATAGTGCGAAGTCCTAACTTGGCTTAGAATTGGCCCTAGCCAGAACTTCGGGACAGCAATAGAGTGGTTGGTAGACGACGCACCCGCAACCAACGCGAAACTTGCACGCGGCAGAGAGATGCCATGGAAAGTGACAACGATATTCTAAAACGTGAAAAACGGGGAGTCTCTCCAATTTTTCTGGATGAGGACTCCCCTACACAGACGAATTTCGTCTACAAGCGGAAACGTGGTAAACGGAGGATCGCATTTGGATGGTACGGGGGTAAGTTTTCGCATCTGGATTGGTTGCTGCCGCTTCTACCAACTTGTCATCATTACTGTGAACCATTTGCTGGTTCGGCAGCAGTTTTGTTGAATCGCCCCGCCTCACCAGTTGAGACTTACAACGACCTCGATGGCGAAGTCGTGACTTTCTTTCGAGTACTACGAGATCAGTCGGATGAGTTAATTCGCGCAATATCACTCACGCCATTTTCTCGCGAAGAATACCACTTGGCGATTAGTGGAAGCCAGGATGGAATCAGTGACGTAGAGCGAGCCAGGCGATTCTACATTCGTGCCCGTCAAACAAGAACTGGGCTTGCCCAAACAGCATCCCTTGGCCGCTGGGCGAACTGCAAAGATACTAGCCGGGCCGGGATGTCTGGCGTAGTGTCTCGCTGGCTGGGAGGTGTCGAAGCTCTCGAAGACATCGCCTATCGACTGCTTCGAGTACAGATTGAGAATCGTCCAGCAATTGAAGTGATGCGTCTCTACGACAGTCCAACGACCTTATTCTATTGCGATCCACCCTACTTGCACGCGACTCGTGGTGACTCAAAAGCATATGGCTTTGAAATGGATGAGAGCGAGCACCGAGAATTTGCAGAGGCTGCAAATCGCTGCAAGGCGAAAGTTGCCGTATCTGGCTACGACCACCCAATT
>JAWXCH010000380.1:0-9304 GCA_034440595.1 Planctomycetota bacterium | reverse complement strand
CACCAGCAAGTACCGTGGAGGATCGGTGAACTTGGCCAGCGGTAAATCGCTGTTTTCGACCGTTTGTTCGACCTCGTCGGTTAGCAGATTTGTTTGGCGCGTTACAGCGCTCAGGCGTAGCTTACCATCAGCGGTCAGTGAAGCCAGAATCGGACCATTTTTGCCATTGATGCCATCAATGAGTAACACTTTAGCACTACCGCCCGTTGAAACCGGAGGATCCAAGGTGAGCTTCAGTTTTTGATGTCGCAGCAGACCGTTGGGAATACGCTGAACGATGCCACCATTTGAAGCACGAGCCTCATTCTCAGGTAAATCACGCAACGCAGGTTCGGCGTCGGCTAGCTCTACGAAGGTCGTGTCAAAACTGACCGATCCCTGGCGGATCGTGCCATCGGAAAAACCAAGCGTGATAAAAGAGCCATCAATAGAAAGTGCCGCGGCCGATAGTTCGCTACTGTTCTCTTCCGAGAGTACCGAGATCGGTTCGCCAATGACCGATCCGTCAGTCAATGAATAGCCGTGTATCTTGCCAGCTGGAAATAGCGCCCAGCCGATTGTGCGATACTCGTTCACCGCAGAAAGAATGGCACCGTTTGTTTTCCAAGGTGTCGACCATGTGGTTGACTCGCTGACCTTGGCCGGTCGAAACAACGGTATCGCCACACTTAGCAGAAATACAAACACCAGCAGCACGGCGGCGATCGTGCCAATACCGCCGATGGCAATCACGTGCTTGGCAATACGATCGGTCCACCAAATCGTCGGGGAAGTGGTTCGCACCCGACTGCGGCCGGTAAAGGATCGATCCGTTGACATGCAATCCACTATGCTGTGTTAATTTTTCTGACGACCGCCGCGGTTCGCTGCCATTCTGGGCAGCATGCTGTCCAATTCAAAACCTGCACTCGTAATGTCCCCAGCGATCAACGGCCTAGCGACCGCCAGTTTTCAACGGGGCAGGAGGAACGACCAGTACGGACTCCAGAGCTCTTTGCGTGACCTTGTAAGGAATCGGCAGGTAGTCGCCATTGACCACGTCGCGCTGGCCATCCTGGCTCATGATGTACTTGATAAATTCGCGGCGCAAAGCGTCCAGCGGTTTTCCGGGGCGCTGGTTGATGTAGACATACAGAAAACGCGATAGGGGGTATTTGCCGTTGTACGCGTTTTGCGCCTCCGGCGCGGCGAACTCAACGCCCGCTTTTGCTGCAAGCGGCAGGGCGATCACATCGGCGGTTTTATAGCCAATTCCACTGTACCCCATTGCGTACTTGTCACTGGCCACACCTTGCACCACGGCCGAACTCCCCGGCTGCTCCTTGACCGAGTTTTTGTAATCGCCGCCGAACAAGGCATAGTCCTTGAAGTACCCATACGTACCAGACGCGGCGTTTCTTCCGTACAGACTGATCGGTTTGTCTTTCCATTCTCCAGTCAGACCAAGTTCACCCCATGTCGTGATGGCGCGGTCGGCACCCCCTTTGCGTGTCTTGGAATAAATCGCGTCCACTTGTTGCAAAGTCAGACCCTTGAGCGGGTTATCCTTGTGAACATAGACCGCCAGCATGTCCAGCCCGGTGGGTAAAGCGAGCGGCTTGTAGCCGAACTTCTTTTCAAAGTCATCGATCTCTTTACCTTTCATCTGGCGGCTCATCGGTCCAAAATTGGCCGTGCCCGCAATCAGTGCGGGCGGAGCGGTCGCAGTTCCTTTGCCTTCAATCTCAATCGTTACGTTCGGATAGAGCTTTTTGAAACCTTCCGCCCACTTGGCCATTAGGTTGTTCATCGTGTCCGAGCCGATGCTCTTGATCGATCCAGATACCGCCTCGTTCACTTTTTTATAGGGAGGGATCGTCGGATCCACTGCATTGGCGTGCTTCGCAGTTTTTGTGGCAGGTGTCGCCTCCTTAGTCACTTCAATCGCGTGAGCTGTCGAGGTCGACATCGGTGTGTCAACGCTAGGCAGACAACCGCAAACTGCCACGAACACAAGAATCATTGTCAGTGTAGTGAACAATCGAGTCGGCATTGGGTATCCTAATTCGAGTTGTAACTTTAAGCCGCGAAATACTCTGAGGCAGTTGAGCAAGCCGCTGAATTGTCCCCGAGGAGCTACCGTTGCTAGCACGCAATTTAATTCAATGACATTACCGACCGGTAATCGCCATCTTGGACGGCAAGTCAGAGTGCTAACAATCTAAGGGTTAATTGTTAGGGAATTGTGAGCGACGGATGCCGATTTGCTGTACATACCATATCTCGTTTCGTGGCGTGTTTGTGTTATAAGGTATTTAATAGCAATGGTTTGCGGATGCAACGGCCAGTCGGTGGTAGTTCAAAGTGCATAGTCGTACTGGCAGCCGAGAGGGGTTCTGGCCTCCGCCCGCTTCGATTGAAGAAGTTCCTTGGGTTAGGACGATTATAAGACCGACGTCGCCATTTTTCGGTTTAGCTGTTGGTGCAGAGAGTCAGCACCTGCGACCGAAAACTCGAGCGGTGGTGATACGCTTGAGGGCTTCGCTGCTCTACCCAGCAGTCGCGATGGCCCAAATTCGGGTTTGCTCCACAGGTTGCCACTCCTTGAAAGTGGCTTACTCGCACAAGGATGTCGCGAGTAGCTGGCACAGCGGTCATGGAGGTGTCTGGTGCGAAAAGCTTTATACTCGACGTTGGTCCTCGCAGGGGTTTCGCCCCTTTTTGCGGGCTGCGCAAGTCAGACGACCTCGGCACCTAAAACCGCCGCCAAATCCACTACCTTCTCGGACCTGCCAGGCGTGAGCACCGTTGCGGGCTGGTTCAAGAAGGATCCTAAAACTGCAACTGCCCCGGACGCCAATATCTACAAAGACGATCCGATTGCCATCGGTTACAAAAACCGCAAGGCACCTGGCCCGGAGGTCTATGCCACCTATGGCAAGGTGCAAGAGCGTGCCGGCAATCTCGATGCTGCCGAAAAACAGTATCAACAGGCTTTGAAGCTTGCCCCAAAAGACGCCGATTCGTTGATCGCCTATGCTCACTTGAAGGATCGCCAGGGGAAGCTTGATGAGGCGACTGACCTGTACAAACAAGCGATCAAGCACCATCCAGAGAACGCTACGGCGCACAACGATCTGGGGCTGTGCTATGCGCGTCAAAAGAAGATGGATGCCTCGATAGCCTCACTCTCCAGGGCTGTCCAGCTACAGCCCGCGAAGAAACTTTATCGCAACAATATCGCTACCGTTCTGGTCCAGCTCGATCGGATGCCAGAGGCACTGGAGCATCTGAGCTATGAAGAAAAACCAGCCGTGGCCAATTACAATCTGGCCTGCCTTTTGCATCAAAGTGGCAAGACCCAGGCCGCTGGACACTACTTTGCCAGCGCAGCACAGATGGACCCTGAATTGACCGCAGCTCGTGAATGGGCCGTAAAACTCGGCAGCATGCCTCCGCCAGCCGGACCGCGCTTGACCAACGTGCGAGCAAATCCATCGGACGTTGATCCTAACGATGGATCCTTCAGCGCTTACAACACACCTACGGCCGATTCGACCAGCTTACCGGTGCAATACACCAGTAGCGCCGCGACCGGGCATGCTTATCAACAGCATCCGGTTGGTGTCCATCAGAGTTATCAAACGAGTGATTCGCCGTATCATCCGGCGTTGCCACCGACACCGTCGAACGCGGATGCCTACAGCGCGGAAAATGTTGGAAATTTCCCACCTGTTGATGGCAATACTCCACTGCCGCGATTCTAGCCTCACGCCGAAAGCGCCATACTTCTCGGCTAGGTGCAGGCCCGACACTCTCCACTCTTCCAAGCTATAATTGCTCTTTAGGGCGCGCTTCGCCCCATGCAGCAATTCAGTAAGCTTGGAAACAGTCGGCCAGGAGTACTCTTTGAATGGAAGGTGACTCATCGAAACTGACCATCGATTGGTCGCGCGTCCTTCCGTTTGCTGAACACCGTTGGAGCATGGGGCTACGACCGGGGAACGTGGCGGCGTTTATTGCTCACTGGGATCCTACTGGCGAGGTTCTGCGCCAACGTGTCGCTACACTGACGGATGCCAAACAAGCAGAACCGTATGCGATGCAGATTCCTGCTGCCGAACCAGCAATCTATGAAACCGCGGAGCTGGTTCGTTCTCACGGCGTAGACATACCACACGCAGCGCAGCCGCTCGACCAATTGCTACTGCTAGGGCGAGGCTGGGAATCTGACTTTGTCTTGCTGCATGAAGATGAGCATGGCGAGCCAATCGTGGTTGGTGGGGTAGTTTGTTTTCCCAGTTCCTGGTCGCTGCGCGAAAAGCTGGGTATGCGGATTGAACAAACACATCAGCCGGTACCGGGACTCAACCAAACGCTAGGCCGTCAGATCGATACGTTTTTGAAGAAACTGCGGCCCGGCGAAGCCTGGGTGCGGGGGAATACCAACTTCAGCCGCGATCCCTGGTTGGACCATCTCCCTGGTCAGCCGCGTCTGCCGTTCGATCCCAGTATCAATGCGGAGGAGTTTTGGATCCGCTTCGAGCATCAGTTACTTCTTAGGCTGCCGCAGTCGGGGAGTGTGTTATTCGGCATTCGCGTCGAAAACATCCCGATCACGCACCTGGCCGCAAACAGCGATGCGATCGCTCGCTTGGCCGCCTTTCTCGACACGATGTCCTCTGACATTGCGCAGTACAAGAACATCGATTCTGCCAGGAAAAAGCTCCTGGAAATCGTCCGAGAGCTTGGCCCGGCGTCTTAGGGCGCTGGCCATATTAGCGGCATGCTAGCGCGGCAAGCAGTGCTGCGCATCAAGGCAACTGGACAGTTAGCAGCCTTTTGCAATGCAAATTTTACAACTCGTAAACTACTATCTGCCAACAGCTTGCGAACGCTGTTTTTCTGCTAGCGTAATTCTGGCGCGGCACTTGCATTACCGGCGGACTGCCTCACCCGAGAGCTTTTTTTCGGGCTCGTTTTCAGTTTTAAGTCCTTCTGTCTTCGCCGGAGTAAATGTCTATGAAACGTTTTCGTGATCGTAAGAGTCGAATTCTCTCATTCGCTCTATTGGGTGCCTTGTTGGCAAGTGTTTGTACTATCTGGAACAATTCGTCTTTTGCTCAGGATGAGAAAAAGGCGGAACCTCCTGCGGTAACAACCACAGAAACGCCTCCTGCGGCAACCACGCCAACGGCAGCTACAGTGCCAGATGAACCTGGTGAAGCTGCGGCTATTGATGCGGCTGCTTCCGAGGCTGCGCCGGTAGTATCAGGACTCAATGACACTCCTGAAAAAACGTCGTTTGCGTTGGATACCATCTGGGTGATGGTCGCTGGCTTCTTGGTCATGTGGATGCAGGCCGGTTTCGCGTTGGTAGAAATGGGTCTGACGCGTGCCAAAAACGCAGTCAACATCTGTATGAAGAACCTGCTCGACTTTTGCTTTGGCAGCGTCACTTATTGGCTCATCGGTTTCTCGATCATGTTCGCCAATCCAAACGAAATGATTACGAACGCCGAAGGGGTGAAAAAAGCTGCTCCTGCTGGTGCCAATCTGTTCTGGGGTGGCGTGGATGGTGCAGCACTCAATGAAAAAGCAAACTGGGCTGCATTGGATTTTGCCAAAGTTCCCTTCGATGCCAAATTTTTCTTCCAGTTGATGTTCGCCGCGACGACCGCCACGATTGTTTCCGGTGCGATGGCAGAACGCACTAAGTTCACTTCCTACATGCTTTACAGTGCTATCGTGTCGGCGTTCATTTACCCAGTTGTCGGTCACTGGATCTGGGGTGGTGGTTGGTTGGCCACCGAGAAGGGTTTTTGGGATTTTGCCGGATCGACCACCGTACATAGTTGCGGAGGCTGGTTGGCATTGATTGGAGCGTTTATTTTAGGCCCGCGCATTGGCAAATTTGATGCATCTGGAAAGCCTAAGGCGATGCCGGGTCACAACCTCGTATTGGTTTGCCTCGGGGTATTCATCTTGTGGCTGGGTTGGTTCGGCTTCAATCCAGGTAGTACGATGTCTGCCGATGCTGCCTTGATCGCCAAAATTGCCGTGAATACGAACGCCGGAGCCGCACTGGGAGCGATTACAGCGTTGGCTACCGCAAAACTGTTGTTTGGCAAATGGGAAGCCTCTATGGCTCTCAATGGTGCCTTGGCAGGCTTGGTCGCCGTTACTTGCCCATGTGCCTGGATCACCGTTCCTAGCTCGTTCCTCATCGGCGGAATTGCAGGTGTGCTGGTCGTGTTTTCTGTCGTCGGGATCGAAAGGTATCTCAAGATCGACGACCCAGTGGGCGCGGTATCGGTCCATGGTGTCTGTGGTGCCTGGGGAACGTTGTCGCTCGGTTTGTTTTCCGCTGGCGGCGGACCAGAGTTAGGCCTGTTCAATGGAGGTGGTACAACCCAGCTTGTCAGTCAACTATGGGGCATTGGTGCTGTCTTTGCTTGGTGTATCGTAGTAGGCGGAATTCTTTTCTCCGCAATCAAGCTCACCATCGGTCTGCGTGTCACCGCTGAAGAGGAAAAAGAAGGCCTCGACATTGGCGAACATGGCAACGAAGCCTATCACGGGCTTATGTTTGTCGCCGAAGGGCACTAGGCCAATACTCGCAGTCAAACTGCATTCATGCAGTGCGGCGGTTCTCGCTGGAGGACCGCCGCACTGATCTATGGCTGAACCATGCGAATCTGGCTTCGGATAGCCAGAAGGACGCCTCCGGCTTGGGACGGCCTCGGTCAGCCTGAGTCGGAGGTTTTATACCGTTGAGTCCAGGTCGTGAAAATCACTTCCTGGACTTGGCGTTTGGTAATTTGACGAAGACATACAGGCAATTTTGAGCAGTAAGAGTGTGAACCGGTTTCTGGAGCGAATGACGATCGGAATTTTTCGGTCGTATTTCCAATTGCAGAAATCGGAACGGATCGCTTGAATACAGGCTTCCTCCACGACTTCAGGCGGGTCGACGTGGCTGAGCTTTTCATTTCTAGCAACCCGCAAATTTTGAAAGGCGGATGTTATGCGAACGATGGCGGAAAAATCGCGTTACTTTTGTTGGGCTTTTGTGTTTGCCTTGATCTGTTTTTGCACAGCCTACGCTCAGGCGCAGGAAGCAAGCGGAACACCAATCGTTGAACCGACACCGGTCGTAGAAGGCTCCGCGGATGCGGCCACGCCGATCGATCGTGGCGATAACGCCTGGATGCTGACTTCTTCGGCATTGGTGCTGGCCATGACGGTGCCAGGCCTGGCCATGTTCTACGGCGGTTTGGTCCGCAAGAAGAACATCGTCAGTGTGCTGATGCAGTGCGTGTTCTTGATGGGCATGATGACCGTGCTATGGGGTACTGTTGGGTACTCGCTGGCATTCGGTAACTCAGTGGGTGGCAAGGGGCTGATCGGCGACGGAAGCTATCTGTTCATGAACGATGTTGCACTGACTTGGAACGCGGATACGAAAGCTGCCGATATTCCCATGATTGGCACGATTCCGCGCTTGACGCATATGGTCTTCCAGGGAATGTTTTTCATTATCACGCCCGCTCTGATTTGTGGAGCCTTCGCTGAGCGCATGAAGTTCAGCGCAATGGTTGTCTTCAGTGCCATGTGGGGACTGCTAGTTTATTGCCCGCTCTGCCATTGGGTCTGGGGAGGCGGCATTCTTGCATATGGCACGGTGCCTGGAGGAGAATTCTCTATGGGTGGTGCCCTGGATTTCGCCGGTGGAACTGTTGTGCATATCAGCTCGGGAATCTCGGCGCTCATTTGTGCACTCGTTCTTGGCAAGCGCGTCGGCTATGGCCATGAACCGATGCCGCCGCATAGCCTGGCGTTCACTGCACTGGGTGCCGGCTTGTTGTGGGTCGGTTGGTTCGGATTTAATGCCGGTAGTGCCTTGGCCGCTGACGGTATCGCCGCTAGCGCCTTTGTGGCGACGCATTTCTCGGCTGCGGCAGGAACCGTTGCCTGGGCCGGCTATGAATGGATCACACGTGGTAAAGCCACATTACTTGGTGCTGCTTCGGGAGCCGTAGCTGGACTCGTTTGCATTACACCGGCTGCTGGTTTCGTTACACCTATGCCTGCCTTGGCAATGGGCGCTGCCGCAGGAATTGTCTGTGCCTGGGCCTGTACCACACTCAAACACAAGTTCGGCTACGACGACTCACTGGACGCATTTGGCGTGCATGGCGTTGGTGGTACTTTAGGAGCCGTGCTAACCGGTGTGTTTGCTACGCGCGCAGTATGGGACATCGGTAAAGGTGCTCCACTCGGCATGCTTGAAGGTGGCTCCGTGATGCCGGCTCAATTGATTGCTACCGGCGTCACCTGGGTCTATGCGATCGTCGTCACTTTCATATTACTGAAGATTCTCGACGCCGTAATTGGCTTGCGTGTTGGCCAGCAGGAAGAGATTCGCGGTCTGGACCTCAGTCAGCATGGTGAAGAAGGTTACATTTTGTACTAGGTTTCGATCTGTGCGATCGAATTCACAAGAGTCCATTGTGATGCAGACTGGTCAACCGCCTGACCAGAATGCTGTCCCGAGGCTTGGATGGCTAACACTATCCAAGCCTTGGGCGTTTTTTTATGATGGCGGCCAGCATCGAGCTATGGAGCGCGGATCAGTGAAGCGGCGACGAAAAACCGGCGGCGATTGAAGCTGGAACATTTGTCACTTACTGGATAGGAACTGTTTGAAGGGAAGCGATGAGCGAACACCATTCTCCGATTCCCGCGAAGCGATCCAGTGGGGCGGTTATAGGGACGATCGCGCTGCTTATTGTTGGATACGTTGTTGCGATTTCTCTGGGATGGATCCACCATGCCGACGAACACCACGAGGAATCCGCCAGCGCCATGCCGCATCTTTGGTCGGCGTTGCCATTTGTGGCGCTGTTGGGTGCAGTTGCTATCCTGCCATTGATTCCTAGCGCTGCGCACTGGTGGGAGCACAATCTTAATAAGTTCTATGTCGCGGTTAGTCTGGCACTATTGACCTTAGGGTACGTGGCCGTGCTGCACCCCGCCGCCAGCACCGACCGGGCCTGGCACAATTTCACGCATACGATGCTCGGCGAATATGTCCCGTTCATCGTGCTGCTATTCAGTTTATATACGATCAGTGGGGGGATTCGCATTGCCGGAGATTTGCCGGCACATTCGCTGACCAACATGACATTTATGTTGATCGGCGGTCTGTTGGCCAGCTTTATTGGGACGACCGGCGCGGCGATGCTCTTGATTCGCCCGTTGCTGGAAACCAACGGTCAGCGCAAGCATGTCGCGCACACAGTGGTGTTCTTTATTTTTATTG
>JAWXCH010000379.1:0-3125 GCA_034440595.1 Planctomycetota bacterium | reverse complement strand
CCGTAAACGTGTAAAAAAGCTGCCCGATCTTAACCAAGACCAGGCAACGGAGCCGCCATCCCTTTCAATCAACTTTCCACTGAAGCTGGGACATCATCGGGCACGATTATCGGAACGGCCATTCGTACGCAATCCAAATACGATTCCGAACACTCAATGGATGCGGTACAGCGATTTTTTAGTGGCACAATCCTGCATCTACGGCATGCAAGCGATGATCCGGCAGGTGAAGATGACCAGACCGAAATTGCGCAGGCCATAGCTCATTACTACCTGTGCATGAAACGAAAGGCAATGCATGCCCACTACTTTCTGCCATTCACATCCGAAAAGTCAGATCTCGATGGTCTGCTTAGAGAATGGGGATTCGACGTAGAACGCAACAACGCCGATTTTTAGAAGAAATACCTCCAACTCGATTAGTGGTCGCAGACGCTCATCCTTTCTATAATCTAGTTTGAGGTGTCGTATGGTCTATCACGGTCAAGTCTGCGGCAACGTAATCGTTCTTCCAGAAGGCGTTCGCTTGCCTGATGGGACAAAAGTTCTTATTGAGCCAATTAGAACGAAAGTTGCCAGCGAGCCGGCCGCGCAATTCAAGCTGAGAAATGGTGTAGCTGTATTCGAGTCCACAGGAATCGGCCCTCCTCCGGATATGGAACTTGTAAACACACTCCGTGACGAGACGCCGTGACATTCATTCTTGACGTGAATCTTCTGATAGCGCTTTTCCATTGGTTCGGTGCATCGTGAACCCGCGCACGGGACACCACGTTTCGTGTAAAATGCTATCGAGGAGAACACGAAATGGCCGAACCGGACATCGAACAATTTGTGCGTCGAGCCGAGGAAGTCTATGCCCAGCGCTTAAGCCAGATGTTGGAGCCGGACCACGCGAATGAATTCGTGGCGATCGAGCCCGATTCCGGCGATTACTATCTGGGAAAAACGCTGAGTGAGGCAATGGGTGCCGCCCATCGCTCACATCCCGACCGACTGGTTCACGCGATGCGGGTTGGCCATCCAGCGGCTTTACATTTTGGGATGCAAGTCCGATGAACGGCTAACAATCAGACAATGGAGATTTTTATGCTGAAGAATTTGATTTCTGCCGCGGCTCTGTTCATTTTCGGAGCCATTCGCCTCGTATCTGGCTAGGAGTTAACCCACACCAAAGATTCCCTCAACGCCGTCAAAGCCAGCGTCCAATCCGGCAAAGCGGTGATCGTGGACGTGTGGGAGCAAGGTGAGTGGGAAGCGGGGCATGTGAAGGGGGCGATTCTGGCCCCGCTGAGCAAGTTGAAGAATCAGGGGCAGGTGACGGAGATGCTGAAGCTGTCGAAGTCAAATTGGGGCAAACCAACACGATTGACCTGACGCTAGCAGACTGAACGATAGCGTTTGGATGCGATGTTTTCCTCTTTGCCCAAAGTGCCGCATTCGGCTACGATGCCTCAGCCGCAATAGGTTCCGCAGCTTGGCTGCGCCGATTGCCCGACGTGCTGATTGCGATTTTTATGCGGTAAGTGCGCCGTTTGACCCGTGACGTTGTGTTTCTGGAGTGCGAGCGATGAATGGATTCTCGCTGCTGATGGCATTGGCCTCGCTAGGGGTCGTTTATAGTTGGCGGACCGGCGTTGATCAGCAGCAGGAATATGTTCTGCAGATCGAGCCAGAGATTGTGCAGGCGCTGGCCGCGGGCGAAGAAATTTTCAGCGATGTGCCGGCGGATGTCGGCAATCTTGCGCGCCTGTGCATCACGATTCTGCCTAAGGACGGCGTGCCGGCGCGGCACACCGCCGCCGGAGAAGAACGCTTTCGGCAATTACTGCTCGCCGCCAGTCGCTTCGCGTCGCGCGATACTTCCACAGTGACCACCGATGCGCAAACGACCATCCTCTGGCCAGGGCGCGCGGGTGGCACACCCGAACAAAGTTATGGCGTGACAACCGGTTGGCAACCCGACGCCAGCGGAAACCAGCAATACTTGGTGCAGATCGATCCCACCGTGCTCAGCACGTTGTCGATCGGCGATGAACTTTATGTGCCGGTCGATCCGAGCGCGGGCCGCCTGGCTCGCTTCGTCGTTAAAGCTGGCCGCACGCAATTGCCGCGAACGGGCGGTCGTCCGCCATCGCTGTTGACTCAATCGCCCATCACAACGCCGACCAACCGCAACCTGTGGACGGCCAACACTCCCGTGGACCCGAATCGTTCGACGACGCGAATCAACAATGGCTTTGGCGAGCCGGTGAACGATGGCCGTGGCACGCAATATCAGCAGCCACCCGGTTACGGCAATCAAAACATTCCACCGGTGAATTCGTACACGGGCTTTAACCAAGCCCCACCGAATAACGGGTTCCAGGCCCCGCCGAATAACGGCTTCCAGGCCCCAATGAATAACGGCTTTGACAACAATCGCACGCCGTTTGGGCAAAATCCAGAATCTCCGTTTCCAAACCAATCTCTGCATCCGGTGGCTAACCAGCAGCCGCAACTGCCTTCGCCACCCCAGATGCCTAACACGACGCGGCAATTCAACGCCAATTATCCCGACGCTCGCGTGGCCGGTTTGCCGACCAACGGATTAAACAATCTGGGCCTGCCACCTTACAACAACAACAACAACAACGGCCAGCAGCGGCATGACGACAGGCCCTGGGGTCCGCTGCTGTTCGTGACTTTTGCCCTGTTCTTCTCAATCGGCGGCAATCTTTACCTGGCCTATACCGCGCTGGAGTTTCACAGCCGGTATCGCGGCGCAATCGAACGGCTTCGCTCGGCGGCCCGCAGCGTGTGATTGGCAATTCTCCGTAGGGTGCATAAGCGAAGCGCCATGCACCTTCTCCCGCGAACATCACTCATGGTGCAATGCGCTGCGCTTTTGCACCCTACTTGTCTTCGTGCGTTGCCGTTTTTTACGTCGTCAGCGGCGGCGGCTCTGCGACAAACTCACGAGCGAGCTGCGCCGCGGTAGCCAGATCGTTTTCCACGGGCATGAACCAGCCGCAGATGCGGCCGCGGCGGATGACGCCTTTCTCCAAGCGGTCAGGAAACAGCGTCGTACTCAAAATGAGCGGCTGATCTTCATCCATTGCGACTTCGGCCGACGCGAAATCGGT
>JAWXCH010000378.1:0-15197 GCA_034440595.1 Planctomycetota bacterium | reverse complement strand
GATCGGCCAGCAGTTGCTGCATTACCTGTGCGCCGTCGCCTTGCACTGCGCTGAGTATGCTCGCTTGTGCGTAGGGATCGTCGCCGCAGGTTTGCGCCAGGCGCACCAGTGCTTGTTGTTTAGAAGGGGATGCGGGAAATATTCCGAGCGTAAAGCCGAGTTGATAGCGAACGCGCGCATCGGTGTCGGCGGACATTTTTAGAAGGTGCGCAAGGGTTTCAGGGGAGTCTTTGAAGTGTTCAGCCAGCCGGACAGCATGGTCGCGGACTCGCGGATGGTCGTCCTGCAAACGCTCGCGCAGGGTTGCTTCAGTCAATCTATTTAGGCCGGCCAGGGCATACATCGCTTGCATGCGACCTTCGGGCAGTTTTGAATCGTTGGAGAGCTTTTCCAACAATGACACTGCCGCCATATCCTGACGCTCAAAGATCAGCCGCGAGGCCGTATCGCGGTGCCAGCCGTTGCGATGTTCGAGGGTGGCCACCAACTGCTCGACGGTAGCGCCGCTCAATCTCGCCGGCGACCGTGTTGGCTGCTTAAAGCCGGTCGGAACCATCCGGTAGAGTCGCCCGCAGTCTCGCCCGTTGGTGAGGTCGATGTGTGGTTTGATCTCGGGGGGCAAAGAGTGCGGGTGTTCGATCACTTCGCGATACATATCCAGAATCTGCAAACTGCCGTCGGGGGCGTTAGCCATTTGCACCGGGCGAAACCAAGTATCGCTAGAAGAAACGAACTCGCGGCGTTCATCAATCCGCCGACCGACTAGCCCGACACCGTCTGGCGTGAGAGATTTGCGGTGAACGAGATTGCTGCACGGGTCGGCAACGAATACCTGCTGGCGCATTTCGGCCGGCAGGGCGTCACCGCGATAAGCCGTTACGCCAGTTGCGCCGCTGAAGTAGCCGCTGGCCAGGCCCCCTTTTTCAATCGGACCGCGTGCCAGGCCCTGCATCCGCAGCCGCGTGCGAACGATTCGCCACGGCTCGACGGGGCTGGTGCGAAAGATCTCTGCCTGCGGGCCATCGGCGGTGATCGAATTTCGCGCGGGAGGGAGCAGAGTTTCGTGTGATGCGGCGTAGCGATCTTCGTACATCACCATGCTGAGGTGATCGCTATTGCTGCATAGGAACCAGCGTCCCCAGTCGTCTTGGGACAGGCCGTGCTGCGCCGAACTGCTCTCCAGTCGGATATCCAGCGTGCGCGGATCGAAAGACAAGTTCCGTCCTTGAATCGACACCGGTGGAATCTGTGGAGCGTCGGGGCGCGAGACTAGGCCGCCGTTGCTGCTAGTGGCGACGTAGATGCGGTTGTCCAGTCCCCAACGAAAGCTGTTGAGCAGTCCCTGCACGTTCTGCCGGCCAAAGCCGGTGAAGACAACACGCTTCTCGTCGGCGCGACCGTCACCGTTGTGGTCTTTTAGATACAGCAGATCGGGTGCCGCACCGACAAACACGCCACCGTCATACGCCAGCACGGCGGTGGGCCAGGATAGCCGGTCCGCCACGACTACCGCGCGGTCGAACCGGCCGTCACCGTTGGTGTCTTCCAATCGGCGGACACTACCAAGCCGCTCGTCGCGCTGTTCGGAATAGTCACACATCTCGACGACGTATAGACGTCCATCCGCGTCGTAATCCATCGCCACCGGCGAACGGAGTAGTGGTTCCGCGGCCAGTAGTTCGATTTGCAGCCCGGGAATTGTTGAGAACGACTTGAGGGCTTCGGGCGGTTCTAGTGCCGTAAGTTTCTTCAATTCATCCGCCACCGCCGTACGATCGGGTGCCGATTTGTGATTCAGATGCCGATCGAGAAACGTGTACGCTGCCTGGCGCTCGGCATCGGGAAATGCGTGCCCACAATCGGGGCAGCGAACCTGGAGGGCATCTTCGGCACCAAGCAGCCGATAGACGGCTTTGGCGGCAAGAATTCCCTTTTTGACACCGGCAACGTCAAAATTGACATCGTGTAGCGGCGAGACCGACAGGAACGCGCGCGGGGCAAATGCTGCGACCACTTCATAGAAATCAAAGGGGAGCCGGTCGGCACTCATGCCGTATTCGGTGCGAATCCGTGGCATGTAGCGGATGGGGGTCCAGCCATCCAGCTTGCCGTAGTAATAGTCATGGAATGGTGTCCACCCACACGACGACACCGTCGCGGCAATTCGCTGATCGAACGCGGCGAGGAACATGGCGTTGTGCCCACCTAGCGAGTGACCGATCGCGCCGATGCGTTGCGGGTCGACTTCTGGCATCGAGACCAACAGGTCCACACAGCGCATATGGTTATAAATGCCTCGGATTGTCCCAGAGACAAATCGCTTGTCGGTAAAGTCACACTGGTAATCACCGAACGAAGGGTAATCGGGAGCAAGGACAACGTAGCCGCGATTGGCCAGTTCGCGTGCGTAAGCTTGATCGGGGGTTCCCTGTCCGTCGACTTCCTTCTTGCCATGTCGAATGGTTTGATGCAGTGCGATGATCGCGGGCAGGCGCTGTCCATCGGGACGATTTTTGGGCAGATAGAGATAGGCGGGAACCTGATCGTGCTCGTCAATGCGAACCAAGATGGACTGCCGTTTAAATCGCAGTTCATTCTGCTCGTCCAACTTCCGTACGGTTGGAGCCGGCAGTTTGCTCCGGTCTGGTAATGGCCCCATGGCCTGCTGCATGCCACTCAGGATTTGCTGCCGGCGGAGTTGCCAATCGGCGGCGGTTTTGACTGGCTGCTCGCGCAGAGCTTTGTCGAGATAGACCAGCAAACGCGCGTGAAAATGTTTTGGCAGTTTTGCAGGCGCCTCTGGCGCAGGTGGCAAAGCGGGTTCAGCGGCGAGCGACTGGCCTACGATTGAACAGTTTTGCCATTGCACGTTGTAAATGCTAACGACGACACACACCAAGAGGATCGCCGGAATCCGGCAATGCAGCGTAGCCAGCCAGCGAGGTTTTGCTTCAAAGTCGCCGGACGGTTGAGGAGGCATGGCCGTGAATCAAGAGGAAGGCTCGCGAGCGGAGTCTTGATTTTACGACGCCGAACAAGATGATCGCAAGCAAAAAGTAGGCGCAGCCGCAGAGAATTCGCCAGCGGGCCGAATCAGATACAGCGGTCGGCGTGCCGTTCGACTGAAAGCAAACTAGTTGATATTCGCCTCGAGTAATGCGACCGCCTTTTCAAGATCACCGGCACGGAAGGACTCAACGATCTTGCGATGCTCTTCGTAGATTTCGATCGGGTCGTCGTAGTTGCAGCACTGCGTCTGCCAGAAATGAGATCGGACCCGAGCGACTAATGCCATCCAAATTGCGTCCAGGTCACGCTGCGTGGCACGGCGGACGATCGCACGATGAAATTCAATGTCATGCTCGGCAATGCGGGTAAAGTCGCGATCTTCGCATGCGCGCTTCAAATTCTCCAGGATTTCATCCCAAACGCGAATCTCGTCCTCTTTCAGGTTGTTGTAGAACGACCTGAGCGCAAATACCTCCACACTGCGGCGGATCGGTACTACCAACTCGCGGATCGAATCTGCGGGACGATGGGCGACTTTGACCCCTGCATTGGGACGCCCTTCCAGGAGTCCTTCGTGGGTCAGTTGCTGCAAGGCTTCGCGGATCGGGGTGCGGCTGACACCAAATTGCTCGACCAGGCGCAGTTCGCTGAGTGGCTCGCCTTCCGACAAACGCCCACAGAGGACGTCGATCCGAAGACGCTCGACAATCTGCTCTTTGAGGCTGAAGACAAGGGGCGTGGGAGCGTTCATTTGGTTTGTTTCAGGAAATAGTCCACGAATTTTCAGGGATGGTCCAATTTAAGTGGCGAATTGTCAAGCGAATCAGTAGAGTTATACGTGGAGGGGCTTGCAATGAGAACCCCGGTGATTGTATATTGTATATCAGCTTGCGCTCCCGCCCGGGAATCACAACTACAACTGAGACGCACCCACGATACCAACCTTTTTCTCCCAGCACTAGCTGCTTACCCCTACTACTAGCATACAATGCACGTCGCCTCGTGGCCAACGCGAGTTCCGACGTTTTAGATAACCCGCCTCGTTACTGTTATTTGCCAGTCTCTTCCCTAATTCGCGCAGTCCAGGGACCATCCTGACTGTTATCGCATTACACTGGCACTTTATTCACTTTTTGCTCGTAAACTCTGACCAATATATAATATCCATGAAGATCACCGAAGTAGTCTGCCAGCTGCTCCGGATTCCATCCGTCGAACAGAAAACGGCTAGTAGTCAAGATGCGGTTCTTGTCCGAATTCGCACTGATAGCGGGCTCGAAGGAATCGGTGAAGCGGATTCGCAGCCAGAAGTGGTCAAAGCGATCATTGATGCGCCTTTCAGTCACAATATTGCCTGTGGCCTGCGCGAGATCCTGATCGGCGAGAACCCGCTCGAAACCGAGCGGCTCTGGCAGAAGATGCATCGCAAGACGCTCTACTTCGGTCGCTCCGGCGTGACGATTACTGCCATGGCGGCCATTGATATGGCGCTATGGGATATTAAGGGCAAGCACTATAACGAGCCGATTCACCGGCTACTGGGGGGCAAGCAGCACGACAAGATACTGGCATACGCCTCGATCCTGTTTGGACGCGATGGATCTGAGACACAGAAGATTGCTGAACGTTGGCGAGCTGCGGGCTACAAAGCGATCAAGTTCGGCTGGGAACCGATGGGGCAGAACGAAGCGCTCGATATCGATCTGGTTCGCGGAGCGCGCGCCGGAATCGGCGATGGCACCGTCTTGATCGATGCCGGTTGCGTGTGGGATGCCCGTACGGCGTTGCGACGTGCCGAGGCCTTTCAGCAGTTCAATATCGAATGGCTGGAAGAGCCGCTTCGCCCGGACGATGTGGATGGTTACCGCTGGTTGCGCGATCGATCCCCAGTTCCAATCGCTGCTGGCGAAGAGGAATGTGGTCGCGAGTCGTGGCGACGGCTGATTGAAGCCAACGCATTGGACGTCTATCAGGTCGATTTGGCTCGTAATGGCTTTACCGACGGCAACTATATTAAGGAAAGGGTGCAGGAGATCGGAGCCAGACTTTGCAATCACTGCTACACCAGCCCGGTTACCGCTGCGGCCAGTTTGCACTGGCTGAGCACCTGCCGAGACACCTTCCTGTTTGAAGATTGCGTGGAAGATTCCCCATTGCGCCATGAATTAACGCACGAAAAGATCCAGGCAGTCGACGGTTGGATCACCGTCCCAGACAGGCCGGGGCTAGGGGTAACCTTGAATGAAGACTTTGTAAAAGCCCACCTTGTTGATGAATCAGGACGGGAAACTCGCGGCCGGGTCAACGGCAAGGCGGCTGTTTCCAAGCCTGTTTATTCAGAACAGAAGTAGTTCGCGGATCGCATTAACTGTGCAGTGCCAGATTACGCTTTTGTCCCAATAGAATTTCGATGGCAAAGGCCAGCACTGCATTGGCCCTTGAATTGAGTATTGCGGTTTCCTAACACTGCTGGGCAAGCCAGCAGTGGCACCCGAACTTATGCCGTATGCACCAGTCGGAGTCTCCCCTCATGCACCATCGACAAGCCAACACGATCCGTCGCTCTCTGGCTTGTCGAGTCCAGTTCACTTTGAGCTGGGTCTGCTGGTGCATGGCAGTTTGGTGCATTACTGGCGGGCCTACGATTGTGCAGGGGGCAGAAAGCGTCAGCGCCGAGCATGCCGACTTCTTTGAATCCAAAGTTCGCCCGCTATTGGCCGAACGGTGCATGGCCTGTCATGGCGAGAAAAAACAATGGGCCTCTCTTCGCTTAGATTCCGCCGCGGCGATGCACAAAGGGGGGGAAAGCGGCCCTATCTTGGTCGCCGGAAAACCGGATGAAAGCGAACTCATTTCGCGAATCACGTCGGATGACGAATCGACGCGCATGCCACCGGAAAAATCGGGGGAACCTCTTTCTGCCGAGCAAGTCAAAATCCTGCGCCACTGGATCGAGCTGGGCGCACCCTGGCCCGCAACTTCTCCCTCGCCAGCTTCCAAGATAGGCGACTCGAGAAAGACCCACTGGGCTTTTCAGCCCATCAAATTTCCACCGATTCCGGCGGTGAAGCAGGCGGAGTTATTTCGCAATCCGATCGATGCGTTCATTCTGCAGAAACTCGATCAGAACAACCTGAGTTACTCGCCGGAGGCTGATCGTCGCACGCTCATTCGTCGCGCCACGTTCGATCTGACCGGGCTGCCGCCGACCACGCAGGAGATCGCTGATTTCGTCAACGATAAGTCATACAACGCTTATGAGAAGCTGATTGACCGCTTGCTCGAGTCGCCGCGATACGGCGAACAATGGGGACGCTATTGGTTGGACGTGGCCAGGTATTCCGATACCAAAGGTTACGTCTACGGGCGAGAAGAACGGTTCTTTGTCAACTCCTCGCATTATCGCGACTGGGTGATTCGTTCGTTCAATGAGGATCTGCCGTACGATCAGTTTTTGCTGTATCAGCTTGCCGCCGATCAATCTGCGAAGGATAAACCAGAGCACTTGGCGGCCATGGGGTTTCTGACACTCAATCGGCGATTCTTGGGCGTTGCGCCAGACTTCTACGATGACCGGATCGACGTGGTCACACGCGGGATGCTAGGGCTGACGGTGGGCTGCGCTCGCTGCCATGACCATAAGTTCGATCCAATACCGACGACCGATTACTACTCGCTCTATGGTATCTTTCAAAATTGCGAAGAGAAACAACTGCCGATTCCGGTTCGTCCTGGTGTCGCCCAACCAGATGATAAAATTACCGCGGGTCTCAAGGAACGGCAACAGAAACTGGCCGAGGGGCTGGCCAATAATTCCAAGCAAACCGCCGAGCGAATTCGGAAGAATCTGGTCACCTATCTCAATGCTCAGCGCGAGCTAGATAAGTATCCGGAACTGGTCTTCAGCCAGATCACCGGGCCAGACGATATCCTGCCCGGCATCGTTCGCCGTTGGGAGATTTACCTGAAGCGGCAAATCAATAATCCTGTGTTTGCACATTGGCATCAGTACGCCAAACTTTCGGCAAGCGACTTCTCCGTCTCAGCAATACCGGTCACCGGACAACTCCGCAACCAGTCTACTAAATCAAATCGCCGTATCGCCGCCGCGTTTGAAACTGCGCCCGCGTCCCCTGCCGAAGTCGCCGAGCGCTACGCCAAAGTCCTAACCGAAATCGACCAGCTTTGGATTAAAAACTGCGAAGCGGCAAAACAAGCAAAGCAACCGATTCCGACTGCCTTGCCCGACCCTGACGATGAAGCACTCCGTCAGGTCTTATATGGAATCGATTCTCCCTGCGTGATTCCACTCGAAGGGGTCGTCAACACCGAGTTTCATTGGGACACAGGGACAGTCGTTGCGCTATGGAATTTGCAATCCGAAGTTGACCGATGGATACTGGGAGCGGCCAGCGTGATCCCGCATGCGGTTGTATTGGTCGATCGCCAGACTATCATCGAGCCGCAGGTGTTTCGCCGTGGCAACCCAGAAAACAAAGGTGAGATCATTCCGCGCCGTTGGCTGGAAGTGTTGAGCAAGCCCGATCAAGGTCCATTCAAGACTGGCAGCGGTCGATTGGAACTGGCCCAGGAGATTATCTCGACTGAGAATCCGCTCACATCGCGAGTATGGGTCAATCGCGTTTGGGAGCATCACTTTGGCAGTGGACTGGTAACCACGCCGAGCGATTTTGGCACCCGTGCTTCGCCACCCAGCCACCCTGAGTTGCTGGATTGGTTGAGTGCGCAGTTCATGCAGAATGGCTGGAGCACCAAGCTGTTGCACCGCCAGATCATGCTCTCCACCGCCTATCGGCAAAGCTCGCGCGGGCCAACGGACGAGGCAACGCGGCAATCCGCTAGCACGCTGGACCCCGAGAACAAGCTGCTGTGGCGCATGAACGCGCGGCGACTCAACTTTGAACAGTTCCGTGATTCGCTGCTCACGCTTTCCGGTGAACTGGATTTGACGATGACCGGTCGGGGAGTGGATTTGGAATCGACGCGGCGCACGGTTTACACCACCGTCGATCGACAGTTTTTGCCAACGATCATGAGCGTCTTTGATTTTGCCAATCCGGATTTGCATACCCCGCACCGTGCGGAATCGACCATCCCTCAACAGGCGTTGTTCTTTATGAACAGCCCATTTGTTGCCAACCGCGCGAAGTTTCTGGCGAAATCGATTCCGGCCGAGATCTGCGATCAGCCAGAGGCGTGTGCAAAACGACTATACAGCCAAATCCTGCGTCGTGATCCGACGGGGGATGAACTCAGCGCCGCCACTGATTTCTTGACGGAAGCTGAGAAAACCGAGCAGGCACCGGCGTTTTTGCTCGAGGAGTCAAGGCGACAGGCGTGGTCCTACGGCCACGGTGAATTTGACGTCAAAAAAGGGAAGCTTGGCTCCTTTCAATTGCTGCCCCATTTCACGGGTCAGGCCTGGCAGGCCAGCGCGGCGTTTCCTGACCCGCAAGTTGGCCAGGTCTCGCTCAACGCTACAGGAGGCATTGTAAGTGTGATTAAGCATCTGGCCGTTATTCGACGCTGGACTGCTACAACCGCGGGGACGATCTCCATTCAGTCCGAAGTTCGTCACAAGCCAAAGGATGTGGATGGCGTGCGTTGTTGGATTGTCTCCAGCCGGCTGGGAGTTGTTCGCTCGGATATCGTCAACGACCGGCAGGTGAAGCTGGCCGTTGAGTCGCTGGAGGTGGAACCTGGGGATACAATTGACTTTGTCACCGATTCTGGCGAAGGAAAGCATGACGAGGCCAATAAAGAAAAAGTCGCCATCCATGACAACTTTGATTGGTCCATTTCGATCAAGCAACTCTCGCTGAAGCAGTCCGGGACAGGTAAGCTGTTAAGCTGGAACAGCGAGGCCGACTTTACTAAACCGCGTGAACTGTCGCCGCTGGCACAGTTGGCGCATGTGCTGCTCTTATCCAATGAAGTCATGTTCGTGGATTGAATCATGCAAAATAACCACCACAACCTGTCGCGGCGGCAATTGCTCGGTTCGATCGGGACTGGCCTGGGGATGCTCGGCCTGGCCGGTATCATGGCCGATCAGGGAGAGCTAAGCGCCGCAACCAGTCCATCTGCCGGAATCAATCCGCTCGCTCCAAAAGCAGGGCACTTTCCCGGCCGCGTAAAAAGGGTAGTCCATTTCTTTTTGAATGGGGGTCCGTCGCACGTCGATACGTTCGATCCAAAGCCGATGCTGGAGAAGTACGCCGGCCAGCCGATCCCCAACACCTACAAGACCGAGCGGAAAACGGCGGGAGCCAAACCGTCGCCATTCAAGTTTCAAAAGTACGGTCAAAGCGGCTTGGAGGTCAGTGAGCTGTTTGCCAAGACCGCCGAGCACGCCGACGAACTTGCTGTCATTCGCTCGATGTATGCTCAGGTGCCGAACCACGAGCCATCGCTGCTACTTATGAACTGCGGCGATTCGGTTCAACCGCGACCGAGTGTGGGGTCTTGGGTTCTCTATGGCCTAGGCTCCGAGAACCAGAATCTTCCTGGCTTCATTACGCTTTGCCCGGGCGGCTATCCGGTTTCGGACAAATCCAATTGGCAGTCGGGGTTCTTGCCTGGCATGTACCAGGGAACCTTCATCGATCCGAAACATAAAGAGATCGAAAAGCTGATTGAGAACATTCGCAGCCCACATGCCTCGCTGGATGTGCAGCAGCGTCAGTTCGGTCTGCTTCGCAAACTCAATGCACAGCATCATGCCACGCGGCACGACGAACGGCTGGATTCACGGATTCAATCGTTCGAGCTGGCCTTTCGGATGCAGATGGAGGCGGCCGACGCCTTCGATATTTCCAAGGAAACGCAGCTCACCCGCGACATGTACGGTGATACAGTCCACGGGCGGCAGACGTTGATTGGACGCAGACTACTGGAGCGAGGGGTGCGTTATGTGCAGCTTTGGCACGGTGCCGGCCAACCGTGGGACCACCACTCCAATATCGATACCGATATTCGCAAGCATGCTCGCGATATCGACCAGCCGATTGCGGCCATGCTGACCGATCTGAAGCAGCGTGGCATGCTCGAAGATACACTGGTGATCTGGGGAGGGGAATTCGGACGCACGCCCACTTCTGAAGGAACCGGCCGCGATCACAACCACTATGGCTTTTCCGTCTGGATGGCAGGTGGTGGAATTCGTGGCGGCACGACCTACGGTGCCACCGATGATTTTGGCTTCAAAGCGGTGGAAAAGCCAACCAGTGTTCACGACCTGCATGCCACGATTCTACACCTGCTCGGGTTCGACCACGAAAAGCTGACCTACCGCTACAACGGCCGCGACTTCCGCCTGACAGACGTGCACGGGCACGTGCTGAAGGACATTTTGGTGTAGGTGGGTATTGGTGGTCGTTGGGTAGTGATTCTGTTTGGGAATTTCACTAAGACCCATGACCTATCGCCATTCGGCTGGCCTGAGAAACTTGCGACCCTTGGTGTCAATAATCGTTTCAGGCAATTGGCACGCCCTCAAAACGTTTTTGCCCAGATACAAATAGCCGTTTACGCAACCTTTGAGTTCCTTATTGCCGCGATCTGGAGGGAAGATCGATATGATCACCTTGCTGGGCAGGAGCTTCCGTATGGCTTGTATTGGTGGAACCACGTCAGTATCGCCAGAGATGACCAATGCCACATCAAAGCGGTCCAAGAATGCGTCGGCTACCATTTCGGTGGCAATCGCAGCGTCCGTTTTCTTCTCTTCGTGCCTGTAGTCTTCTCCGGAACATAGGCGGCATTTTCGCAGTTTAGAAGAGTACCATCCTTCAATGATTTCAATCCCTCCATGCGACTTAAGTGCGTCGAGGTAGTCGCACTGTCGTTGAAGTTTTTTGTCACGTTTTTCTCGCTGGTCGGGCGTATCTAGCTTCAGCCCGCCCGAAGTTCTTGCAGTGAAATATTTGGTAGCAACCAATGCTTGATCCGGCCTGAGAAGCGCCAATGCCACGGCAGCGACATCCAGCCAGTACATACGCTTCATGCCTGCCGATCGCATGCCGAAATACAGATTAAATCCATCGACGTAAGTTATTACACGCTGAGTGTTTACGGATGCTCCTAAGTTGGCATTAAGTTCGTTTGACACTTTCGTCGATCCTTGGTATATAATTTAACCAACAGCCCCAGGGCGCGCAGCCCTGGCCCGACGCCCGCGAAAGCGGGCGTCTATTTTTTTGCGCCTAAGGGGGTTCGTTCCATTTAGTAGCTGGCGTGCCGCACTTCCAGGTAGGCCGCTAGCATATCTGATTTTGACTAGAGTTGGTTACCTCTGCTGTTCAGTTCCGTCCGCCGGCTCTATTTGTCAACGAAGCCGCAGAATTGCGTTTTGCTATCAGGAAATCCTTCCATTGACGGGGCTTTTCGGCTAAAATAACTGTGTGTAGCTACAATCCGTGGAAACTCCGCTTGTAGTTTGCCCCGCAGCCGCTGAAACGACTGCGGGGCGTGTTCTCCATCACTACAAAATGGTCGTCGTGCCAGCCGGTCCTTTGGTTCAAACGCAGAACCGGCTAACTCGCCCCTCAGGGCCTCTTGTGGATCAACCAGCGACGACCACCTGGTTGATCCTTTTCAGTCTTATCACTTGTGCGCCCTCCATTTCAACTAGGGGAAATTGATCTGACACAATCGATTCTAGAGATAAAACAGACGCTGTCAATCCACTATCCTGGCTTGCGAGATAAAACAGACGCTGTCAATCCACTATCCTGGCTTGCGAGATACAACTCTTGTCTCTGTATCGTTGACACGTTGCCGTTCTGCTCTATGATATACACAGGAGGATTCACTTATGTCTCAAAACGACCACAAATCAAAGCGTGTCCGCAGTCCTGCGTACCCATCATTTGACCTGAGGGTGGCAATTGGCCATGCGCAAACAATCTACAGGCACGAAAAGCGGAGCGCCGCACCAGTGTCGATCGTTGCTGGCCATTGCGGCTACGATTCATCCAGCAGTTCTGGATTGCGGTTAGTAGCGGCGTTGAAGCAATTCGGTTTACTGCACGAATCAGGGGGCGGCGATGATCGCAAGGTACGGTTAACCGATCGCGCGCTCGACATCCTGCACGCCGAGAGCGAGGAATCGCCAGAGCGGTTAAAGGCCATTAGGGCTGCCGCGCTTTCTCCAAAAATTCATAAGAGCATTTGGGACCATTACAGTGGCAACCTGCCACCTGATGCCACGTTGCAGTCGTTCTTGCTGAGGCAGATGGAGTTCAATGATTCGACAGTTGGCAAGTTTATCAAGGAACTTCGCTCTACAGTCGCATTTGCCAATCTTGAGGAATCTGATACGATTGAAGAGTCGGAATCACCTGCCGAAACCATTAAGCAGGCAGCGAAGCCCGACGCTGACTCATACAGCGTTCCAACCGGCGCCACGGCGACCAATATGCGAGACTTTCCAGTTACGCTACCGAGTCTGAACATCGCTGTAGTTCGTGTTCCCGCCAAAATGACGGAACTGGATTTCTCTACCCTCATAAACATGCTGAAGGCATGGAAGCCCGCATTGGTCAGCGGGCCATCAGGCTCGGCAAGCGATCATACGGACCATTACCTTGGCGAAGACGACGAAAGCGATCTCGACGAACAGGTCGCGTAAGTCATGAACCGTCTTCGGGCGGCTTTTTAATGCGCCTTTCCAATCGCGGCAAAATCAGCAACACAGTCTTGTGACACTAACGGGCTTTGCGAAGAGTTGTTGGCAACTGCCCCATGCCGTACAACTGTCTGTTTCCGCTTGCCACAATATCCCCGACTAGATCCGAACCGCCATGACCCGCACGATCGTCCGCCCGCATCAGCTTGATTTTGACTCCCCCGGCCGCCGCGACTACTTTGTCGCGTTGGAACACGACAGCGTTTGGGGGAGCCACCTGATTCCGCTGACGGTATTCGTTGGACCCAAGGCACAACCGGGCAAGGGACTGGTTGCCTTTGGTTCTAATCACGGAAATGAATACGAAGGCCCGGTCGCGCTGAAGCACCTCTTGGGGGAAATCAAGATCGAGGACGTGGTGGGGCGGATTATCCTCGTGCCGGTCCTCAATGTGGCCGCCTTCCGAGCCGGCACGCGCGAAAGCACGCTGGACGACGGCGTCAACATGAACCGCGCCTTTGTCGACGGTGCCGGGCGCACACCGGCGCTGGGCGGTATCACGCATCGCATTGCCGCATTTGTGCGCGAATCGATCTGGCCGCAGGTACACATTGTGATCGATCTGCATTCCGGCGGCATGGTCGGACAGTTTGGCCTATGCACCAGCTTCCATCCGCTGGTCGATCCGGTGCAATCAAAATTGATCGAAGAGACTGCACGCTGGTTTGGCGTACCGTTCATTGCCTTCTATCAGAATGAAACCCCTGGCCTGTTGCCAAGCGAAGCGGAACGACTGGGAAAAATTACTGTCGGCACCGAGCTTGGCTGGGGAGCCGCGGTCAACCCCGAGGGAGTTCGCTATGCGCGACATGGCGTAAAAGCCGCCGCCATCAATCACGGGCTATTGCGTGGCACGATCGAACCGATTGGCTACCACGCCGCCGGCACGCAGCGGAAGGTGGAAACCGTCGACCAACAGTGCTTCACTCTGGCCCCGTTCAGCGGGCACTTTGAACCACTGCACAATTGCGGAGACGACATCCGCAAAGGTGAGACGTTTGCGTTGCTGCATGATTTTGATCGGATCGATCTGGAGCCAGTTCCGATTAAAGCGGAGCTGGATGGAATCTTGCTTGTCCAGGCTTGGGGATCGGTTGTACTACGCGGTCAAACGATTGCGGTGGTTGGTCGCGAGTTGAAGTAACTTTTTTCCGCGCGTGCGAAAAGGAATCCATTATGCCTCACGATCACCAGGCCCACGGTGTCGGTGGCTCGAAGATGACGGTCATCGACCCTGTTTGTGGGATGACTGTCGATCCTAGCAAGGCCGCCGGGTCGCATGTTCATCAAGGCCACACGTACCACTTTTGCAGCACGCACTGTTTGAGCAAGTTCAAGGCAGATCCGGATCGCTTCATCGCGCCAATGGAAACGCATGTCGATCCGATTTGCGGAATGACGGTTGACGAATCCTCGCCGCTACGTGTGGAGCGCGATGGCCAATCATACTATTTTTGCAGTGAGCATTGCCGGCAGAAATTTATCGGCCAAACTCAACCGGGGCATGCCAGCTCACTCCCTGTTGTTGGCATCGGCGGCGGTTCCGCACCTCCTGTGAAGCATGCCCATGCTCAGCACCACCATCAGGCGCATACGGTAGAACCGTCCGCCGCGGCGAAGTATTTCTGTCCAATGTGTCCGGGCGTGGAATCCGACAAACCGGGGGATTGTCCAAAATGTGGCATGGCGCTGGAGCGGAATCCGGCTTGGACCGCGCCGGCTGCTGGCAAAGTGATCTATACCTGCCCGATGCACCCGGAGGTCCAGCAGGACCAGCCGGGCGATTGCCCGATATGCGGCATGGCGCTGGAGCCGATGACGGCGGCGGTGACCGATGATGAAGACGATAACGGCGAATTGCACGACATGACGCGGCGACTTTGGATTGGCGCTGCGTTCACGCTGCCGGTGTTTGTTTTGGCCATGGCGCATCTTGTTCCGGTACCGGCGGTGCAATCCTGGGGGGATAGTCACGCGTCGCGCTGGATCCAGTTTCTGTTGACCACACCCGTCGTGGCGTGGGCCGGCTGGCCGTTTTTCGACGCGGGTGGCGTTCGCTATTGAGCGGGCACCTGAACATGTTCACGCTGATTGCGATCGGCGTGGGGGCGGCGTACGTCTATAGCGCGGTGGCGATGCTGGCACCGGGCATTTTTCCCGCTGGGATGCAACATCACGGCAATGTGGGGATTTATTTTGAAGCGGCGGCGGTCATCATTGTGCTGGTACTGTTGGGGCAGGTGCTTGAACTTCGCGCGAGAAGTCGCACCGGCAGCGCGATCAAGTCGCTTCTCAATCTGGCACCTCCTACGGCGAGGAAGGTCACGTCCAAGGGGGATCAAGAAGTCCCTCTGGATCAAGTCCAGGTCGGCGACACGTTGCGTGTGGTCCCCGGCGATAAGGTGCCGGTCGATGGCGTGGTTCTGGAAGGCCGCTCGAATGTCGAAGAATCGATGATCACGGGCGAGCCGCTGCCGGT
>JAWXCH010000377.1:0-3957 GCA_034440595.1 Planctomycetota bacterium | reverse complement strand
TCACATTGCTCTGCAATTTGACGGCGATAGCCCTTTGACAAATCGCTACCTGCACGGGGCGGCCATCGATCAAGTCCTGGCCGATGAGCAGTTCACTCCAACTGGGGCGAATGAAATGCCCAGTACTCCTGGAGACGTTATCTGGCCGCTGGCGGATCATCTCGGCACAATCCGCGACCTGGCCACGTATGAAGCGGGCGTGACGACAATCGCCAACCACCGTGTCTTCGGCTCATTCGGGAACTTGATCACCGAGACGAACGACGCCATCGACCACATCTTCGCCTACACTGGCAGAGAGTTGGACGAAGAGACAGGGATGAACTACCACCGCAACCGGTACACCGACCCGCTGACGGGTGGATTTATTAGCGAAGATCCAATTGGTTTCGCCGGGGATATGTCGAATCTTGTGCGGTACGTGGGGAATCGGGCGACACAGTTTACAGATCCGAAAGGACTTGAAACATGGGGCGAGACCCTATGGCAAACTATGGTCGTTGTCGGGGAGTTTTACCGGGGAGCAGGTCAAGGTGTTCTTAACGTCGCAAACGGCGTACAGGATGCTGGAATCGGCGTATTGAATCTACCGGCAGCTGCTCATAACTTGGCATCGTGGTCAATCGGCACAGATATTCGGGCTCCTTATATTCCCTCTCCAGATTGGTCTAGAGATATGATTGTTGAGGAAGAGTATCACGAGACTTCAAAGTTTTTTGGCGGCCAAGGGGCACTTACCCTCGTAACCCTTGGGGCTAGTCAGCTAGGTGCCGTGAGCCAAGGTAGTAAACTTGGACATATTACTACGGCGACGGCTGAGGCTAAAATTGTTGCTAGCGGAAGCCTTATAGCGAGAACCGGAAAGACTGGAATATTTGCACTTAAGGATCCGTCAACCAGCGGCTACTTGAATCGCATCCGCACCCTTACATCGGGGTCGAGCACGACCGTCGTGCCAATTCCACAGAGCGCTGTAGGAGCATTTCAGCCAATACCAGTTGTCGGCCTATTTCAGGATGGACGAGGTTACACGGTGGGTATGTAGCGCCGTATAGCCATATATCCTTAGCAACCGGCCGAGCGTCCGGGGGATCCTTAGCACAGATGATGAAACCTATTGTCGTTGATATGTCTATGGGAGCGGGCATACAATGGGCCTCGCAATCTACATCTGGCACCATCAATGAGCACGAGATAATTGAGGCAGTGTTTGGACCACAGATTCGCTTTAATCTCGGTCCGCCACAGCAAATAAATCAACCCAAAGTAAATGCCGGCTCACTTTACCAAATTGAAGTCTTCACGCGGCCAATTACATGTGAGAAGATGCAAAGCTTGCAAGGCCCACTAGACGAACGTTAATTAGAATTCCGTGTAATGAATCTATGGGAATGACAATCTTCAAGGATACATGTCGATGATTTCGCACCCGAAGTTCACACTCATGTGCCTCGGATTCGTCGTCATGGGATTGGCTAAAGTACTGGAGGCGCATTGGCTAGGAATTTGCGGCCTTCTTATGCTCGTCGTGCCAGTTTTGCTCGGCATTTGGAATCTTATTCGTGATAATTGAGACTGCGTTATCGCGGCACTTTCAAATATGCTTATTTTTCACCGATTATTATTGCTGGTTTGCGGCGTTCATCGATATACATATATCGACAATCGATCAACTTTGTAATATGCACTTGGAGAAAGTGAATGTCCGAAGACCAACCACCCCGACGCATCGAAGTCGACGACGCCAAGGCCATCTCTTCCTACGCCAACTTCTGCCGCGTCACCGGCACGCCAGAAGAACTGATCATCGACTTCGGTCTCAACTCCCAACCGATGGGCATTCCCACCGAACCGGTGCTCTGAGGCACACTGCTCGGCAAGCCAACAGTGGCACCCGGCGCGGGAATGAAGTAAAGATCTAATCCCCCGGGTCCATCCGACCGGCCAGGCTAGCGACCGTGGCCAGCAATTCGTGCGGTTCGATCGGTTTGGAAATGTGGACGTTGTAGCCCGCCAGCATGGCTTTTGTACGATCCTCGGACCTGGCAAATGCTGTTAGAGCGATGGCGGGGATTTTTCCACCTTCGCCGGCCGGTAATGCACGGACGGCACGAATGAATTCGTAGCCGTCCATCTCTGGCATGCCGATATCGCTGATCAAGACATGTGGTTGGTGGGCGCGCAGCATCTCCAGTGCCTCCCCTGCGCTGCCGGCGGTTAGTACGTCGGCTTTGCAATGCACTAGCACGCGGCGGATCAACTCGCGCGCGTCGGGTTCATCATCCACGACCAGCACCAGGACATCTCCCAGATGCATTGTTTCGCAATCGGGCACCGAGATGGAGGTAGTAGGGTGCTCGCGACATTCGTTGTTGCGGATCGGAGCCAGCGGCAGACTGACCACGAAGGTCGCTCCGTGCCCCTCTCCTTTGCTATCGGCACGGATTGAGCCGCCGTGCAATTCGACGATCTGTTTGCAAATCGACAGGCCTAGCCCTAGTCCGCCATGTCTGCGAGTGGTTGAAGCATCGGCCTGGCGAAATCGCTCAAAGACATATGGCAGGAACTCCTGTGGAATCCCCATACCAGAATCGTGTACCGTGATCTCCAGGTGCGAATTCACGCGCTCGACCAGGATTTCGACTTTGCCACCCTTGGGCGTGAACTTGATCGCGTTGGATAGTAAATTCCAAACGACCTGCTGCAAGCGATTCGGATCGCCCGAGACCGGCCCTGCCAGCGGGTCGATGATTCTGCGCAAGCGGATCGATTTGGCCTCGGCCGCCGGGCGAATCGAATCCACCGCCGCTTCGACTACCTTGCCTAGGTTGGTGGCTTGTACATCCAGGCGAACCTTGCCCGAGACAATATTGTTCATGTCCAACAGGTCTTCGACCAACTGGGTCTGTGCACGTGCATTACGTTCGATGGACTCCAACCCTTGCTTGACCTCGGTAGTGCTCAAGGTTCCCATCGCCAAAAGTTGCGACCAGCCGAGAATTGCATTGAGCGGAGTCCGCAATTCGTGGGACAACGTGGCCAGAAACTCATCTTTCAGAAGGTTCAGCCGGTCGGCCTCGGTGCGCGCGGCACGTTCGGCCTCTAACAGGGAGTTCCGTTCTTCGGCTGCGATTTTCAGGTCGTTATACATGCGCGCATTGTCAATGGCGATTGCCGCCTGTGCCGCCAGACCAACGATTAATCGCTCGGTTCGTTCGCTAAAGACGCCCGGCTCAGGGTGTCCAAAAAACAGCCCGCCGATCACGGTGCCAGTTCGGGAAATCACCGGTACCGCCAGATAACTGCGCACCGGTAAATGTCCTTGCGGCATTCCAAAGTGCGGTGCCAACTGACCAAACCGGGGATCTGCCAGCACGTCGTCACAACGGATCGCCGGTTCGCCGCGAAACGTCGGGCCAAGGAGTGGCGTGGATCGTGGGTGCGCAGAATCCTTGAACGTCTCCAGGGGTGCCCCCGATAACGTAAATAGCTGAAAAGAATCGCCGCGCTCGTCGGTGGAGTTGTTAAAAAATGCACCGAATTGTGCATCGCTGAGCCGTGTGGCCGAGTCGGTCACGGACTGAATCAGGCTCTTTAGCTCCAATTGTGCGGCGATTGCATTGCCGGTCATATGCAGCACTTCGAGAATGCGCGCTTCGTCTTCCAGAGCGCGCTTGGCGCGGATCCGCTCGGTGATATCGCGGGCAATCTTGGAAGCACCGATGATGTTTCCGCTGGCGTCCTTGATGGGCGAGATGGTCAAGGAAACATCCAGCAGTGAACCATCTTTGTGTCTGCGGATGGTCTCGAAATGCTCAACGCGTTCCCCTTGCTTCAGTCGTGCAATGATGTTGGGCTCTTCCTGCAAGCGATCTGAGGGGATCAGGACGGTGACTTCGCGACCGACGATCTCGGCGGCTGAGTATCCAAACAATCGCTCAGCACCTTGATTCCAAC
>JAWXCH010000376.1:0-11822 GCA_034440595.1 Planctomycetota bacterium | reverse complement strand
GTGGTATCGGCATCGAGGTCGATATTCTTGGCGATCCGGCGATTGAAGGCGTCGTAGGTGTAGTCGATGATCTTGGACGGAAACAACACTGGCAAGCCCCAACAGCCAGCCATGGCACCCGGAGGCTGCGCTTGGAGAGTAGAGCAGGTGAGCAGTTGAACAGTAGAGAAGGCGAAGGCACTGGATTCCCGCCTTCGCGGGAAAGACGGGGAGGAGAGCGACTGACGAATGGAGCGCGGGAATGACGGGCACGCGGGCCCGGTCGATTTACCCACGTTTTTGGCATTTTTCCCGCCCTTGACGACTGCCGGAACTTGTTATACCGTATAAAGTTTCGGGAATGCCCCCCGTACATTTCGCCAGCGTAGCTCAATTGGTAGAGCACCGCATTCGTAATGCGGGGGTTACCGGTTCAACTCCGGTCGCTGGCTCTTGCTACCGCTGAGGAGTTGCCGCAGCGGGCGTGGATGCCGTGAACCCAAAGCACTGCTGGGCAAGCCCCCCGCCTTCGCGAGGGCAGGCAGCAGTGGCACCCATAGGCTGCGCCTAGATAGTAGAGGGGCGAGAGCATAAAGTAGCGAAGGCCAAGGACTGGATTCCCGCCTTCGCGGGAATGACGGTGAAGGCGGGAATGACGGAGGAGGCAGGCTGGAAGCCCGCACCTTACCGTGGTCAATTTATTTTTGGTTTGGAGAGAACTATGTCGACTGTCGCATCTGCACCGAATTCTGCCACCTTGAAACAGGTTGTGCTGACCAACGGAACCTTTGGACCAAGCGAGGTGCAAATCATCGTTGAGGCCCTGGCCGAAGACGCGCTGGCACACCGTGCCTTGCGAGAGGCCATCAACGAACTGGAATCCAGCGAAGACCGCAGCCCTGCCGCAGCGGTTCGCCTCGGCATCTGCTTCTACTTGCTCGGTCGATATACACAGGCCATCGAAACACTGAAGACTGGTGACGGCGGAGCACTCGCACATTTTTATATGGGCAAGTCCCACATGGGTCTGGAGAACTACGACGCCGCAATCGATAGCTTCACCTCCGCCACCAAGGCCGGCTACGACGACGACATCTGCACTTTGATCAAAGTCGAATGCCTGCGTTCGATGGGCAAGACCCAACAGGCGCTGGAAACGCTGGACAAGTTGTCCGGGGCTGTCGAACAGACCGCTGAGTATCTGTTTCAGCGCGGAGCAACGGTGGCCGCCATCGGTGGCAACCCGCCAGAGGTGGTCGCACTGCTGGAGCGCGCCGTGGATACCGACGGCCGTCACATCGGCGCCTTGTTTGCCCTGGCCGTTGAAAATGATCGCCGCGGTAATGACGAAGTGGCACTCAATCTGTACGAGCGTTCGGTCAGTCGCTTTCCGGCACATGTCGGTTCGCTGCTGAACCTTGGCATCTTGTACGAAGACCGCCTGCAATACGAACGCGCTCATCAGTGCTATCAGCGCGTGCTAGAAACGTTCCCTTCGCATCCTCGCGCTCGACTATTCCAAAAGGACGTGGCCGCCTCGCGCGACATGTTCTATGACGAAGACGCACAGCGTCGTCGCGACCGCCTCAGCCAGGTGCTCAGTGTGCCCGTCACCGACTTTGAACTGTCGGTTCGCAGCCGCAATTGCCTGCAAAAGATGGGGGTCAACACCCTTGGCGATCTGGCCCGCACCAGCGAGGCAGAACTGCTGGCGAGCAAGAACTTTGGCGAGACCTCGCTGGTGGAAATCAGCGAGATGATGGTCAGCAAGGGGCTGAGTCTGGGGATGTTTGCCAACGAAGTTCGCGAGCCAGAGCCAGTCTTTGAGCCGGAATTCATGTCGCCCGACGAGCAGGCGCTGTTGGATCGGCCGATTTCTGATCTGAATCTTTCAGTACGGGCACGCAAGTGCATGATCCGCCTCGGCATGAACACCATCGGCGAGCTGCTCCGCAAGACGGGTGACGATCTGCTGGAGTGCAAGAACTTCGGCGTGACCAGCCTGAACGAAGTGCGCGAGAAGCTGACCATCAAAGGTCTCAAGCTGCGTGGTGACTGAATCGTGCCTGAACCAATTTCCCTCTACACCACCCTCACCCGTCGCTGGGGCGACGCCTCTGGCGCAAGCGAGAGAGGTGGATTACACCCGGTCGAGTGGGCAGGTCGTGCGTGCGATTGCACTGGCAGAGCCAGTGGCACACATGAATTCTGGCTTGTTCTGCACTGGCGGAGCCGGTGGCAGACATGAACCCCAACGGCTTTTCGTTCACACTGCACAAGACCGCTACGGACTGCCGCGCCAGGCGAGCCACATTTCAGACACCGCACGGCGCTGTCGAAATGCCGGCGTTCATGCCGGTGGGAACACTCGGCACCGTCAAGGGCCTCACCATCGATCAGATTCGCGCCACCGGCGCACAGATGGTCCTTTCCAACACGTATCACCTGGCGCTGCGGCCAGGGGAACAATTGATCGAACAGCTCGGCGGGCTGCACTCGTTCATGGGCTGGCCCGGCCCGATCCTGACCGACAGCGGCGGCTTTCAGGTGTTCAGCCTGGCACAGTCGGTCAAGGTGACCGAACAACAGGCCGTATTTCGATCGCACATCGACGGCACGCCGATGGAGTTGTCGCCGGAGCGAGCGATTGCCATTCAAGAATCGCTGGGCAGCGATATCGCAATGGTCCTGGACCATGTCGTCGCACTACCTAGCCCGATTGAGTTGGTTCGCGAGGCGACCGAGCGCAGCGTCCGTTGGGCAGAACGCTGCCAGAATGCCGCGCGGCGCAGCGATCAGGCGCAGTTCGCCATTGTGCAAGGCGGACTGGAGGCCGACCTGCGCGTCTGGAGTGCCGAACAACTGGCTAAGCTCGATTTTCCAGGGTATGCCATTGGTGGGCTGAGCGTCGGTGAAACCCCGGCGGAAATGTACCGTGTGCTGGACGCCACCATGCCGGCCATGCCCGTCAATAAGCAGCGCTACCTAATGGGGGTGGGCCGCCCGATCGATCTGCTGGAGGCCATCTCGCGCGGGGTGGACCTATTTGATTGCGTCCTGCCAACGCGAAACGGCCGCAATTCAATGGCCTACACCGATCAAGGGTATCTCAAACTGCGAAATCGCCAGTACGCGACCGATCCTCGCCCGTTGGAAGAAGGCTGCCCATGCCCCGCTTGCCGGCATAGCCGCGCCTACCTGCGGCATTTGTTCATCAGTCACGAAATGCTCGGCCCGATCCTGCTGACGGCACATAACCTGACGTATTACCAGCGATTGCTGGAGCGTGCCCGAACGGCGATCGAGCAGGACCGCTTTGGGCAGTTTTATCAGGCGCAAGTCGCCGGGTGGCAAGAGTTAGCTGCTGCGGATGACCAGAGCGAGGGTGAAATAGACAGCTAAACGGAGTGTAGAAAAGGCGTTTTGCCGTTTAACCTAGGCCCCTGCCGGCCTTGCTGACCAGTCTGCCCTTGATACCTTACCCTGTAAAGGTTTAAGATACCGGGCTACAGACTGCTGAGGGGCCACCGCCTGTGATCAGGCGGCCCGGTTGTTTTACGCAATCTCAGCTTCGCGGCACGTTGGCAAAATTGTCGCGCGCGAAGCACCTGGGGGATCTCCAGGCTATTCAATCAGTGAGGATCGATTGTTGAATTATTTGCTGCTGGGCGAAATGACTTCGGTACTCTTGTTTGCACAGGATGCTGCCCAGGCTGCTCCTGCCGCAGCGCCGGCTGACCAGCCGCTTATGCTGACGCAGTTCCTGCCGTTTCTGGCAATTGGAGTATTGTTTTACTTTATTCTGATTCGGCCAGAGCGTCGCAAGGCGCGCGAGCATGCCAATGAGCTTAGTCAGGTCAAAAAGAACGACAAAGTTGTCACCGTCGGGGGAATGTACGGCACTGTTTTCAATGTACAGCGCGAAGCGGATCGCGTAACACTGAAGATCGACGAGGGAACCAATACCAAGATCGACGTCACGCTGGGTTCCATCGCACGCATTCTCAGGGATGACGCACCGGGCGAAAAAGATTCAAAAGGCAAGTGATACAAAAGTTTGTTTAGGGCAACTGGCCAAACAGCCATTCGGGGAGTTGTCTGAGTTGATCCGGTTCGCGGCGATTCGCGGGCCATTTTTTATTCGTATCGGTTATGTGCTTTCCTGGTGGCCGGATATCTGGCCGAGCTGGACGCACTGAATTCAAATCATTTTCGTTTTTCAAGGAAGTTCGACCTATGTCCTGGTCTTTCCTCGGTTTGCTTGCTCAAGCTCCCAACGGCACCGATAAGGCTGCCGAAGCACTGCTGCCCTTCTATCAGGAAGGCTGGTTCATCACGACCGTCGCGATTCTGGCGGTCGTATTGCCGTTCGTCGTCGGCAATTACCTGGCCAAGGTCTGGCGCATGCCGGACCATGGCTGGCGGTTCGGTGTGGTGCTGTTTGCCATTACCGCCGGATTGGTCGTTTGTACGATGGCCTGGCCTCCAAAATTAGGCATCGACCTGAGTGGTGGCGTGGAGTTGGTCTATGAAACGATCGAGGAACAAAAGGACTTGGCTGCCAAGCTCAATTTGGAGAGCGATGTTAAACAACTTCAGACCCTGCTGCAGAAGCTAAATCCTGACATTGCCGTCACATCGACGAACGATAACTTGATTCAAGTGGCCATGCCGGCTGATGTCCCCGACCTGCAACAAAAAGTCGAAAAAGAGATCGAGCAGTTGCAGTTAAATGTCAAACTGGACCTGCAATCTCCTTCGGTCAAAGATGGCAAGCAGCTATTAACCTATAAAGCCAGTCAAATCGATCCGGCGGGAGAGTCCAAGGCGCAGATGCAGCTATTGATTACCGCGATCAATCGCCGCATCAATCCGGGCGGGCAAAAAGAGGTCTCGGTTCGTGAATACGGCGGCGATGCCGTCATGATCACAGTCCCCGAGGTTGACGCGGCGGAAGTGGGCGTAATCAAGGACAAGATCAGCACGGCAGGAAAACTGGAGTTCCGGATTGTTGCCAACAGGGCTGATTCAAAGCACCAATCGCTGATTGCCGCCGCAGAAACTGGCACCCGCCCCAACGGCGATGTGATGGATGGAGATATCCTTGTCGGCAAGTGGGTCAAACTCGACCCCAAAGAGGATTTTGGTGGTACCGATTGGATGACATTGCGGACGAACCGCCTTGGTGAAAACGAAGTTCTGGTGGCCGTGGATGAGCAGAATGTAACCGGTAAATTCATCAATCGCGCATTTGCCAGCAATGACCCAGAAACTGCCAGGCCGGCCGTTTCCTTTACGTTCGATACTGACGGGGCGTCGCTGTTCGGTGCATTGACCGCCGCGAATTTGCCCATTAAGGACATCAAGCTTTACCGGCATCTGGGAATTGTTCTCGATGGTACATTATTCTCCGCTCCAACGATCAACTCAGTGATTTCCGGCCAGGGTCAGATCACCGGCAAATTCGATCAAAAGCAAGTCGACTTCCTGGTGGAGTTGCTAAATTCCGGGGAGCTAGAAACCGCACTGAACAAAGTCCCAGTCAGCGAAACGAACATCAGCGCACAGCTTGGCGACGACACCATCCGCAGCGGTGGTATCGCCATGGGTGTTTCAACGCTGGTCGTGCTACTGTTCATGGCATTCTACTATCGCTTTGCCGGCATTGTTGCCAACATCTGCGTCGTCCTGAACGTGATGCTGGTGGTCGCGCTGATGATCCTGATCAAGGCGCCGTTCACGCTGGCTGGTCTGGCAGGCTTGGTCCTCAGTATCGGTATGGCGGTCGATGCCAACGTGCTGATCTATGAACGCATGCGCGAAGAAATGCAGCGCGGTGCCGCACTGCGGATGGCCATTCGCAACGGCTTTGCTCGTGCTATGTCGACTATCGTCGATAGCAACCTGACGACATTAATCACCGCCATCGTCCTATATGCGATCGGTACCGACCAGCTTCGCGGGTTTGCCATTACGCTGATTCTCGGTCTGCTCCTGAACCTGTTCACGGCGGTCTTCTGTGCACGTGTCATCTTTGACGTTGCCGAACGACGACGCTGGATCACCAAGCTGAATATGATGCGAATCTTTAGCGAGACAAATTTCAACTTCATCGGCCCGATGAAGATTTGCATCGTCGCCTCCAGCGTGATTATTGCCATTGGATTTTTTCTGGGTTTTCAGCGTGGAGCGGGTTTGTTTGACATCGACTTCACCGGTGGAACTTCGCTCCAGGTTGTCCTGAAAGAGGGACAAGCGATGGATGTTGCTGAAGTGCGCAAGCTATTGAACACCGATACACCTGAAAATCCTCGTCTGGACGATGTCACGGTCAGCACGGTGGGTTCGACGGATGGTGCTAGTCGCTATTTCAAAATCGACACGTCCGAAGAAAACAAGAATGAGGTCAAAACACGACTGGCCGGCATATTCGGTGATCGTATGCAGGTCTACAACATGACCTACAAAATCGATAAGAGCGGTAAGGCAACACCGGAGGCACCATCGACCGACGCTACAACAACCCCTGCCGACGGCAGCAAGGCAGCGCCCGATTCGACGCCACCGACCACCACACCTGCCGCCACTCCACCAGCGGATGCAACGCCCGCAACTACGCCACCACCTGCAGACACTCCACCAACAACTACTCCTGCTGCGACGGACCCTGCTCCAGCAACAACACCACCTCCAAATACACCAGCCCCAACAACAACACCTGCTGCGCCTGCGACGACACCTTCTACAACTCCTGCTCCAGACGCACCAGCAACGCCAGCGGCTGGGACAAAGCAATCATCGAACCGCAGTTTGCCAGTGCCAAGTCTTAGCAACCTGACCGCTTCCGCGTTCTCACTTGCAGGCCCTGGACAACTGCTGCTATTGCAAGAGGACGCAACGAAGGTAGATGCTCCAAAAACGGACGCGGCAAAATCAACCGAAACCAAAGCTGCTGTGCCCGCAGTAGCTGAGCCTGCAGCAACTACACCTGCTGGTGCTCCACCAGCGGCGACAACTGCACCACCAGCCACGACTCCATCGGCAGCTTCCGACGCTACCACCAAGTCGCCGACCGCGCCGACTTCTCCACTCCTTGGCACTTCCGAGACTCCGACGAGTGTCACGCCCGCAGTTGATGAAGCCGCCATAGTGGATCGCTTTGCCGACGGGACGACCGCCAAGCTGGAATTCACCGAAGGGATTAGCGAAGAAGCCCTGCGCTCTAAATTGACTGAAGATTTTTTCGAGCATATCGAGAAACAGAACATCGATAACGCGGAGTTCGATATTCTTCAAAGTGAAGGAGTGGTCGGCAGCGGTGCTTACAAGACTTGGATCTACAAATCTACGTTAGATCGGCAATCCACCGAGTCGTTGCTGAATACTTTGAAGGCCGAGCTTAGCACAACTCCGGTCTTTCTCGGTGCCAGCAACATTGGCGGTCGCGTGGCTGACCATACCAAAATGCAGGCAATCTACGCACTGCTGGTCAGTGCCGTATTGATTGTAATCTATGTCTGGTATCGCTTTCAGAATATTGCCTTCGGTCTGGCCGCCGTGGTCGCCGTGTTGCACGACGCCGCAGTCGCCATTTCCGCCGTCGCGGTCAGTTCGTTCGTCGCTCCCTACTTCGGCTGGGCCTTGGTCGATCCCTTTAAGATCAGCCTGGATGTGGTCGCCGCGATTCTGACGATCGTCGGTTTCTCGCTGAACGATACGATCGTGATTTTTGATCGTATCCGTGAGATTCGTGGCAAAAGCCCCGAGATCACTGCCGACATGGTCAACAAGGCTGTCAATCAGACGCTTGGTCGAACCATCCTGACCAGCGGAACGGTGCTGCTGGTTACGATCATCCTGTACATCTATGGTGGTCAGGAGATCCACGCGTTTGCATTCACCATGCTCGTCGGGTTGATCTCTGGTACCTACAGTACGGTGTACATCGCCGCGCCGCTGGTGCTTTGGTTGCGAAGATCAACCACCGCTGCCAGTCGTGGGGCACTGCCCGGATTGTCCGCTTCCAAGCGGTCCAAACCATCGCGTGCCTAATCCGACCTACGGCTTGAGTGCCAGTAGTGACAACCGCTGCCAGTACCAGGTGATTTTCCCCTGGTCCTCGGCAAGCTGAAACAGCTCGCGCGCCGACTGCGGCACTGCGGCGACCAGTTCTAGCACCGCGCGGCGGTTCTCGGCCGAAGTATTCGCCGTTTCAAAGTACCACTGCAAATCGGGTTGCAGCATCGGCTGCAACCCCGATTGAATTACGTTCAGACCAGCCTCCTGGCACAACTGCTGCCAGCGGCCTGGCGACAAGAAGCGATGATGGCTCGGATCGCGCAGCTTCTCCACCTGATGCAGCCACTCCTCGGCTTCAATCTGGTCATCGGCCACCGATCCATCGATCAGCAAGAATGCGCCGCCGCTAGTTAGCACCCGCGCCGACTCCCGCACAAACGCCGCCGGGTCACTGAAGTGATGCGCCGCGACGCGACAACTGACCAGCTCAAACGATTCGTCGGGATACGGCAAAACCTCTGCGGTGTGCTGTCGGGTTTCGACAGTCAGCCCCCGTTCGGCGGCCGCCTTGCTCGCCTGTTCCAGCATTCCGCTCGAGATATCGGCCAGCGTCACTTGCCAGCCATGTTCGGCCAAATAGAGACCCGTATGGCCAGCCCCGGTGGCGATGTCCAGCGCCCTGCGTCGCGACTGTTGTGGAATCAGGCGGACCAATTCGGTCACATCCTGAACGTCTGCCAGAATATGCTGGCGTCCATAGCGCGCACTTTGCCGGTCGAACTGTGCCTGCGAATTCCGCTGAATCTCGTTGAGTTCACTCATAACACTTTTGACTCTGTGTGCCATTACCGCTGCCAACCCAACCGTGTGCCACTGGCTTTGCCAGTGCGATTTCCTCGCTTGCGCATCGGTTTAGGATACCGATACTTCAACCCGAAGCGCCAGCGAGGCGCAGCGCGTAGGACGGTGTGCCACTGGCTCTGCCAGTGAAAACTTCGTTGCTGTCAATCACAACAAACTTTACAAATGACAATTCTTCAAACCGCGCTTGCCCAGATAATTCTGATGATACTCTTCGGCACGATAGAACGGCCCCGCCGCTTCAACCTGCGTCACGATCGGGCGGTTGAATTTTCCTGACTCGTCGAGGCGTTTGATTGTCGCCACGGCAGACTCGCGCTGTGCATCATCGTGATAAAACACGGCCGAGCGATACTGCGTCCCCACATCAGGCCCCTGCCGATTGAGCGTCATCGGGTTATGCATATCAAAGAAACGGTCGACCAACTGCTGAAACGAAACTTGATTGGCGTCGAATTCGATCTCCACCACCTCGGCGTGCCCGGTGCTGCCGGTGCAAACATCTTCATAAGTTGGATTCTTCAAATCACCGCCGGCATAACCGACCGCCACATCCACCACGCCAGGGATCTCGCGAAAGGTAGACTCCACTCCCCAGAAACATCCGGCCCCAAAGGTCGCTTTTTGCAGATTCGCACTGTGCAGATTCATTGCTTCTCGCTCCAACAAAGATGTTTTCAATTGATTTGCATCACCCAGTAGCTCGCTGGAACTGGTGCGACTGACGGCGACGTAGACGGTCGCGGCCCCTAGCATCCCGGCGGCAGCCAACACAAACAGCACGATTGCAGTCGTCACTGCGGTGCGATTACTGTGCGGCAGGAAACTTGTGTCATCGGAATTCATAGATTTCTCCCATGTCATCCCCCGAGCCATTCAATACAGACACCTGACCGACCATCGTGACAATTATACGCAGTGGTCAATCTTGCGCCCGAAGAATTCTGTGACACGGTTGCCAACCGCTCTGTCGTATTCCTCGGCGGCGCAACGGGTTAGTGTATGTCTGTTGCCTTTCACTCCGTGAAAGAGCACTGGCGTGCAACCGTAGGATCACTGTATGCCAGCAGGCATTCCGCTTCAGTAACGCTATTTCGCGCCAACGAAATGCGACAGAACGGCAACTACCTGCGTCGTAGCACTCGCAACAATTCGCCCGCTGCCGGATCCTCGGGCAAGGCCTGCTGCAGCGACACGTAAACCGCCTCCATCTGCCGCTTCGTCGTCGCGCTAAGCTGGTAAAACGAGTTGGCTCCGCGCAGCCGCATTTCCTCGGCCACCATGTTCATAATCAACGTATTCACCGGATCGATGCCGATCCGAAAATCCCGTGCCCGTGACTGACGATCCCCTAGCACAGGACGCATCACCGAAATCTGCTCCGGGCTGTGTGCCGCACCAAAGAAGTGCGACAGTTCGTGCAGCAGCAGCTCTAAACGCTCTGACTCGCTCACATGGTTGGACCATTCGCGCAGCAAAATGTGCGTGGCCAGCGGGCCGCGCGTGCCACCAAGATGCGTCCGTCCGCGCGTGATCTGATACTGACTTGTGAAGCCAATCGCCAGCCGCACGCCGGGCGGTCGAACCTTGGTTTCAAACTCGCGCAGCGCAACCTGAAAGTCGCTATTGGAATCGTCTGACTCCCATTCGCCAACCGTCTTGACCGCCAGTTCCATTCCGCAGTGCCGCTTCAAAATCTCCGAGGCAGCGGCAATCCGTTTCTTCAGCCGAGGCTCCCACACAGTTCGCCGCGCATTCTGGTCATCGTCCCCGTAGATCGCGACCTGAATCGTACTCCGCGCGGCCACTAGCTTTGCCAGCGCCGTCTGCTGCGCAGCCAACCGGGCACTTGCCGCTGGATCGGTTGCCAGCGTTGGATTCAGATTCACACCTGCCGCCAGCAGTGTCGCTGGAGGGGGACCGGGAATACTTTCCAGTCCGACGCCGATCTCTCGCAGTTCGATTTCGCGCTTGGCCGTCTCGCCAAAATAATAGACGCGGTTGGGCAGCAGCGTCATCGGCTGCCAGCCCGACCCGGCAATATCCATCACCTGGTCCGCATGCAACGGTACGACCATTACATCACCAACGGCAATCTGATGCCGCGCCGCTGCCGGCCTTGCCCGATCGGGCTTTGTGGAAGGGTCTGCGGCAACCGGTTTGGCAGCGATTCGCGTTGCTTCTGCCGGTGCATCTACGACTGTCGATTCGGCGAGCGCTTGATCTGCACTGTGGACTTCGTATTGCAGACGAATCGGCACCGAAGCACGATTAGCAATCACCACCACTGCGGCGGCTGCCTCCTTCGCGGTGCAAAGCAATAGCGCACTAGCCGCTAGTACTGCAAATTGCACCTTGCGCATGCAACCACGCCACCGTCGCCGGTCATGGTGTAAATCAGTCGAAGTTCTCTGCGCGTTATTCATGCATGCTTGTCAATCGTGCTCGACTGCGATAGAACTGCGGGGCAGATTGGGCTTTACCAACTCGACCCAGGCAATCCCCGTTAGGTTTTATTTTAACACCAAACGGCAGCCATCGCGAATCGTGGAAAATGTCGGCAGAAAGGCGCACATACTAACCCGAAGCGCCAGCGAGGCGCAGCGCGTTGGACGGTGTGCCACTGGCTCTGCCAGTGCGATTTCCTCGCTTGCGCGTCGGGTTAATGTAGACCCAACAGCCGCAAGCTACGGCCGTGCGAGAGATTTCGCAAAAAATAAGAAGCCCGGGGTCGCTCTCGGGGGGAGTGAGGGAGGGGAGCGTTTTAGACGCAACGCAACCCCGGGCATGGCTTCAAATTAAATCGTTCGGACGACTTCGTTTTGTTATGTCGTCAAATCTGTTCTCTGTCCTGTGCTAGCGTTGACGGTTCAATCCTGTTCGTTCACACGCTTCACATCTCTGGCGATCGACATGGCCGACCGCATCCATCGTAATAAGAAGCCCGGGGTCGCTCTCGGGGG
>JAWXCH010000375.1:0-4066 GCA_034440595.1 Planctomycetota bacterium | reverse complement strand
CTGTGCCGCCAGCGCCCCGACACCGGCAATCACCAGGACCAGGACCGTCGCCAAAAACATGCCCCTATCTCCTCGTCGCAGCATGGTCGCAGCCAGCAGGATCAGAGCGATGGCAAAACCTACCATCGGTAGGTGATTGACCAACAAATGCAAATGTGCGCCGTTCATTTCTGGTTCTCCACAAAAGGTATTTCTCAACTTGCACGAATTGTGCCACTTACAGCCAGATGTGCTCAAACTGAGCTATCTGACCTGCCTCGACACGGGCTGTGCGTCTGGCAGCAATTGACGGCAATGGAGATGGGGAGCGGGGAAGTATGGCAGGCAAGGTCTTGAATCGGATTCTCCCCGTCGTCGGCTACAACCCAGCGAGCAGTTTTTCAAGGGCTGCAAGTTCTACCGGCTTCACTAGGTGGAAGTCAAAACCGGCATCCTGCGAAAGGCGGCGGTCCTCGTCCTGCCCCCAGCCGGTCAAAGCAACCAGAATCATTCCCCGGCTCCACTCCTGCTGGCGGATATGGCGGGCGACATCGTAACCGTTAAGCTTGGGTAGTCCGATGTCTAGCAGGATCAACTCAGGGTGAAAGGACTCCGCTATTTGCACAGCCTCAAGCCCATCGTAAGCGATGCGAAGATGATTTCCTTTCAGCTGCAACAACATTCCGAGGGTCTCAGCCGAGTCTTTGTTGTCGTCCACAACAAGGATGCGGCATCCACTCAGGGTCTTTGCTTTTGGCACCTGACTTTTTGGCTGCGGTTGATCCTGCATCGGGATGAGCAGCGGCAAACGGACGATAAATTCGCTACCTTCGTCGGGGCCATTGCTGCGGGCTTCAACGCTGCCGTCGTGCATTTCAACCAGCCGCCGCACCAGCGTCAGGCCAATTCCAAGTCCACCGTGAGATTCTTCCAGCGACTGATCGACTTGTGTGAACATGTCGAAGATGCGGGGCAGCATGTCGCTCGGGATGCCAATGCCATTGTCTCGCACGGTCACAACAGCGTCGCTCCCTTCCCGATGAGCCGTCAGCCAAATTTGCCCTCCACGCTTGGTGAACTTGGCGGAATTGTTCAATAAATTCAAGAAGACCTGGGCCAGACGAATCGGGTCTCCATCCAGGTGAACTGCCTCTGGCGGCATTTCAACAGTTAGTTCGAGACCATACTGTTGAATAAAGGGGCGGCTGCTTTCCACGGCACTTTCCACCACCGATGCCAACTGAATGTGTTCCTTGCGGACATCCAACTTGTTCCGGCTGATGCGAGACACGTCGAGCAGGTCGTCGATGAGCCGCACCATCGTCGTAATTTGACGGACGATAATATTTCTGGCTGACTTCACGTCCGATTCCGTCAAGCCATCCATTTCGAGATACTGGACGGCGTTGCGGATCGGAGCCAAAGGATTCCTCAGTTCGTGAGCCAGCGTCGCCAGAAATTCATCCTTATTGCGACTGACTTCAGCCAGTTCGTCGGCATGCTCACGAAATGCAGAAACGTCCTCAACCGCCAACAAAATTAATTCAGGATGTTTGGAATCGAGAGGGAATGGTCGAGCATTCAGCAGCATGGTCTTACGACCAAGACCAGGAAACACATGTTTAACTTCAAAGTCGTGAACAGATGCGTTGCGGGACAGCACTTCATCCAAAAGCTTCCGAAAGTCGGGAATGTCCCACTGTCCGTTGCCCAGCTCATACACTAGGCGATTCTCAGTTTCCTCCTTGGAAACGTGAAACGAGTCGTAGAAAGAACGGTTGGCCGACTTAACTCGGAGGTCGCTGTCCAGAACAACGAACGGTTCTCGCAGGGTTGCAATGATGTCGTCAGCGTATCCAAGGGCCTTATCTAGTGCCCGCTCCGCCGCTCGCCGTTGCGAAATATCCCGAAAGACTAACACTACACCGGCCACTTCCCCCTTCTCGTTCGTGATGGGGGCGGCACTATCACTAATTGATCGTTCGGTGCCGTCTTTGGCGATGAGCACACTGTGGCTTGCCAATTTGGCAGTGCGACCCTCTCGCAAGGCTTTAGCGGTGGGAATCTCGACCGGCTGGCGACTCTCCTCGTTGACGATGCGAACCACGCTCTTGAGCGACTGCCCCACGGCATCTTGCGTCCACCCCGTCAAGGATTCAGCAACGGGGTTGAGGAACGTCACCCGCTCTTCGGTGTCCGTGGTGATGACGGCATCACCAATGCATGAGAGAGTCACCAACAGCCAATCACGCTGTTCATGCAACACTTTGTTATTGGTCGGGGAAGCGTCCGCCATACGCACCATCCATTTTGTTCGTGAGGTCACGTATTCTCCGCTGACGCCGATATTCTATGTCAGCCAAAAAGTGCCAGCAAGTTTTAGTGACAGCCGCCAAGCTACTTGTCAGCGCTATTTGAACCGTGTTCAGGGCAACCAAGCTCTGGGCACCCTGCGGCGACCCAGGCCCGCAGTTCCTCGTAGCTCCATCGCACTGCACTGCCGATCCGAATCGGCTTGGGCATTCTTCCAGTGGTGTGCAAATTCCACAAGGTCTTATCGCACACTTTCAGCATCGCCGCCGCCTCCTTTTTGTCCACCAGCAAAACCGTGGAAGGCTGATTGGCTAGCCATGCATCCTGAGGCCGACTTTTGGATGGTGTCGTTCCATTCATCTGACCTCCGCTGATGGACGAGATGAGGGCGGATAACAGCTTCAATGCATCTGGGCTGAACTCAACTTCTATCACTGTGCTTGATAGTGCAAACGGGTTGTAGCTATTTGAAGACCAATTGTCCGAGTGGCGATCATGACCAGGGGCAGAATTGCTGGAAGTGGATTCGTGCGGGGAAGGGCTACAATTATTGACTAAATACCGCCACTCAGCTTTTCCAGTAGAGCCTGAACGGCGCCCGGCTGCAGCGGCTTGACCAGATGGTGGTGAAAGCCCGCATCCTTCGAGCGTTGTCGATCGTCTTCTTGCCCCCACCCCGTCTGCGCCAACGGCATTTGACGCTGCAGGGCGCGATCGGGCGCGAAAAGCAACTCAAAGGCTGGAGCCGCGCGAAAAAAGCTGCGCTCTTCGCCGGCGATCGCGAAGCCTTACAAACGCTCAGCAAGCGGCGAAAGGGGCAGAAGTAGGTGCGGCACCGCTGCTTCATCTGCGCCTCACTGGGATGCGACGCCCACCAAGGGAGCATGGTCCATTCGCCAAGTAGTTTGCCATCTGGCCGACAGTGAAATCTACAACGCGCCCCGCTCGCGACATAGCCGTAAACGATTGAGCGACCTTGCTGGCGCGACGAACTGTGTTTTCCGGATACGCCACTCGCCAGGCTGTACCCGAACCGTCTGTCTGTATCACGCGTTGTCGGAATGGTCGCCCGGCGTCACATATCGCTTCGTGATGACGACCTCTTCGACCTGCAACCGTCGCACGGCCAGTTCGTCGATCTCGAGTCGGTCAAAATGCGATTGACGGACCGACAGTCGCTTGATCGCCAAACGGCCGATGGCGAGGACTCCGATTGCCACCGCTCCGACGGCCAACGCGCTGATCAAGGTTGCCCCGATCGCTATCGCCCCCGAGGCGCCTGCTCCGACGGCCACCGCTTTATACGACCGCGCCTCCTTGTCTGAACGCGGATCGGACACGCGGGCGATTTGGTGATGGTTCTTGGTCATGCCGAAAGTATACCGCAGATCTGGCCCGACCGTCCGCACTTGGCATGCATACGGTCGTATTGTGCGCATTGTCCGCCACTGGAGGATTGCACCGATTCTACCTGTGCCCGCAGCAGGGACAATGAAGGTCACGCCGCTCGGAACCACTTGCCTGATTCTGAACTACCACAACGGCACTAAGACACGACGCGAAAGTTGAAACGCCAAAGTCGGTTTTGCGTTTCGATGTAGATTTCAGGGGCTAGCTTCCAACACGCGACCACGTCTACCGGTCTGGCAAGTGTCAAGTCGAGATTCCAGTGAACCTTTAACCGGCATTTCCCATATGGAGCGAGCCTGGAACCGATCCAGTCTCGCAATGGTCCCCATTTAACAACGCGCCCCCCCCCGCGTCTAGCGCGTGG
>JAWXCH010000374.1:0-3602 GCA_034440595.1 Planctomycetota bacterium | reverse complement strand
GGATTTAGTCCAAACACAACAGACTACTACACCGAGCGCAATGCATTTCGACTAGCCCCTTTCCACAAACTCGATCTTAACCTTATCCATGAAATCACGCTGTTCGGTCTTGCTAGCGAGCTAAACCTGAGCGTGTATAACGCATACAACCACCTCAATCCCTTTGCATTGTACGTCACGAGCGAGTTCAACACAGACACAGGTGAGTACGGACGCGTTGTCAAACAAATAACCTTGTTTCCTATCATCCCTTCACTCGGGTTGAGGTTCAAATTCTAATGAGAACACTCTATAGGGGGCTGCCTTTTGCTATCTGTCTCATCCTTCTGCTACAGGCGTGCGAGCAGACGGTAGACGTAGACTTGCCGTACGAACGCGCTATCGTCATCAACACATTTGTTGGACGCTCTATCGACTCACTTGCCTGGGTTTCCAGAACATTACAAGCAACGCAAGAGGCCACCTTCGCAAATGCAGCCATTCTCGACGCCGTTGTAACACTGCAGTGGCGCGATACCGTGTATCAGCTACAGCCTCTCACGCAGAAAAGAGGATTTGTATTGCCGCCACCCGACCCAAGGTGGCAGGGCGACTCAATGCGCATGATCGTCGAATGGCAGGGACTGCGTGCCGAGTCTGTGGCACGTATGCCTATCGCGCCAACAGTAGAAAAAACCGAGTTAGTAGCGAGTGTCGATCAGCCAGAGTATCGCGTCGTACGTGTGACCCTGCTCACAAGACCTGGCTCAGTCATTTGGGTCCAATATGTCTCACGTTTCGATGACTTTAACACTGCAGACCCACCGTTGTCGATGTACGAATACTACCGTGTTGTATCTGGTAACCCTAGTGACCCGGAAGTAACTCTCGTCATAGACTTTACAAACTATTACATCGGCAGAGGTAGCGGCAGTGTCGACATACTCGTATGTGCCGCCGACGCAGCCTACGCCAAGTTCCTCGACGAACCGAACCGCAACTCCGACGATCCGTTCAGCTTCGGCGGCGCCTCCTCATTCACCAACGTCACAGGCAAAGGCTTCGGAATGTTCGTGCCAGTGGTAAGTGTCGCGGCGACCGTTGTGATTGATTGAACCAGTGCATCAATCGTTCACCCAAGTAACTTAAGTTGTAGAAACAATGCTTGCCCTGCTCATCATACTCTCCGCTATTACGTTCTCGTGCACCATGAGTGCGCAGTGGGACACGGCACAGCCGCAGAATCCACCTGCTCCTAGGGAGGAGGAGCTTTCTCTCGCGCCAGCAGAGGTGGCCGTGCTGCCAATCGCGCACGACGAGGAGATCCGCCAGCGCCTCCAGAGCGTCATGGAGGCCACAGGTTGGTTCAATGCCCCGAAAGTCAAAGTCGTAGACGGTGTTGTTTTTCTCAGTGGCCGTACCGACAGCGACGAGATCAAGAAATGGGCGGGCGACCTAGCGCGCAACACCCAGGATGTGGTCGCCGTGGCCAACCGGATCGAAGTGTCGAAGCCGTCCGCTTGGGACTTCAGCGGGGCGCAAAGCGGTCTGTCGATATTGTGGCGTGATCTCGTCCGCTCCCTCCCGTTCCTCCTTATCGCTCTTTTCATCCTGGCCTTGTCGGCGCTGGCCGGGTGGCTGACCACGCGCAGCGCTCGACACTTCCTCAGCACGCGTGTTCGGGCGAAACTGCTACGGAGTGTCTTTGCGGGGAGCCTAGGCGTGATCGTGTTTCTTGTAGGCACCTATATCGTCCTGCGTGTCTCTGGCTTAACCCAACTGGCTTTGACGATCGTCGGCGGAACTGGCCTGGTAGGCTTGGCGGTCGGCCTCGCCTTCCGGGACATTACGGAGAACTTCCTGGCCAGCATCTTCCTGAGCATTCAGCAGCCGTTCGAGAAGGGCGATCTGGTCGAAGTCGTCGGAGTCACCGGCTATGTCCAACAATTGAACCTCCGCACGACGGTGCTGATGACTCTCGACGGCAATCTCGTGCAAATCCCCAACGCCGCAGTTTACAAGTCCACAGTGCAAAACTTCACCGCCAACCCCAATCGGCGCGAGGACTTCGTCGTCGGCATCGGTTACGACGACGCAATTGATGAAGCCCAAGAGGTTGCCCTGAAGGTGCTGGTGGATCACCCTGCGGTCTTGAAAGAGCCAGAGCCCTGGGTGTTGGCGGACGACTTGGGCAAAGCGACCGTCAACTTAAGAATCTACTTTTGGATCAATGGACATGAACACAGCTGGCTCAAGGTGCGGTCTTCAGTAATCCGGCTCGTGAAACGCGCGTTTCAGCAACAGGGCATCAGCATGCCCGACGAGGCACGAGAAGTCGTCTTTCCACACGGTGTCCCCGTCACGCTGCTTGACGGGAAGCAGGAGACGACGAAAGAAAGTGGATCGCTCAAATCATCTGGCGAGCTGCCGCGGTCGGACGGATTGGATACGGTGTCCACCAAGGCGGAAGCAGGGTTGTCCAACGAGGCAGCCGTCCTTGAGGAGCAGGCCCGTCAAGCCAAGGTGGTGGACGAGGGCGAGAATCTCTTGGGGGCCACCACCAGCGTTCGTCCCGCTAAGTCCGATTTGAAAGCCGACAAGAACTGAAGCGATGAACAAACTCAAACTTCTCTGGAGTAATCTGCTCTGGAGCAATCAGCGGTCGAGCCGTTGTTCCTGCCTTTGCTCATCGTCGCGGCCAGCATCGTGCTCGCGGTTTTTTTTGATCGAAACCGATTCCGCTGCGACCGACCGCTGGCTGGCCCAATGGCCGCGGTTGAATCAAAACAGCATTCTAAATGCGCTATGTCCCGGCCTCAACGACACAACGGCTGCCATTAAGTGCATGGATTATTTTACAGCGATTCTGGCGGGGATCGCGCCGTTGCAAAGCCCCTCATCGCACCGCAATGAGAAAGGGGAACTGCGAGTGATCTCGAATGGTTCAAGCTTTGAAAGCTTGTTGGCTGAATCGTTCGCCCAAATTCACAGGAACGCTAAAGGGAGCGTCGCTATTATGTCGCAGTCTGTAAGCCGCCGACGCATGCCTGGCGAACAAGTACATATGCAGCCGGAGGTCAGCCACTTTTCTGAATCCACGTATGAAGATGCGTTGCGATGGCTTCGGTAGGGGCATCCCCGGCCAATCAATAGCAAAGCGGCCAAATGTCGTGAAGTGCGACTGTTACGTTTTTCACTCTACTAAAACTCAAGGCAGAAAATGAAACCGAAAAGTAATCTGCTTACCATTCACTCATTGGCCGAGTTGGCATCAGTCCAACAGCCGCCGTGTCTCTCGCTGTACCAGCCAACCCATCGGTGCCGGCCCGAGAATCAGCAGGATCCGATCCGATTTCGCAATCTTTTAAAGGAGTTGGAGGTATCGCTCCGGCAGAAGTATCCGGCCGCAGAGACCGGGCTCCTTCTGGAACCGTTTGTAGCCCTCTCTCATGATGATGCATTCTGGAACCATACGCGGGAGGGATTGGCGGTGCTGGGCGGGCCGGGCCTGTTTCGAGTGTTCCGGCTTCAGCGGCCGGTCGCCGAATTGGCCGTCGTGGCCGACAGCTTTCACACCAAGCCCTTGCGGCGCTTTCTGCAATCGGTCGCTCGCTATCAGATTC
>JAWXCH010000373.1:0-2818 GCA_034440595.1 Planctomycetota bacterium | reverse complement strand
ATCATACTCATCTCCGGCCCGCCCAGCCACAACGCGGGCCAGCACGAGACGTTTGCCGATTGTGCGGTGCTGCGGAATTTGCTGCTGCAAACTCCCGGGGTGTTTCCGGTCATCGTGCGAGAATGGCCGCAAAACCCGGCCATTCTGGCTCATGCGCGGGCGATTGTGTTCTTGGCCGATGGCGTTCACGAGACGGGGCAATATCCGGCGGAGCGGCTAAAGCAACTGAAAGCAGCCTGCGACGCGGGTGCCGGCCTGTGTGCCATTCACTACGCACTGCATCACCCCCGTGCGGAAGGGGAGCAAATTCTGCCACACCTGGGAGGCTATTACGATTGGGATTCGTCCGCCAAGGGACATTGGACGGCCGATTTCAAGCCGGTCGAGCACCCGATCTGCCGCGGCGTGCAGCCGGTGCAATGGGAAGACGGCTGGCACTTCAACATTCGCTTTGTGGACGGACTGAAGGGGATCACTCCGCTCTTGGTCTCCGCCGTCCCCGACAAACTGCGGACTACCGCCGATGCGAAAAAGGGCCTGGGCCGCGAGGAGATACTGTCCTGGGCCTACGAAGGCCTGCACGGCCAGCGGGCTTTCACGTTTTCCGGTATGCATCTCCACAAGGACTGGGAAGAGGCGAATCGCCGGCGATTGATCGTCAACGGCATCCTCTGGTCGGCCAAGATCGAACTGCCAAACAACGGTGCGCCAGTGGAATTGAACCCGGCTGATCTGCAAAAGTGGCTCGACAAAAAAGCGCCCCCCCAGGCCAAAGCACCGAAGGCTGCTGTGGCAAACTGAGCCCTCATTGGGCAAAGTACTTCACGCCAGGAAATCGATGGCACCATGAAACGATTTCTTTCATCCTCCGCCATCGCGCCGACGCTTGTTTTGCAGTCGGCGATCGCGCAGAACCCCGCAGTAATCCTCCGCTCCCAAGGCACCCCCGGCTTATGGATGCAATCCTTGGCCACCGACCATGGCACTAGAGAGAGTTTCATTTAAAGGTAGGCCCAGCGCGACGCTTGGAGGGAGTTGGGGCTTGGCTGGTAAGAAGCGGATCAAAGGCACTCGTTTTCCGAGAAACTCAACCATTATCTGCGACTTCGCAACAATTGACCCATTGATGCCGGCTGGACTCGTCGCAGATTCTCATGCGTTTTCTGAGGCATGATATTCGTGCCGAGAACTCATACCTTTGGTGACGTGCGCAGCATCCTTTGCCGAATCGGGCGAAATCGCTCCTCGGCTCACCGTATCTAACCAACGTTTCTTAAAAGAGATCTTCTACCGCGAACTCTAAATCAGGCCGTGGGCCAGCCACTTGGAACTTCCACCCGCCATATTGCCTTTACGGCACGCCGCGGCAATACTATTACAACAATTTTGGCAACGGCACTTAGCGCTAGCTCCGGATTAACTCTGCTACCGGCGAGATCGGCCATTTATTGCTGCCGTTTGTTTTTCCTTTGCTCAGATCTGTCTTGATTAGTCGTTCCGAGAAGTTCGCATGTGCAGCCCGACTTATCCGAGGATCGAACGTGAAAACTGACATTTTAATCCCACAACAATTCGGCTCAAAGCCGATGTCAAAGTTGCCACCGATTCGGCTGCGAAGGTTATTCCTGGAGCACCTCGAAGATCGCCGCATGCTCGCCGCAATTTGGCAGAATCCACTCGTCAATGTGGATGTCACCGACGATGGCTTTGTAGTGGCTGACGACGTAATCACGTTAATCAACTACATCAACTCGCACGGTTCTGGAGGGTTGGTCGGCACACCATCGCCAACGAGCCCTTATTTGGACGTCGACGGGGACACCCAGATAACTGCCAGCGACGTCGTATCGGTCATTAACAACATTAATGCCGGGGGTCTGAAGCTGCCGCTGGCGATGGGTCTAGTCAACGATACCGGTGAATCGCCTACTGATCGAGTCACCTACGATCCCCGCTTGCAAGGACAATTGAGCTTGGAAGGCATCACGCTCGCCACAGCAAAAGTGCGAGTCAATCGAGGTGCGATCGTTGATTTGCCGATTGACGTTGCCGGCCATTTCACCTTGGATCCAAGGACGGTGCAGTCATTGCAGGATGGCAATAGCAAAGTAACAGTTTACCTACCAAGTCTGAAAGGCTTGCAGCAGATTCAAATCACGCTGGACACCGTTGCTCCGACGCTCACTTCGCCACGAATCTTGGCTGCTGATGATTCAGGGCTCAAGAATGACGACAATAACACGAGCGTCACTCAACCGAGAATCACTCTCGCGGCGGAAGTCGGAGAGCTATTGCTGGTACAGTTCAACGGGCAGACATTATTTGACGGCCCGTCGACCGGGGCGTTCGAAAATCAGCCTACCTTGACCGATGGCACCTATCCGTTTTCCGCGATCGTTCGCGACGTGGCGGGCAATTCGGCAAGTGCCAATATCTCGATTGTCGTGGACACGACGGTGCCACCGGCGCCGCAGTTCGATCTGGCGGCCACCTCCGACACGGGTGCCCGTGGGGACGGTTCGACGAATGCCGCGCGTGTGACGTTGCAAGGCAGCACCGAGGCCAATTCCTTCGTTACAATTGCCGGACTCAACCAAACAGTGCGGTCGAGTGGAGATGGAAAATTCCGCATTCCGAATATCCCACTGACGCTCGGGGAGAACGGGCTGTCGCTCGCCGTTACTGATCTTGCCGGCAACACGAGCCAGGCAGCGAGGACGCTCCAGCGTGTTGCGGAAACCGCCGGCATCGACCCGGTGCTGCGTTGGAACCAAGCGATTCTGAATGCCATTGTGCTGGATGCCACGCCGCCGCCTAT
>JAWXCH010000372.1:0-6561 GCA_034440595.1 Planctomycetota bacterium | reverse complement strand
GCATCTGTCGCTTTGCCAGTTCGTGTTGAGGATGACTCGCCAGACCAGGGTAGTGAACTTTCTGCACATCTGAGCGGCTTTCCAACCACTCGGCAATTGTTTGAGCATTCTGGCAGTGCCGTTCCATTCGCAGCGCCAGCGTCTTGAGCCCGCGAAGGGCCAAAAAGCTATCAAACGGCCCGCTGATTCCGCCGACCGCGTTCTGCAAGAATCCAAGACGCTCTGCCAGTGCGGGATCTCTGACAACGGCCATACCGCCGATCATGTCAGAGTGCCCGTTCAAATATTTGGTCACCGAATGCACGACGATGTCGAAGCCCAGGCTCAGCGGCCGCTGTATATACGGCGTGGCAAACGTGTTGTCCGCGGCGCACAGAATGCCGTGCTTTTTGCCAATCTCCGCAATGGCGGCCAGATCGGCCAGTTTCAACAACGGGTTGGACGGCGTTTCGATCCAGATCAGCTTGGTAGTTGGTCGAATCGCGGCCGCAAAGCCTTTCAGGTCGGTTGGATCGACGTAGCTAAAATCCAAGTTCGCGCTCCGACGTCGCACGCGCTCAAATAAGCGGTACGAGCCACCATAGAGATCGTCGCAGACCAGCACATGAGCGCCACTGTCTAACAGTTCCAGCGTGGTAGAAATCGCCGCCAGTCCCGACGCAAAGGCGAAGCCGGCTGTTCCTTCTTCCAGATCCGCTACGCACCGCTCAAAGGCAAATCGCGTTGGATTGTGGCTCCGCCCATAGTCGAAGCCCTTGTGGACCCCCGGTGACTGCTGCGCATAGGTGCTAGTCGCATAGATCGGCGTCATCACGGCACCGGTTGTCGGGTCCGGTGTCTGACCGGCATGGATGACGCGCGTGCCAAAACCGAGCCGAGGTTCGGTAGTCGACGTTTTCTTGGGCTGCATGGTGCGATCCTGGTTGTTCATCCGTGTGTGTTTGCTCGCGCCGCGATAGAACTCTGTTTCACTCGACCGCTCCAATGCCACTGGTAGATGGGGGCAGAATGGCCGCACCGGACGACTGATTCCGCCGCAGGTAGTTCAGTACATCCACTCGCGTGATCAAGCCGTGGAAGCCTTCATCGTCAGTAACGATTGCCACGTGACCGTTTTTCAGAACCTTGAGCAGTTCAGGAATGCTGGCTCGACGATCAATGGTCTCCAGCTCGGTCGACATAAAGTCGCGGCAACTTCGCTTGAACGACTTGTCTTCGTCACTCACTGCCAATAGCAGGTCGGATTCATCGAGTATTCCCACGACCTTGTTTCCCTGAATTACCGGCAGTTGGGAAATATCGTAGAGCCGCATCCGCAAATAAGCCGCCGAGATGGCATCGTCTGGCGTCACACTAATCACGGCGCGGTCGACATACCGTCGCACGATCAAGTCGCGCAAGTCGCCATATTTTGGCCCGGCGCGAAAACCTTGCTCTGCCATCCAGTAGTCGTTGTACATCTTGGAAAGGTACTTGTTGCCGGAGTCGCAAATAAAGGTCACGACTCGCTTGGCCTTTGTCTGCTCCTGGCAGTAGCGAATCGCTGCCGCGACCAGCGTTCCTGACGACGAGCCACCAAGGATTCCTTCGTTACGCAGCAAGCTCCGCGCCGCAGTCAGGCTCTCCAGATCGGTGATGGTGTAGGCCGCACGAACGCGAGAAAGATCTGCGATGGAAGGAATAAAGTCCTCGCCGATGCCCTCGATGACCCAGGAGCCTGCCTCGCCAATGATCCCGGTTTTTAAGTATTCGACCAGCACGGAGCCAGCCGGATCGGCCAGCACCATCTCCAGTTCCGGCGCGACCTTGGCAAAGTAGCGACTCAGGCCGGTCAGCGTGCCGCCGCTGCCAACACCACAGACCACAGCGTCGACGTTGTGGTCCATCTGTTCCCAAATCTCAGGGCCAGTGGTCGTCTCATGCGCCAGCGGGTTGGCCGGGTTGTTGAATTGATCGATGTAGTAAGCTCCAGGCGTTTCCTCGGCTATCCGCAACGCCATGTCCTGGTAGTACTCAGGATGTCCCTTGCCAACATCGCTACGTGTCATGACGACTTCCGCCCCCAGCGCCTTCAGGTGAAACACCTTTTCCTGACTCATCTTGTCTGGAATCACCAGCTTCAAGCGGTATCCCTTTTGCGCGGCCACCAGTGCCAGCCCAAGACCGGTGTTACCAGCAGTGGCTTCGACCAGAACCGCGCCCGGCTGGAGCTTGCCGGCGCGTTCTGCAGCCTCGATCATCGATCGGCCAATGCGGTCCTTGATCGAACCGCCAGGATTGTGGCTCTCCAGTTTCACGAAGAGCTTGCACAGCCCGGTATCAAAGCTGCGCAGCTCAACAATCGGGGTATTGCCAATCAGGCTCAACACATTTGCGGCTACAGACATTTCAACGGGCCTCGTTCGAGTGTGGTAGGAGTGCCGATCTAGTCTCCCAACCGGCCGGCAAGGATGGATCGTAGCACAAACGGTCGTTGGCACTGCGATCAATTATGATGCTAGCGTGGCGAAGCCGACAACTGCCCTCTATCGTAGGTTATTTGCCAGCGGCTGATCAGCAAGGCGGCTGTTCTCGCCAGCCCCGATCAATTAGCAGAAGACTCGACTGCCGTTGCGCCGTCCACAGAGGCCCGTCCTAATGCATCCGGGGCAACAGCCTCGGAAGCGGCGTGCTGATTAGCACTTTTCACACAGCGAAAGCCGATCTGGCAGCTTGTGCTGTTTGGCTCCAATCCGCGACGAGCGCTAGGCCGGTAACCGGTGCAATGGACGTCATTGCTTAAGAACGACCCTCCGCGGTAAACACGTAGGATCTTGGTCGGTTCCGCTGCATCATAGCTGTCCGACGGCCCGGTTGGGTCGACAATCGGCTTACCGCTCGCGGCAGCAATTTGCTGGGCATAGGTGTCATCGCGGTAATGATCGCTGCACCATTCCCAAACGTTTCCCGCCATATCGTGCAGGCGAAAGCCGTTGGGCTTGAAGCTGCGTACCGGCGCAGTTGCCTCGTAGCCATCTTGCCGCGTGTTGGTATTTGGAAAACGGCCCTGCCAGAAGTTGCACTGCGGGCGATCGTCCGAAATAGGTGCATTTCCCCAAGGATAACGGCGTCCTTCCAGGCCCCCACGAGCGGCCAGTTCCCACTCGGCCTCGGTCGGCAGGCGCTTGCCAGCCCATTTGCAAAAGGCCACAGTATCGTCCCATGAGACATGGACTACCGGGTGATTCTCTTTGACGGTGATCGTGGATCCCGGCCCGTACGGGTGCTGCCAGTTGGCTCCCTCGACCAGTTCCCACCATTCGGCAGGATTCTCTGGCGACACTGGATTGTTCGTTGGCACAAAAACGAGTGACGCAGGGCGCGGACGGCCGGGGCCGGGTTTCTCGGCGGTTGTTACATAGTTTGTGGCATCGACAAACTGCTTGAACTGGGCGTTGGTGACCTCGGTCGCGTCCATCCAGAATGGGCTGACGCTGACCAGGTGTGCTGGCCGTTCGGAGGCTTCAGAGTCTGGGTCATCGGTCCCTCTATTGAATTCACCCCCGGCAATCCAGATCATTCCTGGCGGGTCGATTTGAGCCGAATCGGCGTCGGCCTCCGGCGTTGCCGAATTGTCTGTACCGTCGCCCGATTTGCCATCAGGCGAATCGTTGCTAGGGGTTGAGTTGTCGGCTTTGTCGGCGGCGGCAGTGATGGCTGAAAAACGGCTGGGGGGTGCCGAACAGCAGGACTTAGTCTCGCCCGGCAGGCTGACTGGCGACGAAATGGCGGATGGATTTGAGCCTGCGACTGGATCGACCACCTCAGGAGCAGGACGAGTGCAGGCCGAAAAGCTGAACATGCAAGCTGCTAGCAAGGCAAGCCCGGCAAACGGCGCAAGAGGGCGTTTTTGCGAATAATCGCCGACTCGGTTTGTAGTTCGTTCGGTCATGGTAGATCGCTTAAGGCGGACCGCTATGTTTTGGCTGGCCCCAACGCTCTTAGTATCGCCTGGGAAGCTGGAATTGCCTAGGGATTTCAACATAATTTGGCCAAATGCCGAACCTGATTAAAGCGGAACAGCCCCGACAATGGGAATTGCTACCGGCGAAATGTGTTTTTTATTTCGGCAGATAGACCGAATAGCCTCTCGGGTTTCCGATTTGATCACTTGTGGAGACCCGCGTGCGTCGTTAACCTTCGCCCACGAGGACTTCTTGTGATAAGACGGGTGCGAGATTACCGCTGCTAAGCACATGCTCAATTGTACCCCGTTTTGCCGACAGTGACGTGCAGATACTTACTGAAGAATAATTGCGAAAGAAATAGTCGACTACCGACGCAACGCTCACAATTTACGGGCTAGTTTCCATGTTCAGCCGTTTGCTGTTATTGATCGCTGTCGGCAGCTTGTCGATAGGTGCCGGCTGTCAAAGCATGGGAGGTTCGCGGCGCACTGCCGAAGGTCAGCCAGTGCAACCGGCTCGATCGAGTTTCAATCTCAACCCATTTGCATCGCTGGAACGGTCGCTGATTTTTGCACCTAGTCCAGAGACAGCCGGAGACTGGACGCCGACCGATTTCACGTTTGAGGATGCCCGGTTCACTTCCGCCGACGGGACGAAACTGCATGGCTGGTACGTGCCTCACCCGCAACCGAAGGCGGTCGTGCTGTTCTCGCATGGGAACGCAGGAAATGTCGCACTCTGGGCGACCGTGCTGAAAAACTTGAATGAGCGTTGCGGTGTGTCGGTGCTTGGCTACGACTATCGCGGGTATGGCCGTAGCAAGGGAACGCCAAGCGAGGCCGGAATTCTGGCCGACGCACGAGCGGCACGGGCCTGGCTGGCCAAACGCAGTGGGGTCAATGAACAGCAGATCGTGCAGATGGGACGGTCGTTAGGGGGTGCAGTGGCTGTGGATCTGGCATCGACAGACGGTGCGCGGGGGTTGATCGTCGAGAGTTCTTTTACGTCTCTTCCAGACGTCGCCAGTGGTATGGCACCGTGGCTGCCAGTCCGGACGGTGATGCAGACCAAGATGAATTCTCTGGCCAAAATCAAGAACTATCATGGCCCGTTGCTGCAAAGCCACGGTTCAGGCGATCGCTTGATTCCGTATGAGCAAGGCAAGAAGCTGTTTGAAGCGGCCAACCAGCCAAAGCAGTTTGTCGAAATCCCTGGCAGGGATCATAACGATCCGCAAACGGAAGAGTACTACGTCGCTCTAAAGGAATTCTTTGACCGACTGTAGAGCCGCGAGAGCCAGTGTCGCTTAAACACTGAACTACCGGGACGTTCCGACGCGGAATGCTCCCATTCTCAGATTCCGCCCCGAGCAGGGATTGAACAATTGCCCCGATTGGTCGAAACTACCAGCGGTTAGTCGGCAATCGTAGGCGGTCTGGCAACAGTGAACCAGACTGTGATTTTGTCCTTGCGGAGTTGTTTATGTCAGTAGAATCCCCCTTGGTCGCAGTCATTATGGGCAGCAAGTCCGACTGGGAGACCATGCGGCATGCAGCGGAAACGCTTACACAGTTTAGTGTTCCGCACGAATGCCAGATCGTCTCGGCACATCGCACGCCCGACTGGCTGGCGGAGTTTGCGACCTCGGCCGAATCGCGTGGATTGCAGGTCATTATCGCCGGGGCGGGTGGTGCGGCTCATCTGCCGGGGATGGCCGCCGCACAAACGCTCTTGCCAGTACTAGGGGTACCCGTCGAGAGCGCCATGCTTCGCGGGGTGGATTCGCTGCTATCGATTGTACAAATGCCGGCGGGAGTTCCGGTGGGAACATTGGCGATCGGCAAGGCGGGTGCCATTAACGCGGCGCTGATGGCGATTTCGATTCTGGCCTGCTCAAGGCCTGCTCTTCGCGAAAAACTGCGACTGTTCCGCCAGGAGCAAACGGACCGGGTCCGCAGCGAGAAGCTCTGATTCACCCAACTGTACTATTTTAGATCTGTACTATTTCAATTGGACTCACCTACTCAGTAGCCTGCCGTGCCAGCAAAAGAACTTCCCAAGCATTCCCCCATTCTCCCCGGCGCGACGATCGGCGTCCTCGGCAGCGGCCAACTGGGCCGGATGTTCGCCATTGCCGCGCGGCAATTGGGATACCGCGTGCAAACATTTTCGCCGGACAATGACACCCCGACCGGTCAGGTGGCCGATGTCGAGATTGTCGGTTCGTATGGTGACCTGCCGGCGATCAAGCAGTTTGCCGCGGCGGTCGATGTGATCACGTTTGAATTTGAAAATGTACCGGCGGCCACCGCACAGGCGGCCGCCGAGAATACTTTGGTGCGGCCAGCCGGCAGTGTGTTGCACTCAACGCAGCACCGCTTGCGCGAAAAGAGCTTTTTGGCGAATCATGGGTTCCCTGTCGCGCCGTTTCGCCCCGTCCGGTCGCTGGCCGATTTGCGATTGGCCGCCGACGACCTGGGCTACCCGTGTGTGCTGAAAACGGCCGGCTTTGGATACGACGGTAAAGGGCAGTACAAAATCCAAACCGCTGCCGATGTCGAAACCGCCTGGAAAACCGAAGGGCACAGCGATCACATTCTGGAAGGCTTTATCG
>JAWXCH010000371.1:0-4854 GCA_034440595.1 Planctomycetota bacterium | reverse complement strand
GGGTATCGCCGGCAGAACCGGCTAACCAAGCCTGAAACTGTTCGGCGCGCTCTTGCGCGCGACGGTGCCGCGCCTTGGAATCAGATTCCGGCCAACCGTGCGAAATAATCCAGGCCCGATTCTGGACATGATCAATCGCCAGCACCACATCGTACAGTCCCACCGTCAGCGCCGGCGTTTGAAATTCGTCCACGCCGTGCCGTGGCACTCGTTCGACCGCATGCAACAGATCATACGAAAACAGGCCTGCGGCACCACCTTGAAACGGCGGCAACTCATCGATGGTTGCCGTCGCATACTTTTGTACTGCACGTGCTACCTCCACAAATGGCTGGCCAAGGGAGCTTGTCAAACTCTGTTCAGCCTGCTCGATCGAGCATTCTATCCACTCAAAAGGATCTGCCATTAAATACGAATAACGGCCGAGCTTCTCATCACGCCGGGCACTATCCAGCAGAATCGTTTTGGGCAAACGTGCGAATCGTTGCAAAGCCAGATCGATGTCAGGGACAGTCGGTAGAGCTACCACCACACCACAGAATGGCTGGCGCTGCACCGGTGGCAGACTGGAATGCAAAAGTAGCTCGGCAGACAAAGCGCATTCACCTTTCTGCCGCAGGGGGATTGGCATCGTCGGTGCGATTGGGCTGCCGCTTTAGACGATGACTGGTTTCCTCACGCGTCAAGAATCCCCAGTCGAGTGCCTCGTCTTGCGTGTATTCTTTATTTAGCGTCAAAGCCGTCACCGCTTTGGCCATTTCATACCCCAGGTAAAACGCATGTGCCGGATCCATATTCTTCGGGTTTCTAGCGAGCAACTCCTCGAAAACAAGAAACGGATCCGTGCCGCGCAAATGCATCTTCGCGCTAATCAGATGGACCTGCTCTTGTTCGGCAAAAACACGATAGTTGTGGTCCTTGATGGATTCTGAAAGTTCCTGCAATACCGCATCGCCAAACTCCGTCGGCTTCGCCCCGCGCAATGGCACCAGTCGCGGTTCAAGGTGCTTTGGCAGCACCTGATTGTGAATCGCATGGTAAACCAGTCGCCGTGCCAGGTCGCATTCTCGAACCGAGCTTCTGGCCCAATGGACCACCTGCGTGGTCAGCACGCTGCGAATCCCTAACTCCTCGCAAATACCGAGTAGCAGCACATTGACTGACGCAGAATCCGCGTCGGTCAGTTCCGTGATATTACCGATCCCCATCAGCATCTCTGCGTCTGGGTACCTACGGCGAATCTCGAGGTAACGACCCAGGATAGCTGCAGATCCAAACCCAATTGGTTCCAGCACCGGATCAATTCGCAGCGGCACACCAGCAGTGGCTAGGAACTCCACCGTTTCATCCAAGCCGGCCAGCGTGGCCGGATCATCCGGCAGCACGACCACTTCGCATCCCCAGTCGAGTGCGGCTGCTCGATTGCTGGAATTCACGCTCAGGACCAGCTCGGCACCCGCCTTCACCGCCGGCGCGATCTCCGCCGGATTGAGACTATCGATCGAGACTCGATGCCCCTCGCCACGCAGCGCGTGAACCACCTCGGCCACACCGCTCCACGGCTCGCCCGGATCGCAGCCCACGTCGATCAGATCCGCACCGGCATCGCCGAGCAATTTTGCTTGCGAAAGTATTTCTGCCAGAGTCATCCGTGGCGCATGATTAATCTCGGCCAGAATCTCGATATCGTAGCGGCCGTAGTCTTCGCGACGTGGTGCTTGTCCAAAAAACTCCGGTAGCCGGCGGAGATCCTTGGGACCGCGCTCCGCTGATACGCCTTTAGCCGCCTTAATTAAATGCAAATCTCCGCCACAGTAGCCAGGCAAGAGCACTCGATCGGCTTCTGGTGGAACGTGAACGCGATCGGCAACCCACTGCGTGGTCATGAGAGCCGCGACCGTAATATTCAGCACCTCAATCGAATAAGTGAACCCGGCCTTTTGACTCAGCGGAACCAAGAGCTTCTGCAAGGCATGCTCGGCCAGCCGACCGGTAATGAAATGAATATGCATGCGAGGCGGTTCGTGGAAACTCAGTGTGCGATTACTTTTTCTTGTCGGCAACGGGTGGCGAACTGAACCCATCGGCACGACCACCATTCACGGCCATTACCTGACCGGTCATAAACTGGGATGCCGGAGAACACAAAAACAGCGCAGCATCGGCAATGTCTTCCGGCGTGCCCCAACGTCGCAAGGCTGCTTCATTCACCGCGCGCTGCTGCCAATAATCTGAGGCACGATCCCCCCAGGCGGTTTGAATCCAACCGGGGGCAACGCAATTCACGCGCACCGCTGGAGCCAGCGACAACGCCAAGCTTTTGGTCGCTGCCATCACGGCACCCTTGGTGGTTGCAAACAGTTCGCCACTGTCCCCGGCCATGCCATGCTCGGCCTGATCCCAACCGATATTCAAGATCGCGCCCCCGCGCGCTTGCATCTTGGCACCGATTGCACGTGACAGCCGCAAGCTGGCCACCACATCAACATCCCACAACTGCTGCAACTTGCGTTCAAACGGCCATTTGGCGGCCTCTCCGGTCAATACATCTGCCCCAGCATTGTTGACCCAAATATCGACGCCCCCTTGCCAGTCCCACGCCTGTTGCACAAGTCGATCTTGCTGTGCCGTCTCAACCAGGTCTGCCAGCAGGACCGTGGCCTTTGCACCTAGTCCACGTATCTCCGCAGCAACATGCTCTGCCGCATCTAAACTGCGACGTGCATGCACCACCACGTTGGCACCGGCCTGAGCCAGCCGCAAGGCAATGGCACGACCGATGCCACTGGACGAACCGGTAACGACGGCAGCGCGACCGTGCAAATCGAATGAGCTAGCAACTGCCATAGGTTCGATTTTGACCCAGCGTGGTATAATCGGGTTGGGGATACGAATTGGACTTGGCAGTGTTCAGCCTACTGCCAGACTTCTTGGACTTGGTTCCAAGTCGAACTCCTATTCTAATCATTTAGCTGTGGATTGCCGAGGTTACGCTCCCGCCGTTCCTGTTGATTTCTTGAGTCATAATGCCAATGAGCAACCCGGCGAGCCAACTTTTCTCTGCTGCATTTGCCTTTCGCGGGTACAACACCACCAATCTCGGTCGGACGGCGGAGTTTCTGGCGCACCCGGTCTATGGAGCGACGGTTAAGAGACATTTGACCGAAGCGGCACAGATTTGCTCACACGTAGTCAAACGCCCGATCGACTTAATATCGCGTGTCCAACGAAACGAGGAGGCGACGCTTGAGGAATACGACGAAGCAGTCGCCCTCATCGTGGCGGTCGAAATGGCGCAAGTGCAGATTCTGCGCGACCATTTTGCCTTCGACTATTCCAAAGTCCACATGGCCTTTGGCTACAGCCTGGGCGAAATCGCCGCACTCGTAGCCAGCAACATGCTGAGCCTCGAGGATGCGCTCACCGTTCCACTGGCCATGGCCAAGGAGTGCGTGGAGCTGGCACATGACGCGACTCTGGGAGTGCTCTTTTCACGCGGGCCTGCAATTGATCTGGCCAAAGTGGATTGGCTTTGCCTGCAAATCAACTCCGAAGGTATGGGGGTCATTGGCGTATCGTCCTATCTGGCTCCGAACTCAATCCTGCTGATCGGGCAGGGGACTACTATTGATCGTTTCAGCGCGCGGATGAAGGATTGCTTTCCGCACCGACTGTACCTGCGCAAGAACGAACACCGCTGGCCACCAATGCATACGCCAATCATTTGGCAGCGCGCGATCCCCAATCGCGCCGCGGTGATGCTGCATACGATCAAACCAAATCCCAAGGGCCCCATCCCGCCGGTGTTTTCCCTCGTCACCGGCAACATGAGCTATGACGAAATCAACTGCCGCGAGATTCTGACCAAGTGGGTCGATCACCCGCAACGGCTCTGGGACGCCGTGAATGAAACGCTGGTGCTCAACTGCAAAGCGGTGGTCCATGTCGGCCCCGAACCGAATCTGATTCTGGCAACATTCACTCGGCTCGCGGAAAACGTGAAGTTGCAAACTGGGGCACGTTCGCTGGGTGGATTTGGCTTGCGTGCCGTTGCCAGCGCAGTCGGTCGTCCCTGGTTGGCACGCATGCTTCCTTCGCGCAGTACTCTGCTCCGCGCACCTGCACTGCGGCAGATTATTCTGGAGGACTGGCTGTTGGAGAATTCTCCGGCGTAGCCTCTGCTCCTGCGGCAACCGGTGCCGTCAGCTTCGACTTCAATGACAGCCGATAACAGGCCGCCTCCGCGTTATTTCGAACGAGCAGCAAATCCCCGCTCAGCGCCATTGGGTTCCAGCACGGCTCCCCTTCGAGCGCCTGAAATCGGCCTAATTCCTTATAGGCATCGGGATCGCACTGGATGAGCACTATCTCGCCCGTCTTCTCGGACTGCACCAGCAGCAGATCGTCCACCATCAGGATCTGCCCACCCCCAAAACGTCCTTTTTTCCATTGTGATTCGCCAGTCGCTAGTTCCGCACATTGCAAAATTTCTTCATCCAGACCATAAACGAAACCGTTTCGGATCGAGACATTACTATGCTTGGTTTTGAGGACGTTCTTCTTCCATTCTGTCTCTGGTCGAAACGGTTCACCGGTTGATTCAGCCTGTTGGAGCGCGTCTGCCGTGACTTTGAACAACGCACTGCCGATGCCATACCCCTTGGAGACAAAAACGAGATCGTCACCCACAATCCGAGCTTGCGACACGCTGGCATTCGATCCGCTGTTTCCGGCCCAAGGATACCGCCACAAAACTTTACCATTCGCCGCGTCGTGTCCGGTGACAAAGTCCTGATTCACAATCAGAATCTGCCGCTTGCCACCGACGGTGCCGACTGCTGGCGAGCTGTAGCT
>JAWXCH010000370.1:0-5069 GCA_034440595.1 Planctomycetota bacterium | reverse complement strand
GTAAGGGTTCCATTCCAAGATCGCGTTTTAGGAAGGCGCTTCGCTTTTTTGAAGAATATCCACTCGATCGAACGGCCGATCCCGCCTCCTACGATCGAGCTTGTGTTGGGGGCAGGCTCCCTGAAGATGCTCCCGTTGCTGGCGATATCCGCTGGGAATCGTTGCGACTAAGAATGCTCTTCAGGCAAATAGCGTAGAGCGCAAAGAAAAGGAAAAAACTCGTTACTTTCATCACAGAGTTATAGTGAAGCAGGGACATAAATCCGAAGAAGACTGCGGCCGCGGATGCCAATGCATCAGGAGGAACTCCCTTGGCTTTAACCAAACTGAATAGCGGATAAAGCATTATCCCAAAAACAATTGCGGCATGGACAATGCCCAGTTGACCTGTAAGGCTTATATGGGCGACTTCAATACCGGTCAGCACATCACCCATAGCCGCCGCGTGGCCAAACAGGATGACTCCGAACTTTGACCAAATCAAACTCGTGTCGAGGCCGCTCAGCATCCCTTCCCAATCGCCCTCCGTTCCAAGCCGCTTTACGAAGACGCCCATCGCGTCACCGAAAAATGCGATGAGCAATGCCGCACCGCCCACACCAAGCAAAAGATACACGTAGCTCAGGGTATTTCGGCTGGAGTACAGCAGATAGCCCGCGAAGATCAATACAGTAAATGCTGCTACAGCTATGTTCGCCGCGCTTTGCGTTAGCGTCATGCTCAGGACCGCGAACAGCGACAAGCCCAGGTCGAGAATTCTTCTTCTCCACAGATAGCGAATCACGAAAAACGATACCGCCATTCCCAAAATATTGGCCGAATCATGATAGCTGCCAGTGTATCCGCCGACACGGTAAACGCCTTCCGTATGGCTTAAGGCCCTAAATGTTTCCGGACGAAGCCTGAGATTGTATTCAAACACTTTCTCATACCCGTACGGATCGAACATTACATCAACGAAATTCGTACAGACCGAGTAGCCGATCGCCACCGTAATGACAATGATGGAGGCGTGCAAGTAGCGCGCGGGCACGCGCAAAAACAAGAACACAACGTAAGGCGCGATGAATGTGTATGCAAGTCCAAATTCAAGCGGTGCATTCAAGAATAAATCAACTGCCACGTTTACGGCACCAAGCAGGAGATTCAGTTTGAAAAGATTCTTAAGCAGAAGAAGACGTTGATCCTTGAATGCCTTGCGTTGAAAGTATCCAAAAATCGCCAACATTAAGAGAGCGGCGGCAACTGGGAAATATACGGCTTGTACCGGCAGGCTGGAATGCACGACGATGATGCCGCGGATCGAGGCAATCATCACCATCGACGCAATCAGCCAGGACCAAAAAGAATTGGTCGGTCTAATTTGCCACAAACCCGCGCGGGGGGAAGGCATGCTGAACGCCTATCTATCGACCAGGGAGGTAGTCGGAGTAGTCGACTGGGTTGTTGTCAGCATTGTCCGGGTGCCACGCTGGATTGGGCATGTTTATGACCCAAGCCTCGTCCAATCCGATGTTTGTCATCAAACAAGGAATCGCCGGCGGCACTACGACCACCTTGACCCCGATTCCATCCGCTGCAGAAACTTCAATTTCTTCATAATCTTTGGGGCCATACTTGACAACGAATCGCATGGAGCCTCGGATCGTCGCAAAAAAATCCCAGCGTCGCATATGAAGATGAGGTCCTTTGCTTTGCCCTGGAAAGCAGACGTTCAGGTAGACCTGCTTCGGCTCGGCCTCAAAGAGCTTCTCCCAATCCTTATACAGCGAGATCACGTACCCGTTGACCTCACCAATGTGATTGCGAGAGATACTCTTTTGCGTGTCAATAACGTGGGTGCGCATTTTTCACGCCCCTATGGATAAGTGAGAACGTTGTCGATCATCGAGCATGGCTTGAGCGCCTTGTCGTACCGTCAAAGGCACATACCCGAGAAAATTCACCAGCTTCCCGATATCGTAGTGGGTATCTCGTGGACGTGGAGCAGCCATCGGAAACGTCAATCGCGAGGTTGGCTCTAAGGGGGCATCGGCACAACCAAAAACCTCTGCCACCGTTTTCATCCAGTCGAATCGACTGATTCCCCCATCCCCGCCGCCAACGTTCAATTCTCCGCAAAATTCATCCGCAAGGCATTTCCACAAGATGCGTGCAACATCTCCGGCGTAAATCGGGTTCTCGAACTGATCGTCAACAAGGCGAAGGGACTTTCGCTGGAGCATCAGCGGTAAAAATTGCGACACGGGGTTCTTGCGACCAAAGGGAAAATTCCATCCGTAAGCGACGATCGGCCTTAGCAGTATCCAGTCGCCATCCAAGTTTCGAACTTCCTCATCCGCCCTTTTCTTGATTGAACCATAGTAGTTTACAGGATGCATCGGGGAAGATTCAGAGTATGGCGCATGCTCTCCGTCATAAACAGCATTCGAGGAAAAGTGAACCAACTTCAAACGCCTTCGCCGAGCTTCTTCAACGAGGAAAAGAGGAAATTCGTAATTCACGCGCTTGGCAATCTCTGGATTGAGTTGAGCCGCATCGACATTCCCTTCCGAACCAGCGTTGACTATTACATCGGGGCGAAACTCGTCGAAAAGCATGCGATATCGATCAACCTTTTCGAACGGACCGGCTTCATAGTGGGAAAGGAGTTCAAAGCAATTCTGCGGCCATTCATTTCGCGAGGTTCCAACTATCTTGTAATTCGACGGATCAGGATTCATTTCAAAAAAATAGCGTCCCAATAGCCCTGAAACCCCAGTAAAAAGTATCTTCATATCGCCAGGGGCTTGATGTGCGCAACGCAAAGCGCCATACCAATAGCGAGTTTTGGGGAGAAGAATCGAAGCTTCACTGCTTCGCGGTACTTTTCAAGTCCCGCACGAAAAAATCCTCCACGATGCAATTCGCGTCCGTAATCATAATAGGTACGTCCGAGAATTCTATTTTCATAGGGCTCAAGAATCTCCCAGTTATCCCTCATGTGCGCCTTGGTTACGCTGAAGATTCGTGCTACATGGGTATCGACATTGGCGCTCATTCCCGATGGCTGTTTTACATATTGACCTAAGACATCGTTCAGAAAGACGAAGCGCGCGCCAGCCTTCGCGAGTCGCAACCAAAGATCGTAGTCTTCGACGCTAAAATATTCTTTGCGCTCGTCAAACCCCCCTGCGCGACGAACAAGGTCGGTCCGGATCGTCGTCGCCGAAGTCAAGAGATAGTTCCCTTTGAGCATCATGTCCAAGTAGAGTGGTTTTGCATAAGCTCTCAGCTTGAGAACGCGCGAAACCTTATCCCCAATTACCAGCTCCATCGAGTGGCAAATCAGGTCGCAATCAGGATCGACAAAGCGGGCAACTACCGTTTCCAATCGTCTCGGGTGCCATCGATCGTCATGATCTAGAAAAGTAACCAAAGATCCTTTGGCCAAAGCGAGACCCGTGTTTCGGGGTTTGGCCGGAGAACCGGAGTTGGGCTGACGGACCACGCGTAGGCGGGGATCCGAGATAGCGGAAACCACCTCGTAGGTCTTATCGCTCGATCCGTCATCGACGAATATGAGCTCGAAGTGGGTGTAGCTTTGAGCAAAAACGTCGCCGAGCGTTGCATTGATCCAATCTGCGCAGTTATAGGCTGCGACCACTATGGAAACCAGTGGCATTTCCTGGGAGCGTAACTTTTTTATTGATGAATGCACGGTAGACTATTTTTCCGAGGTCAGTTTCGGTCGCTATTATCCACGAAGCGCACAGGTTCCGATTGGATAGAGACAATCATGTGAACTCAATGGGCTCCCCCCCAAATCTAATCAGTCTGAGCGACAAGCAATTCAGTGGTCTATTCCGTGATGACCTGCCCAGGTTCTTTGGACCAACCGTAACTGGTGAGACTTTCAAGGCCCGTGGTATTGATCCAGTACGACCTTCCAGGATATCGCCGCGTGAACTGCTGCGATTCCGTCTGATCCACGTGCTGAATAACATTGTCGACTACATGCGCTATCCACGTCATATTCCGCGCACGCAACAGAGGTTTTTGGAAAATGGAGCAACCACGAACTTCGAGTCCTTCTTGAGGTATATATTCTGCCGCGAGTTGCCGCTCCGCCCGAACTTGGATGCCCTAGGCCGAACCTGCGGTGAGACTGCCCTCAACCGCTTCGACGACGTGCCGGACTGACTCGCCGTCAAGCTCAGGGTAGATCGGCAACGACGCGACTTCGCGCGCCATGCGCTCGGCTTCCGGAAAATCTCCTTCCTCATAGCCGAGTCCGGAGAACACAGGTTGCAAATGGACGGGCAGCGAATAGTGCACGCCCGTTTGCACGCCGCGCCGCGCAAGTTCTTCGCGCAAGCGATCACGTTCCTTCACTCGTATCACGTATTGGTGGTAAACGTGCCGTCCATCCGGACATGGACGGGGCAGGCGAACTTGGTTGGATACGCGGCTTGCAGAAAACAGTTCGTCATATTGCCGGGCGACGCGCAGGCGTTGATCTGTCCAACCTTCAAGATGACGCAGTTTCACGTCCAGCACGGCGCCCTGCAAGCCCTCCATGCGGTAGTTGTATCCAGGCAGCCGATGGACCCCGCGCTCTAGTTGCCCCCAATCGCGAATTGCGCACATCCGAAGCGCGAGTTCTTCATCGTCCGTTAGCACGCAACCCGCTTCGCCATACGCGCCGAGGTTTTTACCGGGGTAAAAGCTGAAGCAGCCGAATCGCCCGAGTGATCCTGCTTTGGACCCCCGGTACGTCGCTCCATGTGCCTGAGCGGCGTCTTCGATGACCGGAATGCCGGCACTATCGGCGATCTCCATGATCGGACCCATGTCGGCCATCTGGCCATAAAGGTGCACGGGAATGATCGCCCGCGTACGGGGCGTGATCGCCCCGCGCAGTCTTGCCGCATCCATAGTGAAGCGCTCCGGATCCACGTCGACAAGCACGGGCTTGGCTCCAACATAGGTAATTGCAGCAACGGTCGCCACGAAGGTGTGTGCGACAGTAATGACTTCGTCGTTGCGCCCAACGCCGAGCGCCATGAGCGCGAGGTGCAGCGCACTGG
>JAWXCH010000369.1:0-6940 GCA_034440595.1 Planctomycetota bacterium | reverse complement strand
GTCCAGGACCGGCTTGGCCTGCCAGTCGGCCTTGGCATCTAGCTCGGCCAGCGTCGGGGGAGTGAACGGCGCAATCAGTGTGGGCTGGCCATTCTTATCGACGTACTCCTTATCGGCGGCCGTGGCTCGTTGTGCGGAAATAAGGCAAATCGTCACCAGCCCAATGACAGCCGTAACGGCACGCAAACTGCGTCTGCCAGTCAGAAGGCCGCGAAATTTCAATGACGCTATTTCACAACAGATGCGATGCATAACTTCTCCTTGCCCGAAGGATGGCCGAGATTGGCAAACTGATTCAAGTGCAATCTACACAATGCTTTGCGTGCGGGTCAAGACGTTAAGCCGTAGCCCACCATCATCTGGATCGCTCCGATTGTGGACATCCCGACCGACTGCCGGCGCATCGCCCCATTGAATAAGCTATACGAATCCTCTCTCGACATGGATCAGTCCCCGCGCCGTATAATTGAGCAGCAGTCGGTTTGCGCCCGTAAACCGCTCGCCGCGATTACTTCCGACTCCGAAAGGAGACACTCATGGCACAAACAAAATTCTGCCACCCGCAAAGTCCCTCGCACGGGCTATCCTGGAAATTCATCACGCTGCTGCTGGCTCTGGCGATCTGCCTGTTCTTGGCAGTGAAAGCGACCAGCCAGGCGGCCGAGCCAGATAAGAAAAGTGGAACACCGGCGGCGACGGTAAGCCCGGAGCAAACGAAGGCAACTGCCAAGGCCAAAGAGATCTCCGACCGTGCGGCAGTCTTGAAGGCGCTGGCGGAAAACGCGGGGCGAGGGCCGTTATCGCATGGTGAGCGGCCATCGCTGTTTGGTTTGGAAGGCGAGGGGAAGCGATTCGTCTATGTCTTGGATCGATCGGGCAGCATGGGGGATCCTGAGAATAAACCGATTCAGGCAGCCCGTGCGGAGTTGATTCGGAGCGTGAAGTCGCTGGACGATGTGCAGCAGTTTTTCATCGTCCATTACAATCACGAGCCGCGCGTGTTCAATCCCACGGGCGTGCGCGGTCGGCTGATCTATGCCACCGACGAGAATCAAAAAAGTGCCGAGCAGTTCATCGATCATATCAGCCCGGAAGGGGGCACCAATCATTACAAGGCGCTGCAGGTTGCAATCAAGCTGCGGCCCGACGCGATCTTCATGCTGACCGATGGCGAAGAGGTGGACGACCTGACCGCTGACGAGTTGGCCAAACTTCAAAAGCTGAACGAAGGCCTGGCACAGATCCATGTGGTGCAGTTTTCTCAGAAGGAGCACAGCAGCAACTCGCTGGTTGAGCTGGCGAAAAAGAACCGCGGCAAGCACCGGTATCTCAACCCGTTGAAGTTGGATAATACTAGCGCGGAGTGAATTGTAGGGTGTGTGAAATGCACCGCACGGCGTTTGCGGTTGCGCAATCTATGCGGCTCAATCATCGAGCGCTGGTTGCGACTGAATGGGCCGGTGCGTGGAACACACCAATGACCGGAACGTAGCAGGCATGGTCCCCATGCCGTAGCCTTTGGCATGCGGAGGTTGCAGTTCTGCCGTGGGTTTCTCCTTGTTACCAACTTGTTACACACGAATTTTGTCCGGATTGGTATACTAACCGGCGTAGTCTAAAGCGTGGCGTGCTTTCGTTCGCCACCTCGATCAGACATATATATCACAAGGGGTTCAGTCATGTTCACGTCTCGGCTTCGTCTGTTCGCGCCGGTTTGTCTGTTGCTGGCGGCACTCTATGCGGTGGCATCATTTTGCCAGTTGACAGTGCTGCAATTGACGGCGGCGGAGCCGGCACCTGTCGCCGCAGCTTCTGCCAAGCCGGCGGCCACGGAGATTAATCCAGAGTTTGAGAAGCGAATTCTGAGTGTGGCCAAGCAATACAAAGAGTGGGGGCGCGTTGAAGAACAACCGCAGTTTGCAAACACGCTCTGTCTTCCTGCACGTGCTACGGAAGAGCCCACAAAAGTGCAGGTTAGTAGTAGCAAAGATGACGCCACGCATGGGCGGAAGCTCTATTATCTATTCTCGAATCGAATCGAAGATTACCGCAACCGTACCTCGCCGTACTTGGCGATGTTAGATATTCCGCCGGCGAACAATCAACAGTACGCAGGCACGAGGATTCAGCGGCAGCCATTGGAGTCTGGCATTGCTGTGGTAAAGGAGTCATGGAAGCCCGAGGAGATAGCAGCGGACAAAGTACCCACGCCTCGCGAAAGTGCCGCTTTGACTATACCTCGCATTGCTGACAAATCCGCCCCCCGTTACCCCTACGCCCAGTCCAACGGCAAATGGTATCACGCCAAGGAGCAGGCCGAATTGTTCATCATGCTGAAGCTGGACCCGAAACAGTTCGCCGGAACTGACGATGGCTGGATTTATGCCACCACTACGCCCGATGGGAAAAAAGTCACCGCTGCGGGCACGATCGATTCGTGTGTCAACTGCCATCGTGAAGCCAAGCATGACCGGCTGTTCGGTTTAAATCATGGTGCAGAGAAAGAAGCGGCGGCAAAGGAGAAACCGGCGACCGAGAGCGGTGCTAGGACATTCGACCCGTACAGCGGGAATGGGAATGGGCCGGGTCGCGGTTACAATAATAACGCTGCCCCGCCGGGGCGATAGTCAGGCCGCACTGCTCCATCTCGCGGAGCGAGATGAATACATTGTACTCCTCACGCTCCGCGTGAGGTCATGTTGAACATTCGTCTACAAGATGAGAGTATCGCTCATCGTCATTCCCGCGAAGGCGGGAATCCAGTTGCTGCTCTACTGTTCCCCTGCTCCACCCTCTCGCGCAGCGCGCGGCTGCACCAGGTCCACCTTCCACTCGCCATCGATCTTGCGAAAGCGATAGGGGACCTCGATCGTCTTCCCCTGATGTTCAAACGGCATGTGCCCGATCGCCTGATTGCCGCTAATCGTGATCCGCGTCAAATCCTCGGGGGGCTTTTTCGCCATCTCGTCGCGCGCCTTGCGTACCTCGGGGGACTCCACCGCCTTGAATATCTCACGCAGAAAGCCGGGCTTGTCCTGGACCTTTTGGGCCACCTTAGTCCACTGATACTCGTAGGCACTGTAAGTCCCGCTGGCGTTCGCATCATCGACAGGAGCTGCTTCCTTTTCAGCAGTCAAGGGCGCTGCTTCTGCCGTCGCCGGATCACTTGCCGGTGCCTCGGCAGGTGCCGGTTTATGCGCCTCGTCTAGGTCGATCTTGTACTTCTTCAAGATCGGCTCCATCCGCTTCCACATGGCGACTTGCTCGGCGTCGGGCTTGTGCCCAGGTATGTTCTGCACTGCACGTGTGGCGTCGGCGGCCCCCATCATACCGGCTACGAGTTGATCGACGGACTCCGGCGTGAGCAACTTGCAGTAAGTTGTGTAATCATCGGCCAGGTTGGCCTTGTTCATGGCATGATAGACGGCTTGCACCTTGGCGGCTTCAGTTGCATTGTCGTCCGCCTGGCAGCCAATCGGTCCGAGTATCCAGATGGCAATAGCTAAAACGGCGACCAGTTGAAAACAATTACGTAGTGACAACTTACGAGTCCTCAGTGGTAGTTTCTAGAATAGCAACCCAGTGCGCATAGACCGCAGCCAGAACAGGCCAATTGTAGCGACCGGATAGAACAGCGGGCTAGGGTAGAAAACTTGGCGAGCGGGCGGTTTGGTATTTCATTTTGGCAGTACCCGCTTTCCGTTGAATGTGAGTGCCGGATTTCCGTTGACAAGCAGTTCGGCGTGTTGATCGCCACGGTCAATTCGGCAGCCGGATTTGTCTTTTTGTGAGTAGAGGGCGAGACCCGTTCCTGGAACTTTGTCGAATTCGGAAACGATCACCAACGAAGCCGGAAGTGGTCATTTCAGAAACTCATATGCCTGATTGGATCGTCCCACCCGAACGTCCCTTGCAGGGCCGAAAACCGGTTAGGGGGTGTTTAACCCCGGGGTTCCGCCGCTGCGCGGCTACACCCCGGGCTGACAGAGACGGCACCTTCGGGCCTAAGTACGTGAGGGCGGCAACTATTTCCTAAATGCTACGCGAATCGATTGTGCCCTTTCGACGGAGCGAAAGGCAACAGAAAGCGCATGCTTAATATATGAACCGTGACGCGCACTGGCAGAGCCAGTGGCACACGTTGCAAACACTCGGTGTGTAGTACTTAGAACATGGCCGGGATGGCCATGCCACTGCAATGCGACTTGCCCGATTGCCCCCCTACCCCACCAACTCCTTCAACCGCCCGGTGCTGTCCCCTAGTTTTTCTACGTCCTGCGCGCCGATGCGGTCGAGCATGCTGAGCCAGAGGTTCGCCAGCGGTGTTTCGTGTCGATACTGAATGTGCCGGCCCGTCTTGATTGTGTCTCCCGCTTTGCCGACCAGCACGAGCGGCAGCTTGTCGTGGTTGTGACGATCGCCGTCCCCAATGCCGCTGCCGAAGGTGAGCATTGAATTGTCCAGCAGCGTGCGGTCTCCTTCGCGTGTCTCTTTCAGACGTTTTACCAGGTAGGCAAATTGCTCCGTATGGAATCGATCGACGCGGGCAATCTTGACCAGACTTTCTGGCTGACGACCGTGATGCGATAGGTTGTGGTGCCCCTCGGCAACTTCCAGAAACGGGAAGCTGCGGTTGCTTCCTTCGTTAGCAAAAGAGAGGGTTGTGATCCGCGTGGTGTCGGTCTGCCACGCCAGTACCATCAGGTCGATCATGATTCGCAGATGGTCTGGCAACTGGTCTGGCCGTTTGAGCGGGGTCTCAAACGCAGCGACTGCCGCGTGATCCTTGGGAGCCACTCTTTGCAGCCGCGCCTCCAGTTCCCGAACGCCGGTCAGATACTCATCCAGCTTGCGGGTGTCGCCGGTCCCTAATTGCCGCTGCAACTGCCGCGCGTCTTCTTGCACATAGTCGAGGATGCTCTTGCGGCGGCGGATCCGCTCCTCACGCACGGCGGCCGACTCGTTCGATGCATCGCTGCCAAACAGCCGTTCAAACACCTGGCGTGGATCGGTTTCCGCCGGCAACGGGGTGTGTGCCGTTTTCCAGGCCAGACTGTGCGAGTAGGCACAACTGTAGCCCGAGTCGCACTCTCCGGACATTTTGCCCCCTTCGATCCCCAGTTCCAGCGAGGCAAACCGCGTGACGTTGCCGATCTTGCTGGCGGCCAGTTGATCGACCGAAACACCACCGCGAATGTCGGCCCCCTTAGTCTTTTTCGCCTGGCAACCGGTCAGATAAGTGGCCATCGACCGGGCATGGTCACCCGCTCCGTCTCCGTTGCCGCGTGCCTTATCATGTGCCAGCCCCGAAATGACCAGCAAGTCGTCTTTGAAGGGAGCCAGCGATTGCAAGGTGGGTGTGAATTCAAAGTCGGTCCCGGCCTTGGTCGGCAGGAACTCGGCCATGTTCATGCCGTTGGGAACATAGACAAATCCCATCCGCACCGGGGCGGCAATGGTTGCCGACGGGGCTGGTGCGGCAAACCCACGCGTGGGGGCGAGCATGGCATCGAGCAGCGGCAGCGCCAGGGAGGTGCCGATACCACGCAGGAGCGTTCGTCGCGAGATAGGTTGGCTCATGGTTTGTTCCCTGATGGGTGGAGGATTCTAGAACTCAATATAATTAATCTTCTACCGCAGAGGACGCGGAGCAGAACGCAGAGATGAACTCGCTGCATTTCTTGCCCATCATCCTCTAACGTATCCTTACGCCGTCAACAGGTATACTTGTTTTGATTTCTCTGCGCGTCACTCTGCGCTCTTCGCGTTCTCTGCGGTGAATCTTAAAAGCGCAATCTCAAGTTGGCGTGTCGGGTTAGTGTTTCTCAGGGACTCGCTGCATCTGAAACGGTGGACTATCGACAATCGCCAGCACGAGGGACGTAAAGCGGAATTCGTTCTTCTCGACCTGCTGTGCGATCCGCATGACGGTTCCTTCGTCGGACTCTTCGACCCCGCGACCGAGGGCGTAGGTTAACATCCGCTCGCTTAGGCAGCGGATGAACTGCTGCTGGCTGGCTTGCAATATCTGACGAAGCTGCGCCGGGCCGTCGAATTTTCTCCCCCCGGAGAGTTTGCCGGCCGCATCGATTTCATGCTTGCCATCTTTTTCGCGCCAGGCACCGATGCCGTCAAAGTTTTCCAGGCCGAACCCGATCGGGTCCATTTCGCGGTGGCACGAGGCACAAGCGGCGTTGCTGCGGTGTTGCTCAAGGCGTTGTTTGAGGGAGCCGGACAGTTGCTGTTTTTCACCGTCCTTTAACTCCGGGACATTCGGCGGGGGATCGGCCGGGGGTGTGCCCAGAATATTGTCGAGCACCCATTTGCCACGCTTCACGGGCGAGGTGCGGGTCGGATTGCTGGTGACGCTGAGGATGCTGGCGTGAGTGAGAATTCCTCCGCGACGAGCACGCATCGCGGCATCGGCAGCAGAATCGCTGCGCAAGGAGACGCGGCGAAAATGGTCGCCGGTGATCCCGTCGATGCCGTAGTGCTTTGCCAATCGCTCATTCAAGTAGGTATAGTCAGCGTCGAGGAATTCTAGCAGGCTGCGGTCCTCAGCGATGATGGCGGTGAAGAACATCTCGGTTTCGGTCAGCATGGCATCACGCAGCGCCTGATCAAATGCCGGGTAGGTGTTTTTGTCGGGCGTCAAATTGTTGAGGCGGCGGATCTCTAGCCACTGCCCGGCAAAATTCTTGGCCAGGGCATTGGATTTAGGATCTTTCAGCATGCGGCGAACTTGCTTGTGCAGCTTGTCCTCCTTCCGCAACTCGCCGCTCTCGGCCAGGGTCAGCAGTTCTTCATCCGGCATGCTGCTCCAGAGGAAATACGACAGTCGGCTGGCGAGTTGCAGGTCAGAGACAGGGATGATCGAGCCGGGCTTGGCGTTTGGTGGATCGTGTTCAACGCGAAATAGAAAATGTGGTGAAACCAGTAC
>JAWXCH010000368.1:0-2652 GCA_034440595.1 Planctomycetota bacterium | reverse complement strand
TACGAAAATCGCAACACCACCGCCGGCGGCGGCATACTCTTCCAGAGCCACACGCTCTGGAACCTGTAGCCGATCGACATTCAGAAGATAAATCGCATGGAAGTCGCTCAGCGGTTGCTTGGTCGTGCGCAAGAATTGCGGTGTCTCTACCTGAACGCGGATGCCGGTCAGCGAAACATCGGGCGAGACAGCCTGTGCAATAAAGAACGAATCAGATCCCCGCTCTCCGAGGGACTTGGTGTCACCTTCGATGACCAGCACCGGCACGCTAGGCGCGATATCCAGAACACTGTATCGCGTGTCGTCGGGACCGAGAGCATCCGTCTGCAATCGCGCGCCAACGCGATGTTGACCAGGAGTTGTAAATTTCACCTCGAATGTGCGCGTCTGGCTGGCACCGGCATCCAGTTGCTGAAAGACCTCTGCCGGGCGAGCCTGCCCATCTTCTTCCAACAGCACTGAAACATCACGTGCGCGCTCCTTGCCAAAGTTTTTGACCGTCACTTCCATGACCAGATTCACACCCGCCGCGCGTGTCCCGGATAGTGGTCGCAAGGAAGTAATCGCCAAGTTAGGCCGTGCCGTGTCGACGCAGGCAATCAGCCGTGGTTCCACGCCCGCCTCGTTCAACTCTAGAAGTTGCTTGCGCAGGTTGCCGGCTTCGTTCCAATCCTTGGTACGGAAGTCGGAAATCAAATAGACCATAAAGTTCTGGTCACCACCCCCACGAACCTTTTGCAAGGCCGACTCCAACGCATCTGTTGGATCGATTGCCAATTCCGAAGGCTTCAGTCCTTGTAGCACAACTTCCAATTCTTTTTCAATACCTGCTTCCATCGATTTGCTGAGGTCAGGCTGCATTCCACGACCCGATCGGCCAGCTTTGGAGAATCGCAACAGCGTGATCTCCTGCGCCGCCGGCTCCTGCCGGGCCTGCTTGACAATCGACGCAATCCGCGACTTGCCTTCGTCAAAGGCATTGGTGTTGGCCCAGCGATCGGACATGGAATAGCTGTCGTCCAGCAGGAAAATATGGTGCGTTTTGCTGCCACCAAACAAATTGCCCAGCCGATTACGCATTTGCGGCTGAGCCACCATGAAGGCCACGGCGGCAATCGCCGCCATCCGCAACAGCAACAGCAGTAGTTGCTTGAGGATGATCCAACTGCGGTTTTTCTTCTGGCTGACGAGCAAAAACTCCATCGCCGCCCACTGGATCTTGCGCTGCCGCATCATATTGATCAAATGGATCAATATGGGGAGCGCGACGATCGGCAGTCCGATATACAGAAGTGAGGGATGGAGAAAATTCATCGAGCTAGTAAAAACCTGCGTTGCCTGTCACCACTGCTGTCAAAACACCGTTGTCAAAAGATCAAACGTACGATTGCAAAACTCAAGCCTTGCGTTGTCTGGCCATACGACGACTTAAAAAGGTTGCCAAGGCCGCATCCAGTGGATCACTAGTCCGAATCAACTGGTAGTCGCACGAGTTCTTCGTGCAATTCAACCGCACCTCATCCAAAAACTGCTGTAGCGCTTGCATGTAACCATCCCGCAATGCGCGAGGATTGCAAGTCAGCGAGTCGACCGTTTCCAGACCTTCAAATCGAGTGGTTCCGTTAAAGGGGAAATCCAATTCGTCGTCGTCCATTACATGCAACACCAGCACATCGTGGCCGCGCTGTCGCAATAGCTTGATCCCTTTGACCAGGCCAGCTCGATCCGCCAACAAATCCGAAACGATGACCATCATGCCACGCTGCGTGAAGCTCTCGGCGGCCCCTCGCAAAATCCGATACAGGTCGGTCTTGTCGCGCGGGTCGCTGATTTCCAGTGCCTGAATAATCGACATCAAATGGTTACGTTTGGATCGCAGCGGCAGCGTGACACGCGCTCGCTCATCAAACGTGACACAGCCGACCGAGTCCTGCTGTCGCAACAATAAATATGCCAAACTCACCGCCGCGGTACTGGCGTATTCGTACTTGTTCAGCGGTCCCCTGCCGTACATCATGCTCTTGGAAACGTCGACCAAGAGCGAGACCCGCATGTTGGTCTCCTCTTCGTATTGTTTGATGAAAAAACGATCCTGCTTGGCCCAGACTTTCCAGTCAATGTGTCGTAGATCGTCCCCAGTGGCGTATTGCCGATGCTGAACGAACTCGATCGATTGGCCGAAATAGGGGCTGCGGTGCATTCCCGAAAGAAACCCTTCGACAATGTGCCGAGCGCGGAGATCCATCCGCGCGATCCGCTTGATCGCTTCAGGATGCAAAAATCTTTTGGAATCGTTGATCACGCGTCAGCTCGTCTTCTTTGGTAGGGGTAACTTCAATCAATCGCTGCACGATGTCGTCCACCGTGACGCCTTCGCTTTCGGCCGCAAAATTAATCACCAGTCGATGGCGCAGCACCGGCTTGACCAGCGCCTGTATATCATCCGTTGAGACATGCGTCCGGCCATGCAGCAGCGCGCGAGCTTTGCCACCAAGGATTAGGAATTGGACGGCACGCGGACCGGCACCCCAACTGACCTGATCAGATACAAACTCGGGAACACCCGGCTCGCCAACGCGCGTCTGGCGGACCAAAGACAAGGCGTAGCGAATCACGTGATCGGTGACCGGGACTTCTCGCACTATGCGTTGT
>JAWXCH010000367.1:0-5853 GCA_034440595.1 Planctomycetota bacterium | reverse complement strand
CCTAGAGGTGCCACACATCCGCCTAGATAACTGTTATGGCAAGCTCAGTGCCTTTGCAGAGGCGTGGACACAAGAGCTGACCTGGGTGCATGCGGAGCCTGATATTGACTCTTCATTGAAACGATTTGAAACATTGCGCCAAGGCGTACAGAAATCACTTCCACGTAGGTCGAGCGATCTGTGCGCAAGTGCCTAAGCCCCCAATGGATGTAGCTCAGGGTTTGTCACTCCGTAAGACCGTTGTGCATACCGCAACCATGTCTTCTGTCACCGTGTTGCGGATATTGGCGCAATTCTTAGCTGTGCCAATTCTCGCACGTCTTTTATCGCCAATCGATTATGGCGTTGTGGCAATGGCGATGCCATTCGTTTTGTTTGCAATGATGATCGCTGATGCCGGAATAGGCATGTCTCTAGTACGCACGCCACTCAGCGAGCGCGGCACTTGGTCGACTTGTTTTTGGTTATCAGCAATCCTCGGAAGTATATTGGCGGTTACGATGGCTATCCTCGCTCCTGTTGCGGCCATGGTCTTTGATGAACGGGAACTGGAACCAATTGTTCGGACGTTGGGACTCGTGGTGTTCGCCCAGGCCATATCTTCAGTTCCAGGAGCGGCTCTTCAACGCTCACAGAAATATAAATGTATTGCCGTGACTGAAATGGCAGGGATTGCTGTTGGTATAGGCACCGCAATTGTGGTTGCATCGTATGGATATGGTGCATGGGCGTTAGTGTCGCAGCAGTTGGCGTTCTATGCCATGCGCCTATGTTTGACGTTTTATTTTTCGCGGTTTGTACCGGCAATGGTGTGGGATCTTCAAGGCGTAAAGGAACATTTGGCGTTCGGGCGTGACGTCTTAAGTGTCAACATTGTCGGGTTCTTTACACGGTCTATAGACAATCTGGTGATTGGAAAGGCGTTGGGCGCGGCAGCAGTGGGCGTCTATTCAATGTCCTTCCAATTCGCCCGCCTACCCATCATGCTTGTCACAGGGCCACTTCAGTTCGTGTTATACGGGCAGTGTGCGGCTGCGAATACGGATGCAAAAGCGATTTGCTCAATGTTTTTGATTCTTACACAACTGCTTGCTATTGCAGTCATTCCTACCATGGGGATGATTGCAGCCGCTTACCATCCCGTTTTCAGTCTGCTTCTGTCAGAAAAGTGGGCCGCTTCCGGTGTTTTATTTATGCTCGCGTCCCCGGCGTGCGCCTTTCAAGCTGTTACTGCGTTATGTAGCACAATCTTGTTAGTCTTAGGGCGTGCGGAAGTCCGGCTACGAATGACCTTGGAGTTTGGGGCGTTGTGGATAGTGGGCCTGTTGATAGGAGCCAGTATTGGACTAAATGCTGTTGCGGTGTTGTATAATCTCGTGGTGATTATTTATTTGCCACGAACATTCGGTCTTGTCCTTCCAATGATTGATTGCCCGGCGAAAAGCTATTGGAGAGCTGTCCGAGTTCCGATTTACATGACGGCGGCCTGCGTCTGTGCGCACCTTATGCTCACGTATTATTTGCGCGTGGGTGATGTTGGACAGTTAGCAGTAGCGGCCGTGCTGTGGTGCTTATGTACTGCTATTTGTTGGGTGGTGCAAATGAGAGGTATTGTCAGCGAAGTGTCTTTGTTGCGGCTTGCCGAGTTGTCCCATTCCACACAGCTGCCATGAAGTTGTCCACGGTTTACTTGACCGATGTGGCGCGGTTTACTTCCAGGTGGCGGCGACGTTAACCCTGCATCTCGGCCGATGCCCAAAGCATCAAGACGTTGACACCGTTGTAAGGCAATCCATTGTGCCGGAGCTGGCTTGTGTACTTCTTGACCGAAGTCCTCATGCCTTATACCGTTGCGGCGTTCAAGAAAAAGGCACCCGCAATGCTCATCAAATCCGCCGACGACAACAGCAAGGACATTGAAACCCTTCACGGTCTGCTAAACCACCCTTCGGCGACGCCGGAGGTCAAGAAGAACATCGAACAGGAAATCCGAGCCATCCAAGCGGGAGCCAAAGGCGAGAAGGAAGCGGCCTACGAGATCGATTCTCACTTCAAGTCGAACAACTGGTCTGTCATCCATGACCTGCGCATCAAGCACGATGGATGGAGTGCCCAAATCGACCATATAATCATAAACCGCTGGCTTGACATATGGGTCTGCGAGAGCAAGCATTTCGTCGAGGGTATCGCCATCAACGAGCATGGAGAGTGTTCGTCTTTCTTGGGCGGCAAGGCTTGGGGAATACCTTCGCCCTTCGAGCAGAACCGAAAGCACTGTGCCCTCCTCAAAGAAGTGTTCGATCACGGGGCGGTGGAATTGCCAAAGCGACTTGGATTCTCCATCACACCTGACATCAAAAGTCTCGTGCTTGTTTCCAAGAACGCCCGCATCACGCGGCCTAAAACGACAATCAAAGGGTTGGACAGCATTCTCAAAGCCGACCAAATCACCGCACGCATCGACAAAGATTTAGACAGCGACAACAACCCACTGCGCACTGCTAAAATCGTAGCTCCTGCGACGTTGGAGCGTTTCGCTAGGCGGCTGGCCGCCGTTCATACCCCTGCCGTCTTCGACTGGCACGCCAAGTTCGGTCTCTCGAAGGAGCCTGTCGCCTCCGGTTCGATCCTGCCTGTTCACAGCAACGCCGCCCCAAAGGCCACCGCCCCTGAAATGCGGGCGGAACGAGAGAAAGCATCCAACCATTCCTGCTTGTCCTGCGGGGATCAGCGTGTCCGACAACGTCTCCAAGTTCTGCTTGTCCAATAAGGCAAAATACGGAGGCGATGTGTACTGCATGGACTGCCAGTCGACCGTGCCTAACGCCGTTTAGGGATGCTCGGCGTCAGCGAATGGACGCATGAGGCAGATTAAGTGCCGCGTTCTGGAGAAGCTGCACTTAGCTGATCAGAAATAGATCAATTGCACTTGGTTTTTGGGGCTATGCCTCCTTGGGTCGGCTGAAATCCTGTTGATTGTGAACCCCGTCTCCGAATTCCGGTCTGCGCCGATCAATTTTCTTTCGGCACTTGTTCGCCAGCACCTAACGCTAATGCACGGCAAGCGTTATGGCTGTTCACCAAGCCGCAACATGATTGGCTCAAAGGTAAGTCTTTTGCGACTGGCACAGGGCGTGCGTTAGCCGCCAAACGCCCTCTCCTGGCGGCTTGGCATCCTGCAAAACATCTTGCGGGGTCATGACTTAGAGCAAGCGTTATGCCTGCTCCCGTCGAAGGTCTGCGCGTCCGACGGTTTTGCTGGGCAGTCGAGACGAGGCCCATCAGTCGGAAACCAAGACCAGCGTGCATGGAAAGGAGATACAAATGGCAGTCCTAACTCGCAAGCCACTCGCTTGGTTCAAAATCGCCTCGCAGGTAAGGCGACATTTCGACGAAGCAGAACTTCGCCTTCTCGGTGAGTCGCTCAAGGCCAAACAGCTTCAACCGGTCCTGGCCCAATCCGACGGGACGCTCATCGCGGGTGAGCGGCGGTTTCGTGGGGCAACGCTCGTCGGCCTCAAGGAACTTGAGGTCGTTATCAATGACGAGCCGTTAACCGAATCGCAGGTGAGGGTCTTCCAACTGACGGAAAATATCCATCGGGCGGACCTCACCGACAGTGAGAAATGGCGAGCCTATGAGGAATTGCTACGGCTCAACCACGGCTGGACGAACAAGGACCTGGCGCAACATCTGAAGCTCTCGGAGTCCTCCGTCACCAAATATCTCTCGCCCACCCGTTGCATTAAGGACGTGCAGGACGCGCTTGAAGCGGGCCGCATCGGCATCACGACATGTTACGAGATCAGCCGCGCCAAAACCGAGCAGCAAGCGGAATTGCTGCGTCTGAAGGATTCGGGCACGTCGCGAGACGGCCTGGCCGACCATCTCCGCAAGCAGCGCAAGGCAGCTTCGCCGCAAGTGCGGACGAAGCGCATTGCTTGCCCGTTGTCTTCCGGCGTGAGCATCACGGCCACCGGACAAGAACTGTCGCTTGATGAATTCATCGAGGCAGTCGGCGAAGCGCAAAAGGAGGCCAGGAAGGCCAGAGAGCAAGGACTAGACGCCCGAACCTTCGCGGCGGTGATGAAGGACAAATCGCGCAAGCAGTGACCCTCGGACACAAGACTCAACTTTAACCGCACGGAGCAAGCATCATGTGGGATTTCATGGGAATCGCCTTCGCTGGGTGCATGTTTATCATGACCTACGCGTTCGCGGCTGAGATTGCAGCCGACCTGATGTATGGATGGCATCACAGTCGGCAAGAAAAACTGAAACCCCTCAAGACGGCCTATCGGGCGCATCTCCAGCGGCAGTCAGAAAACGGTCCCGTCCAACAGGAGGAGTGCAACGATGCTTAGTCTTTTTGACCTCATGTTCAATGTCTTTATCTGGGGCATGGCTTTGGGGCTGTGCGTTTTGCTCTACGGGTACGGCATGGCGCACGCCATGTACGCAACCGCCATGCGGCAAGTGCTGGAAGAGCGCGAGCATCAACGACAACTCGAACTGATGGAAATGACCTTGGAACTGGAAAGGGTCCGTTATGGAACAGTCAGCAATCCTACTGGCCCTGATCGTGATGGGGCTGATAGTAGCGCGGCGACTGGAGAAGCGATTGAGCAGGCCAGTGAGGAAATCGAAGGAACCACTGGATATCCCGCTACTGCAATGGTCACCGAGCAACCCATTCACGTTGAGGGACCTGCTTAACGGCGGGGTCAGCATCACCGGGCGTGCCGGATCGGGCAAGACCAGCTCAAGCGGTCGTGAAATCGCTCAAGCCATTGTCCAGCATCGAAGTTCAGGCGGGTTAATACTCGCCGCGAAACCGGAGGACCTCACAATGTGGCAGGAAATCTTTGAGACGGCGGGGCGTGGGGACGACTTGCTTGTCTTCTCGCCGACTACGCCGCTCCGATTCAACTTCCTTGGCTATGTCCTTGAAATGGGTGGCTATACGCGGGATGTCACACGCTGCATCACGGTCATCGCCGAAACGCTTCGGGCCTCGGATACCAAGGGCGGGGAGAGCGCGGATTTCTGGGAGCGTGAACAAGAGCGGATGATTTACAACGCCGTTGAAATCGTCCGGCTGGCAACGGGTTCGGTATCGGCCCCCGCTATTCAGAAGTTCATCAGCACCGCAGCCATGAGTCCTGGACAGATTGCAACGCCGGAATGGCGAGCGGGCTTCTGCAACCAGTGCCTCGCCGATGCTTTCGAGAAGAAAAAACCGGGAGTGGAGTCGCATGATTTCCAACTCGCAACCGATTACTGGCTCGGTGAATTTCCGGCGATGGCGGAAAAGACCCGTTCTTCGATCATGACCGGGGTCATGGGCGTCCTGCATGTGTTCAACACGGGCATCATTCGGGAACTGGTCAGCACCAGTACCAATGTAAGCCCCGATGCCATGCTGGCAGGCAAGTGGGTGATCGTGGACATGGCCCCGGCGGAATGGGGCGACATGGGAGCCTTGATCGCTTCGGGCTGGAAATACTTGGTGCAACGTCGCGTGCTGCGTCGCAAGACGCAAAACGAAGACCCTGTGGTGGTGATCTGGGCTGATGAATATGCGCAGTTCGTGAACAGCTATGACGCGCATTACTTGGCTCAGTGCCGCAGTCATAGGGGCTGCATGGTGGTCCTGACGCAATCGCTGCACAGCTACTACATGAGCATGAAGGGTGATACCGGCAGGCACCAGGCTGATGCCTTGCTCACCAACTTTGCGACGAAAATATTCCACGCCCTTGGTGATGTCCAAACGGCGGAATGGGCTTCGGGCCTTATTGGCAAGGGGCGTGAAGTGTTCGTCGGCACGTCGCTGGCACCGATGGAAGACCT
>JAWXCH010000366.1:0-36994 GCA_034440595.1 Planctomycetota bacterium | reverse complement strand
TAATTGAATCGATCTATGCAATTGCAAGCACATCCCTCAATGTTACTAGCATTGAAGACGAAGCGATTGCGGAACGAGTTAGCTTTGTCTGCAATTGCCTGGCAAACCGCGCTGGTGTGCGGCTTCTTATGTCATGCATGCTTGCAAAGGTTCATGTTCCGACCGTCGACCCTCGTTGTCCATATACCGAGATCGGAGGTCGACGTAGTTTCTCTGGACGAGCCTATGATGAACGTTTTATTGGCCCGTTCATATCCAAGTATCGATTGCCGTGCAACTCTACAACAGCGTTCTTAACCCCGACTCTGCGTAATCATGACGCGCCACTTACATTAAAAGTTGAACTGATCGGACGACCGCGAGAATTATACAAGTACACGGTGGAGATCCTGGACTGCGTTTCCAAAGGTAGTATTGCTGCGGAGACAGTTTTGGTCGATGCAATGCGACTGTTATGTCGAATGCGAGACGAGAACCAGTTGCGAATGGCATCACTGCTGGGAGCGATCGCAGGAAGCGTTGACTCACTTCCTCTTTCTTCAGAAGCGATTGTCACTCTCCTAAAACAGCATCTTGCCTGCAAGAACTCAAGCCGACTCCCGGTATTAATTGTGGCCGCTGCATACGAATCGGCCGCGTCGCAATTTGGCGAGGTCCATTTGCCCTTGCTCTCGCACAATGCTGCTGATTTTCAAACTGGCTCACTGGGCGACCTGGAAATCTGCCTGGCAGGTGAAGACTCGATTGTTACTTCCTATGAAATGAAGTTGAAGACTGTAACAAAAGATGATATTGATTTGGCGGTCACCAAAATTGCTCGATCGAAGGTTAAACTAGACAATTACTTGTTCATAACAACCGATAGAATCGATCCCGATGTCGTTGATTACGCAGCGGCATTTTACGAACAGACCGGCGGTACTGAGATTGCAGTTCTTGACTGCATTGGATTTATTCGGCATTTCCTGCACTTTTTTCACCGCGTTCGCGGTGACTTCGTGGATGCTTACCAAGCGATGCTATTGCTTGAGCCGGACTCCGCAGTGAGCCAATCCCTCAAAGAAGCTTTTCTAGCCTTGCGAAAAGCTGCGGAAACCGATGAGTAGCACCGTAGTTCCCTTGCGTGACCAATTATCCCTAGACCGGTCGTAGCCGGACTCAACTTGCCGATGCGCGGTCAGGGGGGTATGCTGGAATTTCCGGCTTTATAAGGGTCGCTGGTTGTCCTTCCAGTCGCGAAGAGGTTCCTCAAGTATCTGGCGCGATGGGCGCTGACCGAACGATAGCCAAAGAAGCGCGCGATGTCTGAACACTTCGACGCATATCACCAATGGCTTGGCATTCCGCCAAACGAGCAGCCGCCGCACTACTATCGGCTGCTAGGGCTGACGTTGTTTGAAACGGACCCGCAGGTGATTGCCAACGCCGCCGATCGGCAGATGTCACATTTGAAGGCGATGGCGACCAGCAAACACGCCAGCGTTGCTCAGTCGCTTTTGAATGAACTGTCTGCGGCCAAGTTATGCTTGCTGCGAGCAGAGAAACGCGCGCCATATGACCTGGCACTCCGTTCGCGATTGGGTGTTGAACCTGCACGGTCTGACAAAGATGCCAGTTCAGCAACTTCTCCGCCTGCCGCTGCGACTCCTGGAAGACCGGCAAGCACACAGTCCGCACCAGCGACTCCGGCAAGAGCAACTGCCGCATCCGCTGGAACAATGAACGATCCATTCGGCGTGGCGGAAAGCTACAGCAAGCCGGCCACTTCTGCTACGCAAGATCGCCGTGAGAAGCGGCAGCCATCCCAAAAAAAGTCGTCGTTTCCATCACTAGTCGGGGCCACGATTGGTTTTGGACTGTTGATCTGCGCTATCGCGGCGTATTTGTTGCTGCAGGATCCCGAACGATTGGCGGCGATTGGCTTCGGCGAGACTAAAAAAGTACCAACTACCGTGCCGACGAGTACTCCTGGCACACTCGATAGCCCGTCCACAAACGGCAAAACAAATTCGACCGGCGAAACGAAGCCCCCACAGCCAAATGCAAACGGCAAGTCGCATCCAGTCGATCAAGGAAAAGTTCAACCCGACAGTCCACAATCCGATCCGCCGGGCAATTCGACCAGCGTTGCGTCGCCTGAGGCTATCGTTCCTGTACCAGAGGTGACGACTGATGGTTCTGCATCGCCACCAGACAATCCTGTGGGATCTGCTCCCGAGGAACTAGATAACACTCCCCCCGTGATTCGGCATCCATTTCCCACTGCCAAGCAACTTTCCGCCGCCGAACTCAAAGTGCGTCAGATCATGCAGGCCGATTTCATGGCGGCCAAAACGCCCGCTCAGCGTGTGGCACTGGCCGAAAAGCTGCTGCAAACGGCGGAGCAGACTCAGGATGACCCGCTGGGCAAATTAGCACTTCTGAATTTGGCAAAATCGAGAGCACTCGACAATGGCGAAGTCACTGTCGCACTCCGTGCGGCCGATTTGATTGAACAGCATTTTGAAGTAGCTCCACATGAACTTCGGATCGCGGCGCTGACACGCTTGCAAGCAACAGCCACGACAGCGGAGGCACAGCGCGCGTTATTTAGTGAAGCCTATCACACCGGCGAAATACTAGCTGAGATGCTGCGGCAGGAAGAAGCATACGACTGCTTTGGCATAGCCACCAAAATTGCACGCAATGCGAATGATCCAGATCTTGCCCGCAAGGTTGCCGCGCGCGCACGCGACGTTACCAATCAGAAGAAAGAATTCGAACTGGCCAAGGATGCGATCGCGACTCTGGAGACTACGCCCGACGATCCGGCGGCAAATCTGGCCGTCGCACGCTGGTACTTGGAAGGGCTGGGGGACCGACCAACAGCGATCAAGCATTTAGCGCGCAGCTCCAATCCGGCGCTGAAGAAACTGGCCGAGCAAGAGCTGGCCAATCCAAGCGAATCGACCGACCAGATCGAACTGGCCAAGCAGTGGGAAACGCAAGCGGGCGTGGCCAATTCGCCCGTTGCGCGGATTTACTGTGAGGAGCGTGCAATGTACTGGTATCAGCGCGCGGCGGCCAAAGCAGTGGGCCTAGCCAAGTCTGAGCTGGAAAGCAAGATCAAGGCCTATAGTGTCAAAGTCAACGAGCTGCGCGAGGCGATGGAGAAGCGCCGCTCGCCACAGGTACTATCCAAGGTCCCTCACCGCGTGACCGGGTCGTACCGCATCACGGTGTATGTCGGCGGAAAATACGCCTCGCAGCGTATTTCACTAGTAACGCCAAACCGGATCAACAATGAAAACGGCCAACCGATCGGCACGTGGAAACAATTCGGGACTGGTCTGCAACTCAAGGTCCACCTGGAGAAGCAGGACTGGAATGTGACATTCGATCGCAAATCGCCGACACGCTATGAAACTCCCCCGCAGCAAAGCCCGGATGAGCCAACTGGGAACCTAGAACGGGACGTAGTGACGGGCGTCTGGACGGTTCACGAACTGGCACAACCAAACGATCCACCGCACGAGTGGATTGTCTATCAAGATAACCGCATCAGGCCGCTAGGCTCCCACGACGAATACAACTGGACATTGCAGGAACAAAAACTGAACATCAACAGCGCTGGCAAATTCGACGGCACGTATACGCTCAACGCAGAAAAAGATTACTTCAGCGGCAGAAGCGCGCAGAACGTCGAACTGCATGGGTACTGGAAACCGATCCATTAGTGCTTTGTGACAACTAGGAATTCGGGTTGTGTGCCACTGGCTTTGGCAGTGTGAATCGCCGTAAATCACGACAACTTCTCAGCGCTGGCGGAGCCAGTGGGACATGGGAATGTAAGTGGCCTCTTTTAATCAATTCAATCCTGCATGCCTTGGAAACGAACGACTGTCGGCGATCACCCGTGTGATATTTTTGAACCGGAAAAGCAACCCGTCGATCGCTTCGCCGTTCTCTATCTGCACGACCAACCACGCCTGGCACCGGGTGACTTGCGGATTTGCACTCCCATGTTTGAACAGCATGGCCTGCGCGTGATTGCTCCCTGGACCGGGCAGAGTTGGTGGACCGACCGCATCTGGCCCGCATTTGATTCGGCGCAGTCCATCGAACAGTATTTGCGAACGCAAGTGCTAGATTGGATCGCTAGCGAGTGGGAAATTAGACCGCCCGCGATTGCGCTATTGGGCATTGGCATGGGAGGGCAAGGCGCGCTGCGGGCGTCGTTCAAGAGCCCCAACCTGTTTCCCATCGTGGCGGCGATTTCTCCGGCCATCGATTGTTACACCATCTGGTACGACGACGACACCTTGTTGCAGGTGTATAGTGACCCGGAGAATGCGCGACAGGACTCGGCCACGCTGCACATTCATCCCTTGAACTGGCCGCGCAACACGTGGCTCTGTGCCGATCCGGCCGACCACGACTGGCACGAAAGCGCCGAACGGCTGCGCATGAAGCTCACTGCGCTAGGAATCCCACACGAGCAGGATTTGGAGACGACGACGGGTGGTAACCGTGAAAAGTACTTGGAGAAAATGCTGCCGGGTGCGCTAGGGTTTATCACGCAGCGGCTAGGGCAGGAGGCCAGACGGGTGAGGTAAGACTAGCAGTTCGTGATCCGCGAAACGCGGGTACTGTTTAGCCTGACGAATTTGTCTGAAAAGGAATTGCGGACAGAAGCACGTCGTCGTTGATGACTATTTTGCCCGTGCTGCTAAAGAGTCGCCGTGCTTTCAATAGTTCTTTAACATTTTGGTTCAGTTGGGATTTTGAAAACTGGCAAAAGAACGATTCAAGCGACTTCATCCGTAAAGCCTTTCGCTTTAATGGACCGTTGACTCGCAAAGTATTGACGAGCGCTGTCTTTAATTCGTCAAAGTCGCTCAATTCGTGATCAGGAGTCAAGTCGAACAGGGTATTCGCGGGAAATTGCTCACCGAGAAACTCTTGCCGCGCATTACACATTGCGTCGTTCATTAGTTCCAGCCCATGCGAGCTACGTGTCGCATAAATGAGCAGATACTTTGGCACTTTATGTTTGTACGCGGACTTCACAGGATATGAGCAAACAAACGCAAAGGACCTTCCCAACTGTTGAGCATAGCAAGTCGCAAACTGGCGCAATTGTTGAGCAAATGTCAGGCCATTTTGAGCAATTTCCTGCCAATAGTCTCCACCTGCAATTGAATTCAGAGTCGCGATCTCGACCCGCTCGTTAGGATCGTCGGCCTGGTAGTCGGCGTCTCCGAAGTCCTCCCCCTCGCCAAAATGCCTTTTCTGCGCTGCCAATGCCCATCGCATGAAAGTTGCAACATTGAAATTCATTAGCACCTCGACGCTCGCACCAGACTTGCGAATTTGGTCATACACCGCTTGCATCTTGGCGAAATCCAGCCCCTTTACCGTGTAAGGGTCGATGTACAAGAAAAGTGTCTCTGATTGTGCGCGAGTCGCCAACTCTTGAACGACGTCCTCGAACCGTCCGTTTCGAATTTGACCGACATTTCCGAATGGTTCAAGGTTGGATTGCAGCAATTCATAATTGTGGCGATCAGCTTCGATGAATTCAGCAGAGATTGCAGTGCCCGTCGCTCGCCACTTTTGGATGGCCTTCGCAATAATGATCGGAGAGCCAGGTTTACCATCGCCAAACTGTCCGCACCCGGCGAAGCAGTCAACGATTAGGATAGGTTTTCCTAACTTTGCAACTTTAGCGATGTAGGGCTTCAGATAGTATTCAAGAATCAAGTCTTTGTAGCGCGACCAGTCTCGCTTCAACTGGAAAAAATCTGCGCCCATCGCAAACCCCCTGTTTTGGCATGGTTAATTTCGACGATGCTATCGTACTAGTAAAGAATACGTTTTGAAAGCTTCATTCTGTTTCGGCACAATTGTCGTATGCCTGAAACGGTTGATTGGAGTAGAATCCATGAGCGTTCTCTGGGACTATCGGAAAGTCTCGATTAACCGCGAAGGAGCATAGCGATGGCTGAAAACTCTAAAATTGGTTGGACGGACCACACGCACAATTTTTGGTGGGGCTGCCATAAGGTTAGCCAGGAATGCCGTTTTTGCTACATTGCAGGAATTATGCGACGAGGCGGCTATGAGCCGTTCAAGGGACCGATGCGGACGAAGAATTGGAGCAATCCGATAAAGTGGCAACGGCATGCGGAGCGTACCAACTCTCGCCTACGTGTCTTTACTTGCTCCATGTCGGATTTTTTTCATCCTGCTGCTGACGCTTGGCGAAATGACGCATGGGATGTGATTCGAGCCTGCGATCGATTGGATTGGCTAATTTTGACCAAACGGCCAGAGCTAATTCGCGACCGGTTGCCACTCGATTGGCAAGATGGATACTCCAACGTCTGGCTTGGTGTAACGGCTGGGTGTCGCGAATCGCTTGGTCGAATCGACATCCTGAGTAAGATCCCGGCGGCAGTTCGATTCATTTCCGCTGAACCGCTGTTGGAGCGATTGAAGCTTGGCTCCTACCTCGACAGTATCAATTGGGTGATTACTGGCTGTGAACGCGCAAAAAAAGGCGAACGTCGACTCATGGAACTAGATTGGGTACGTGATATTGACTCTCAATGCCTTCGCGCAGGCGTGCCTCACTTTTTCAAGCAGTACTATGCAAACGACATCGGCGTACCGAAAGAAGATGGATTGCTAGACGGAGTTCAACGCCAAGAGTGGCCCCAACTTGCTATGGTCTAGCATCATTCCGTTTGCGCAAGCATGTCGACTCCTACCGCCCAAACAACTTATCAAACTGCTTATTCAACTCCCCTTCTATCACTCCGCGAGTTGCCCCTTGTAAGAGCTGCGCACCCAATTGCTGCACCACTCGGCCATCGAACTGCGGTGCGCCGATCTTGCCGCTGATCGGAATCTCCAAGACCTTCCCCTTCATGCCGGCCAGGATCGGATCACTCCCAATCCAAGAATCCAGCACCGGAATCTCGGCCATGATTTGCATATTCTGATTCATATCGACCCAGCCACGCGTGCGAACAACCACATCGCCGATCTGCATTTCCATTCCTTGGTGATAGACCTTGCCATCGACCATCCGAAAGTCGATTTTTCGCTCGGTCATCCGCATCAGTACCGGTTCGTTGGTCAGTTGCGCCGGGGGCACTTGTCGCTTCGTGATTGCTCGAATTTGCTGCACCAGCAAAATCAGCGGCCGCGATGCTGGCCCTGGTGTAACTTCCAGCTTGTGAAGAAGCAATTGTCCTGCAATGTCGCTCCGTTCTGGTTGAAATAGCGGCACCTTGGCACCTTGCATATTGACCGACAGCGTGCCATCGGCCCTGGTTGCATCTGCCATCGCCGGTGCGACATACTTCAACCATGTCGCCGTCATCTCGGGCGAAACGCGCACCCGATCGATTGCCAACCCCGGACCAAGAACCAACTCGGCTGGTGCCGGTGTCAATAGAATATTTGGAGCCAGTTTGAGCCGGCCCTCTCCCAGTTGCATATCGATCGGGTCAACCTTCACCGCTCCATTCTGCAAACGCATTTGGATATCGGCCTTGCCCAGCGGCATGCCGTAAGCCTCGGCCTTTTGCCAGCCGATGGCCGCCTCGCCACCGATCGGCTTGATCCAAGCCAATGGATCCGACGGTTGCTGCGAAACCAGGTGCGTTGTGCTGTTCGCTTTCGGTGAGATTAGATCCTGGATTGGCCCACGCACGGCAAACTGGCGCGACTCTCGCCCTTCGATACGAATCGACGGCCCCAGATATGGCTGCAACAATCGCGAAACAGTTTGCCAGTCAAAGTCCAACTGGCCGTTGAGATTCAATTGGCAAACGCTACTCAGTTTGTCGACGGATCCCGCCGCTTGCAGCGTCAGAGCCTGGGAACCGACCTGAATCTGCCGGGCTTGAACCGAATCGGCCGCCGAATCGTAGCTGCCATCTACATTTACGCGTAGCTCCTTCTCTTGCCACAGCACGGTTCGTACCGAAGCAGCCGGCGCTGCCGGTGGCGCAGCAACAGCAACCGGTTGCGTCATGCCATAAACGGCCAGATCGTCGACCTTCGCTTGAACGGTGGCGTTGGTCTTTTGACCGCTGAGCGATAGATCGGCCTGACCTCCCAGACGACCTGACCAGATCAACGGCGGTGCCGTACGCGGGTCATAGGTCCAGCGCTGCAGTTGTGCAATATCGGCCTGATACAAAACCTTACCAAGCACACCGATGGGGCCGGCCGTTGGCACGGTAATCGACGCCTGGTCAGTCTTAATCGACATGGTGCCGATGAGAACCGACGTCGGTCCTAGCGTTAATTGCTGGCGTCCGTTTTCATAACGACCGGCCAGATCAATTTGCAAACGCGGCTCATCCATGAACAGGCCGTTGCCCCAGAGATGCAGGTTTTGAATTTCACCCTTCAGGCTGTGAACAGAAATATCGGCCGCTGTGTAGGTGACCTTGGCCAACAAGTCGCTGTCGCCCGTAAGTTGCCAGGTGCTGAGATCGACCCAAGGTGCCAATCGCGTTCGCCATCGTGCAAGCTGACCGGTGAGTTGTGCAGTCACCGCCAGTTTTTCAGCCGATAGAGGATTTGTTGCCGGTTCGTTGAGTTGAACACGTAGCGTATCCTGCTGCGTGCCCGCGACAGCCAGTACCTGCACGTTCAATTGATCGATTCGTGTCGGCCAGGCACCGGTCAGCGCTCCGGCGGCCTGACAGTCAACCGTTAGATCGCTTTCGCGCCAGGCGTCTTTATCGCTTGTGGCAAATAGCAGGTTGCGGACGTTGGCCTTGGCAGAGGTTTGAAATGTGCCAGCCGCATTGCGGCTCCAGTTAATCTGCCCGGTACCATCGCCGGCCAAGCGCACTGTACCAAAGTCAACAAACTGGCCCAGTTCCTTCACCAACTGATCGAGACTCAACTGCACATCGGCGGAGAGGTTTTCGAGATTTCCCTTGCCATTGAGTTTGAGAAACTGCGAGTCACAGCTCAGTGCATCGATAATCGGCCCCGTGTTGGAATCGCGCATCGCCATTTCGATTTTCACTGGCTGTTGCCAGCGAACGGTCTGCCCACGCGCATCGACAGCGGCTAGGTCCGAGGCATCGAGTGTGCCCTTCCAGGCGGCGGTGGAGTTTGGCGTACCGCTGCCTGGCGTGCTAGTTACGGCGAATTGGATTTTGCCCGAAGTTACCTTGGTATCTTGTTTGATATGCAGCGATTGCGGGATCAATTGCGCTAGCCGCGCCAGGTCGACGTGGCCATTGGCCGTGTAACTCTGTCGCAACAGGGTCTGCACCGCCGCCGCATCGAACGTCGACGGAACTTTTACATCGCACGTCGTGGCTACCTGACCCACGTCGCACAGCAGATCGAGTTGCTTGATCTGCAAGCGATCCCCGGTCAGACTCAAGTCGCATGGCATGGTCACTTTGCTGAGGCGAAATTGATCGCTACCGAGCATGCCACCGGACAGAAATAACTGCTCGCAAACGACCGACCCGCGCATTGCGGCTGCGGCATTATTATCCGGCGGCTGCACACTGAGCGAACTGGTAAGCTGGCCCGACACGCGCGCCGTCGGATCGAAGCGCGCGATGGCCCAGCGGAACATTTCCAGCGGCAGGCGATCGGTCTTCAGGTCGATCGGTCCATCCGATTTTGTAGAGCCAAGCTGAAACGACGCGGGCACACCAGCCGACGGTGGACCGTCTTGATTGATGACTTTGCCGGATGCAGACCAGTCTGTTGGCAAATTGCTGGCGACCGTTAGATTGACCGTCGCGGCCAGATCATCCACCAGCCAGCGCTGCGCAACAACCGTATCGTCGATGCGGACCTGGCCATCGGACACTTCAATTCCCAGATTCAGATTGCCGTTGGAGGGTGCATTCCACCAAGGAAGCAGCACGTCCTCCAGATTGCTCCCGTCTGGGCGTGCCCGGACAGTGATCTCGGGCTTCTGCAAACGAAGCAGCCCAGGACTGCTGGTATCCAGCAAGATGCTGCTGAGGGATTTTTCGCTGTCCAGCGACTGAATGTCGACGACTAACTCACCTTTGCGATCGCGGATCTCGATTCCGTCATAGTGAACCCGCGAAAACCAGCCGAGCGATGCACCTCGCGACTGAATCGTGCCGTCGATCCCTTCGAAAATCATCGCCAGCGGCCAGTCGCGCGCCGGCGTCAAGGCGATCATGCTCGGTGCCAGCCCGATGGCCAGCAATCCGAGGCAAAGAATCACCAGCAAGAACCGCCCACGCGGGCGGCGCGGCAGGCGTGATTTTCGACTGCGAGGATGGGAATCATCAGACGAGCTATCGCGCTCGTAACGGTTGGCATGCCTGGCCATGGTGTATCTGGCTCCGCGCACAAGGGGATCGATAAGACGAGAATCTCGCGGGATTCTAGCAGCGATGTGGCGGAATGACCTAGAGCGATTTCACGCAACCCGGCTTGCTAGCATCGACAACAAGGAAGTGCTACGACGGGGGACTAGCAAGTTAGTAGTTCCACTGCAGTTGCAGACGCAACAGGCCACCTTTTTCCACTTCGTACGGGTAGATGTAGGTCGCTCGCTCGCCGTACATATAAGAAGTGGTCAGTTCGAGTGCCTTGGCAAACTGCCATTCGACGCCGATTTCGGTCTCGCTGACATCCTGATCAGGAGAGTTGATCAGTAACTTATTGCCGCCCAGGTAGCGCTGATAGCGTGCGTAGGGGATGCACTTTTCAAGCTTGTAATACAACATTGCGTATCCCCCGTGCAGGGACCTATCCAGATCCTCGGTTAAGGCGCCGTTCAATTCCGGGCCACGACCGATCGTGTACTCTGCCTGAAAGCCGAACGGCTGAGGATAATAGATCAGATGCCAGGCGAGCCGTTTATCCAGGAAGTTTTGTCCGTTGCCGATAATGCCGTGGTCGGTGGCCATGACATATTCGCCGTAATAACCACTCATGCCAGCTTCAACAATCTGGCCACTTTCCAACAAGAACGGCCAGGAAATTCGCGCCACAACGTGCCGATCGTCGTTTCGCTCTGGGCGGTTAGCAGTCTGACCGTTGTAGACTCCTAAACCCAGAGCACCATAGTCGCCGGAACCCTTGAGACCTTCATCGACCAGAAATTTGAATCGTTCGCGAATGTAGTCCGGTGCCCAGTAATACATGATGCCGATATCGCGCTCGTTGGGGACACCGGAGTTCAGTGCGTCGTCGCGGTCAAATGGCAAACGATTCTGGCTGGACTGCAAGTTCTCCCAGCCATAAGGCACCTTGGACTGGCCGACGCGGAGCCGGTGCTCCTTACAGGGATCCAAAAAGATGTCTGCGTATAAATCACGCAGTTGCAGATAGTGCAATTGATCGTCGGCGTTCGCGGCAAAATCTGGTTGAATGTAGAAGCTGAGCCAATCGGTCGCGTCTCCGCTAAAGACCATGCGTGCTCGGCGAATAAAGAAACCGTTGTTTTCGCCGACGGATCGGTCCCACGGCGTTCGGTACTGATTGTTGTCGACCAACAATTGATTGTACCGAAACTGAACGTATCCACGGATCTTCATCTTGTCGTACCACTTTTTCTCTTCTTCCTTCTTATCCTTTTTCTCGTCTTTCTTTTCTTCCTTCTTCTCTTCTCCTTTGGCGGCACCTTCGCTGCCCGGTTTTGCTGTATCAACCGAGCCTACTTGTGGATCCACAACCAGACTGAAATCCTCTTCGTCGGTGGGAGGCAGATCAAGCAATGCCGGTCCGTCTGCCGCGACAGGGTACGGCTGTTGATAGCTGGACTGGACGGCAAAACCTTCGTCCAAGGTTGCACCAAGGAACTGATGGTTCCAAATCGAGTCTGCGCCTTGTTCATCAAAGGCGCTAACTGGTCGCACATAACCAAAGTCTCCTTCGGCGGCCGTAAGCGTGCGAGATGCGACGGACAGGGCTAGGCAGAACAGTGAGAGCGACAGCGCGCGCAATGCCCCTATTCCTTGCGGGACAGGTTGTCTCCGCCAAGATGCATGCGTTTTGTTCGTTAATCGACTTAGAGCCAGTGGCATATTGTCCAAAGTCAAGCATGTCGCAGCAGCTTTGGAACCAGAATGGATCCAGTCGTGGCCGGATTCGGCGCATCTACTGCGACTTCAGGAGATTTATCGTCCACCGATCAGAAGCTGGAATATTAGGATTGTGCCGATTTCGAAAGATTCTTGGGCATTACGGGTCGGCCAAACAGCGCATTTTAGGTATTCCGGGAGGCTTCCGAAACATAGGAAAAGAGACGGGGCTTAGCCAATTTACCCGAATATGCTCATCCATCTGTTTTTCAGAATCGTTAGAATGCTAGCGGCGAGATTCCTTTGCTTTACGCTGGCGGCGCAGTAGTTGCATCAATGGCTGTAAGGTTTTTACGCAACCGCCCTCAAAGTGGGGCCAGTACATGCCAGCCCGCGACTCACACCCTTTTTCGCACCGCTTCCTACATGGCTAGACGACCAGAAACACAACGCGAGTCCGCCACATTTGCCTTGATCTGCGGAATCGCAATTGTCGCGGTGCTGTATCTGGCACAGGAAATCCTGCTGCCATTTGCGCTGGCGGTATTGATCAGCTTTCTGCTGGCCCCGGTCGTCCGAAGGCTGGAGAAACGCAAGGTGCCGCGAATTCCGGCAGTGCTGCTGGTAGTAGCCATCTTTACAGCGAGTTGGGCCACGCTCAGTTGTGTTGTCATTCAACAGGTTTACGAGCTTGCGGTTCGACTTCCCGAATACAAGGAAAACATTCTCAACAAAGCGGACTCCTTGCGCAGTGGCGCCGGCGACGAAGTGATGAAGCGCTTCACCGGCACGCTGGAGGACATGCGCGCCTATCTAACGCGAGAGGAAGGTAAGAGCGCCGAGAAATCTCCAGAGGATCCTCCCAAGGAACAGTCCATTGGCGAGGGGGTCGCCAAGGCACTCGGTTTACAAACTGGAGCTGACGATCAAGATGCCGTCAAGGCGGACGGTGCCAACCCGGACTCGAAGAAAGAACCGCTCAAAGTGCAAGTGGTGGATGACCTGTCCGCCATGCAAATTGCACGCAATGTCGTCGGACCGATTCTTGGCCCGCTCGGCACCGCTGCCATTGTGTTAGTGTTTGTCATATTCATGCTGCTGGAGCGCGAGGATCTGCGCAACCGGCTCATTCAGTTGTGCGGCTCGAAGAATCTGACCGAGACCACGCACGCCTTGGATGAGGCCGGTAAACGTGTCAGCCGCTATTTGGTCATGCAACTGATTATCAACGTCCTCTACGGTATTGTGATCGCTATCGGTCTGTTTTTCATTGGCTTGCCGAACGCCAGCTTGTGGGGAATTCTCACCACAGTGCTGCGGTTCATTCCCTATGTCGGTCCATGGATCGCGGCGGCTGTGCCAATGGCCCTGTCGCTGGCAGTGTTTGATGGCTGGACATTGCCGCTGCTGGTGCTTGCGCTGTTTGTCGTGAACGAACTGATTAGCAATAACGTCCTGGAACCCTGGCTGTACGGAGCCAGCACCGGCATGTCTACGATCGGCGTGCTCGTTTCATCCGTATTCTGGGCCTGGCTCTGGGGTCCGGTCGGCTTGATCATGGCCACCCCGTTGACGGTTTGTGTGATGGTCTTGGGAAAGCACTTACCACAAGTGGCGTTTTTAAACACGCTGCTGAGCGATCAAGAAAGCTTGCCGCCAGAATCACGTTTCTACCAGCGACTGCTGGCGATGGATCCTGATGAGGCGCAGGAACTAGTCGACGACTATCTGAAGCAGCATTCGGTGATGGAGTTGTACGACTCGGTTTTGATTCCCGCTTTGCGTCTGGCCGAGGAAGATCGCCACACCGGGCAGCACGACGAAGATCGCCAGGCTTTTATTGTGCAGACCATGCGCGAGCTGATTGACGATCTCGGTGCAAGGGCTTCCGAACAACCGGTCGAAATACAAGAGCAAGCCGACGGAGTAGCCGCACGGCGGCAGATTTCTATCGTCTGTCTGCCGGCACGCGATCAGGCCGACGAATTGGTGGCGATGATGTTTTCGCAGATGTTGGAATTGCACGGGTTCCAGTCGCATACCGTTTCAAAACGTGCTCTGGCCAGCGAAATGGTGGCTGAAGTCGAGAACGCCGGTGCACACATCGTATGCGTCTCGGCATTGCCACCGTATGCCGCTACGCATGCGCGGTATCTATGTAAGCGCTTGCGGCCGAAATTCCCGCGGATGCCGATTCTGGTCGGACTGTGGCAAAGTCAGGGGACCTCCAAGAAGTCGCAGGATCGGCTGCGTGCCATCGGGGTCGATCACTTTGTCACTACACTGCAGGATGCAACCGACCAGGCGCTCAATCTGGCCATGTCGCAACGGCTGATCCAGCCCGACGAATTGGAAAAGTCGAAGCCAGAAGAAATTGCCGGGGACACTACGGGCGTCGACATTGACACCCTCGAAAACTCCAAGAAGTCCGGCCAGTTCGCTGCCGCGCTGACTTTGCCGTTGCAATCTACGGCGAGAGAGGCGAAAACGGAGCAAGTGCCGACAAAGAAGTCGGGCAAGCGGCCTGCGAAATAGGGTCTGCCGGCAGTACGCGGCCCAATCCACACGAAATGCTTGAAGGAAACCCGATGAGCAAGCAGATGACGTTCTTCTTTGACGTCGGTGGGGTGTTGTTGACCAACGCCTGGGACACGGCCACGCGCCGCCGCGCCAGCGAAAAGTTTGGCCTGGCCGATTCCGAGTTTCAGACTCGACATGGAATGCTGAAAACGGCGTTCGAGACCGGTCAACTTAGCTTGGATGATTACATTCGCAAGACAGTGTTTCATAATCCTCGCGATTTCTCCGAACAAGACTTTCGCGATTTTATGTTTGCACAGTCGCAACAGTTCGGTGACACCTTGGACTGGCTGCGTAAGGTAGCGTCTCAGGGGGAGCACCGTTTCTTTACACTCAACAATGAGTCGCAAGAACTGCACGAGCATCGTGTGCGGCAGTTCGGCTTGGACGAGATCTTTGAGGGATTCATCACCTCTTGCTACCTGGGAACGGCCAAGCCGGACGAGCGGATCTATCTTAGCGCGCTAGGCATTGCCGGCGTCCTGCCGGAGGATGCCGTCTTTTTTGACGACCGTGATCTTAACATTGAGCCGGCCGCTGCGCTAGGAATGACTGCATTTCGATTCCAAGGGCTTGCGCATCTGCAATCTACGCTGGCTAGATTTGGAATTGATATTTAATCGCACCGTCTGCACTGATTCAACACCGCTCCGCGAAAGAATAGCACAGAAGAGCAGCAGAGAAAGGCATACGCGCCCTCACCCGCCGCTGGGGCGTCGACCTCTCCCGCAAGCGGGAGAGGTGAATGCTTTGCAAGTAAAGCCCAATGGCACACAATCGGCCTACTGCTTGCTCGTGGGAGACTGACGGTGGGCGGGCAAGGCGCTGACCGGCGTGGCCTTGTTCTTGAGATTTTCGCCGGCAACAGGTGCTCGCGACTTGCCCTGCTGGGCAATTGCATCGGCCTTCAGCTTGGGCAGGACTCGCAAGACAACTTCGCTAGGAAGTGCCAGGCTGGCCACACGTTCGGCACGCGCAATGTTAATACCGACCACACGACCGTCCAGGTCGACAATTGGCCCGCCGCATTCGCGCGGTTGAAGGATGGTGTCATGTTGTAGAGCTTGTTCAAAACCACCGCGACGTTCGCTTAACTCTCCCCCCAGGCGGTTCTGAAATTCGCGTCGACCGTCCCCACTGCGCGTCCCCAGCATCGCGGCAATCTTCAGCGGTTGTTCACCGCGCACGACGTGCAGTTCGATACGGTCCCCCGGCAGATACTCCCCTATCGTGTCGATCAGCTCGTCGCGGGTGTTCACATTGCGTTGGTTGATTTGCGTGATGATGTCGTTGGTTTGCAGGCCGGCCTTTTCGGCACTGCTCCCTTCCAGGACCTGATCGACACATGGCCCGGTGTCGGCCTGACCGACTGCAATTCCCAGCACACCGCTGGCGGCTGGAATTTTACGCGGGGCCACACTCACCACGCCAATCGACAGCACGTCGTCCCGTGGAGAGGCTGTGGCCAAGAAGCTACCAATCGCTGGCACCTCGGGAGAAGCCCATTGGATTTCTTTCAGCCCAGTCGCTTCGACCTTCAAGAGCGCCAGGTCCGTGGCGGAATGCGAACTAACGAGTTGTGCTTCCAGTTTGCGACCGTCACGCAGTCGGCAAGCAATCTTGCCGGTCAGTTCGCTGGCCTTGGTCAGGATATATCCATTTCGGCCAACGACGGTACCGAGTGCCGCCAGTTGATCGTCGCAGAGGATCTGCACAGTACTCTCGTTGGCCTTGGCAACTACGCCCAAGAAGGCTTCCTTAACCTTGGTATGGTTGCGGCCGATCTCGACCGGATAGCGAATGCCACGGCGCTGCAAATGCTGATCCATCAGGGAGAGGACACCCTGGCGCGAAGAATCCTTCCGCACGGGCTGCGGCGGTTCGGCCGCGCGCGCCTCGGACGGGGTAGGTTGACCGAGCGGCGACTCGATTGTGCCGGCCAGCGCTAACGCTAACAGAACGGATAGTCCTTTTCGGATCGTCAATTCACGCTTCACTTGCTTCACCATCCATCAGGCATCAATGTAGTCAAAATCTATAGTACCGTTGCCTCTACTCAATCCATTCAATCATTATCGCAGGCCGCCATGTTGTGTGCCACTAGCTCAATCCGAGCGATCGCCGATCAAAACCGTCAGCTTTAATGTCGTCGAACCGCGTTGAACCACGACCGGCACGGTTTCTCCAGCGTCCTGCTTCCGAACCAGCTTGGATAAACTTTCAAACGTTGTCACTTCTTCCCCTGCAAACCGCGTGATGACATCTCCGGCGCGGATCCCAGCACGCTCGGCGGGGCTGCCCGAATTCACGGCGGCGATCGTCGCATTGGTCGCTTTTTCGTCACCAACCACGCCGATAAATGGCCCGCTGCTGGTCTGAGTGCCCCAGGCGTCACTGTTTTTCAATCGTTCCCAACTATCGCGATAGGCCGAAATCGGCACGTGTATATTGGCGGAAAGCGAATTACCAATTCGACTGTGGATGGCGATGACACGGCCATCCATGTCAAACAACGGCCCGCCCGAATCGCCACCAACCAGCGTGCAATCGGTCGCGACCAGCGACGCCAGATTATTCAAGATGCGTCCAAAACGGACAACCGCTGTGCGACCTCGCTGATAGCCCCCCGGGTGCCCCGTAGCCAGGCACCATTGCCCGATCTGCAAATTGTTCGAGTCTCCCATCTCGGCCACCGTCCAATCACCGCGATCGGTAATCTTCATCAGGCCGGCGTCCAGATCGTAGTTGCACCCCAGCGTGCGGCCACGTACCTGGCGACCATCATGCAAAATGAAAACCACATCCCGACCAGGAGCGCCCACCACGTGCGCTGCGCTCAGGACGTGCCCTTCCTTATCGATAATGACTCCGCTCCCTTGCGCCAGTCCAACGCGGACACTGACCGTGGCTGGTTGCACCTTGGCCGAAAGCGTCTGCATGACTTTTTGCATGCCCCGCAGCTCATCGACGGAGGTTGGTGCTCCGCCGGCAAAAATCAGCGATGCATCGCGCGGCTCGCTGGAAGTAGCAGTCGCCTGGCGAACCTGCTGCGGTTCACCTTTGATGCGGCGTGAAGATGTTGTACCACTGCCAGACATCACTGCAGCGCGTCCAGCCGGGCCAATCCGATCTGCGGAGCGCTGCGCGGTGCTGGGGGCATTTTGCTGGTTGACCGAGCGCGAGTCTTGCTCGCTGACCAACAATGCAGCGTCATTGGAGAAAGGCGGTTCGCGAGAGGTGTCTCCCACACCGTCCGGCGAATGACCCGAAGTGCCGTTCGCTACGGAAATCATTCCATCTCGAAAAAAGCCGACACGTGCCAGGACCGTCTGCCAGTCGCAGGCTTCTGGAACAGACAACGCGACCGCGCACAGCGTGACAGCCGACAGCGCGATCGCTGTCAGTACCACCGGGCCTGCTTGAGTCGCACGTTTATTCATTGGCTTGCTGATTTCCAACTGTACCGCCTGACACAATCCACAAACCGCAAACAATCATTCGCCACAACCGGTGCAATTGCAATCCTGCGGGCATTCTGCGGCCACCGGCAGTTCTGCCGGGCTGCTATAAGCTCACAATTTGCCGAGTGATCTTCAAATTCGCAATTTCAAATTCAGCCGCATGGCCCGGTTCGACACATTGTCACTAGCCACAATAACCGGCCAAACGGTCCAGCCTGTTGCTGCCAAAACTGGCCCCTCAGTTCGCTTCCGCGCACGCTATATATATCAGGAAAAACCTGAGACACTACAACCTACCGCACGTATTCTACGCCTTACCAGCCATCCGGGGTTGAAAAAGTCGGATAATTGACCCGACCGCACCCTGCTAGCGCGAAGCTGTACGGCTCAACAAGGTTATGCGGGCCGCGCGGCCCTGTTTCGCTCGGTGCCGCCGGTCCTTTTCTTGGGCTGGCAACTGACCGTAACTTGATATCCACTACGGTGCTACGGCCGCGGCGGTTGATGAGCCTGATTGCAGCGGTTTGACGCGAACATTGCGGAACTCCACCCGAGTGCCGTGGCCCAGAAAGCCGATCCGGCCTGTCGTGCGATGCACGCCCGGATGGCGATCCTTGTCGATAAATTGTCCCTTGCTGTAGTCATCCAAATTGACATCCAAGATCACTTCGCCGTTGAGCGTTACCTTGATGTTAGGCCCGTCGCACACCACCTCTTGCGAATTCCACTCGCCAACCGGTTTCTGTGCATCATTTTCCTTGGCCGGTGCCACGCCATAGACCGATCCATGTCGCTGGTAGGGCTTCAAGCGAGTTTTGTATTCTGGATCTTGTTCGTCGATGATCTGCAGTTCCATGCCGTCGTGCGACGGATGCCCCTTGAGCGGCATGCGAATTCCCAGGCCGTTGTTTCCTCTTGGCCCTATTTTGAAATCAAAGCGGAACACATAGTCGTCGTATTCATCCTTGGTGTACAGATTGCCCCCTTTGTCTTCTATGCAGACGATCGCGCCATTCTCAACCGCGTGTCCCTTGGTGTCCCCCTCCCAACCGGTCAGGTCACGCCCGTTGAAGAGATTCTGAAAACCGGGTTCCATTAAGTGCAAGCTACGAAACTGGAACTGGCCACCGGTGGGGACTTCCGACTGAATGCCAATCACACCGCTGGCATTCTCTAGCTTGTCAAAAGTCCAAGCGTGCTGGCCATTGATATCGAGCGACAGTTTTTTGCCGATGGCGGTAATCTTAAAATGGTTCCATTCCCCTTTCTTAACCAGGCCTTTGCTTGTAGCCTCTGGGTGACCAACCAGATTTCCTTCCTCGCCATTCTTCAAATTGATCTGATATTGCGTTGGCCACTCGCGCCCCTTCTTGGCCGAAGGCCATTCGGCACGCACGAAGATGCCACAGTCGTATTTCTCCTGATCAGGCGCTTTCCAATCCAACTCCAAAATAAAATCACCATACTGTTGATTGGTGCGAATGAACCCGTTCCCTTCGACGAGCTTTAGCACACCGTCTTTGACGTCGACTTTGCAGTTGGTCAGGGTCCAGCCCGAGAGATCCTTGCCATTGAACAGATCGTACATGAAGTCGTCCGCGGCTTTCGCGGCGCCAACGGCAAGCATGGCAACAGTCAGCAGCAGACAGGTGGATACATACCGGCGAATCATCAGGAGGGCCTCAACATCAGGAGGAAGCGTAGGTGGGAACAGCCTGCCATGATAGCCTGCCGAGAGGCCCGGGTCACGCAAAATCGGCAATTTTTGCGGAGGCGGGCTTAGGCTTCATTGCAGAAAAGTAAGCCGTGGCTGCTCCGGCACTAATCTACGACTATTTACCGGCATCCCTCTTCGGAAACGGGTCGAGCTTGATCGTGGTGACCTTGTCCGTCTTCAGGTTCTTGATCCGAATTTCGCCCCAACCTCCCGCGGCCAGATGCTGCCCGTCGGGTGAATAAGCATAACACTGTGCGATGAAATTGTCGGAAAATATTCGCTGCTTGAGATCTCCGGTCTTCCTGTCCACGGTGTGCAACTGATTCGCCTTTGTCCGAATTAGCAGCCCCTTGCCATCAGGCGTCCAAAGAATTGGTCCGGGTGTATCGATTTCCCTAAAATTTAGCGCCTTTTCTGTTTCGGTAAGAGTCAGGCGATACGTTCTTTGAAGCGATGGCTTACGATTGGCCACATCCCAAACAGTTAGCTCTTTCAAAGTAACGTATGCAAGATACTTGCTATCAGGTGAGAATACCGGAGGAGCATAAAGCATTTCGCTAGGTTCAATCACAGCGAATTCTCGTTGTTTTTTCAGGTCGTAGACAATATTCTGTGCGACGACTAGTTTTCCGTCAGGCGACACGTCTAGCCACATTGTCCGCTGATTCTCGGCGCTCAGCGGAAACTCGGCAGCGGCGACTGTGGAAGGAACTGCAAAGACCCGTAACTTCTCAAGATCCGCCGTAGCTATCTTAGCGCTATCACCAATGAAGTCAAATGCCGAGCCGACAGATTTCAAAGTGGCAACAGTCTGATATGGAAAAGGCTTGGTTAGATCCCACACATTCAAATTGCCGTCGCCTGACGCAGCCAAGTACTTTCCATCCCGCGAAACGGCAAGGCCGCTTGAGCCAGTTCTTGGCTTAGCCCCAAATGGGTCTGTCTCGTTTCCCGTTTTCACTTCCCAGCAGCGTAGTACAACATTACTGCCTGTATTGGGATCTGAACGAACAGACGGAATACTGGTACATATCACGTCGTTGGACAAAAAGGCGCAGGCTTGCACCTGCGGATACTGAACCCCTGGCGGCAAAACATTCATCGGTGGGGTAGCCAAACTACTGTTTGCTGCCAAACTCACCACTACCAGCAGCATGATGGCCACCAGAGACCGAATTGCAGGGCGTAATCGAAACCGCATGGCCCAACCCCCTTATTCAAAGAACCGCCCATCTGACAGAATTGCCCGTTGCACTACTGCGCATCATAGTGGTCCTGCCCGCGATTGGCCAACTAAATCTGGCGAAAAACCATTGCGGCAGTTCTAGCAGTCGTTCTTACGGCCATTCCATGAACGGACGCTAGCGCGCGAGCGGCTGATATTGGTCAGGAAAACGCTCGCTCAACTACCCCGACACCGAAACGATCTTTAAATCTGCGCGTTGCGTTTCGTACGTCGTGTTGAATGCCAATGCAGCCGGGTCTGGCTCCACTTGCCAATGTGCACAGGCAGCCTGATACGCCGCCGGCCACCAGTTGCGGTGCTGCGTCAGGCCGGCCTCTAAATACTGTCGCCACTGCGAGACGACTTTGGTCCAGCAACGGTCGCCATAATCCAGCGACTCCTTGAGGTCGGCAAAATCCTTCACATACCAGTCGCGGCCGATGCGTGCATGCAGGACTTCATCGGCCCAGTCAAAATCCTGAAACAGCCGCGACAGTGGATCGCCCGACTGCGTGGCAACTTCCCATTCATATCGCTTGCCGTTCTTCGGCATCAGACCTTGCTCGATGTAGAACAGCACCGCGTGCCGCTCGATTGGCGTGAGCTGCGTATTGAGATTCAGCGACCAGGTGAAGTTGATCGGGATCTGCGTCCAATCGATTCCCAGCCGGGTGAAGCCAACCTCTCCCATCATGGCGTGCCGCGCTTCGTCCCAAAGCTGCCGCGTCATCGCCAGGTAATAGTTCCACGGCTTGCCGGGCGTCTGCGTGATGATACTGGCCATCATCTCGGGCACATCAATCTCGCGCAGCCGCTTATAGTACATCATTACGGTCTTGTCGCGCGCGCTGAATCGGTCGTCATACAAAAACGCCTCGGCGTTCACGCCCGCGTTGTAGCTATCTTGAAAGCGAGCATCGCGCTTCGGCACGGGGTCGTACTGATACGGCGTGGCCGAATACATTGGCTTAATGGTCAGCTCGGTGGCAATCGACTCGCCATCGTCCCCGGCGATACCCCCGGCGGCAGCCAGTGCCCGTTCCAGCAGCCCCAGCCACTCTTGACTGGAACGCCAGCATTTCTCATCCACCACGCTGCGTATTGCTTCCTGGCCAAATCGCCTCATGTCCTGCAATTCCAATAGAGCAAAACGGCAGAGGCGAACCGAAGGGGCGTCGGCCAGCGGGTGCGTCTGGCGCAGATACCGCTGAACGGCATCTATTAGGTTACCGACCGCAACGTCATAGATTCCCAAAAGTAGCGACCCCGTCGCGGGCGCGGCCAGGATTTCATCGAAGAAAAATTTCAGGTGCGGGTTGGGAACCTGCTCCAGGCCAAGCGGTGGCTCACGCATTTCTCCCACACGCGATCGGATGGCGGCGACATGCTCAGAGCACAGATACGCATGGTGGCTCATCGCCGACTTAAGCTCGTACAAAGGCTCGGCGGTGATGCGTGCCGTGAAGATTTCGTGCAGCCGCTTGAAGGCATAGTGAAAATGCTTCAGCCGCGACACGCACTCTTCAACAGACAGCCCGTCGGCCATGGCCCGTTCGAGGGAACACAGCCCGGCCAGGGGGGGGATACCTGATCCGGTAGTATGTGAATTGGATTGCATTGGCATGCTCCGTGTCTGTTGCCTTTCACTCCGTGAAAGAGCACTTGCCTGTGTTTGTGCTGTCGTTATTAAAACCTACTGTCCAAGTTAAGCGCGCTTTCGCGGAGCGAAAGGCGACTGTAACCCGACGCGCCAGTTTGACGTTAGACTTTTTGATTCACCACGGAGAAACGGAGAGCACGGAGACAGGACTCACTGGATTGCACAATTATAGTACGCCCACGCGGGACAGTATTGCGACGACTCTAAACTTTTCTCCGCGCGTCACTTCGCGCTCTTTGCGGTGAACTTATAAAGCGCAACTTCAAAACGCGACGAAAAAAAACAGATGACGTTAATCATCCGCGCGGCTCTTTGGGCCGCACTTCTAAAATCACGCTGGCGGACTCCGTCCCCGGCAACGGGTACTCGGCCAACTTGCTGAGCCGCAGCAGTCGCATCTGCCCACGCTCGCGTGCTTCGGCGCGTTCCTCGACCCAGGCTGGACCTTTAACCAGCAGCAACCGGTCGAAATGACTCCACAGTTCGCTGAACCAGGTCAGCAGCTTGGTCAATGGTGCGACGGCGCGGACGACGAGTGTATTGTAGCCACCGATGAAGACCAGATCTTCGGCGCGGCGGTGATGCACCGGCAGCCTCAGGCCCGACTCGGTGACAATCTGCTGCACGGCCAGAGCCTTTTTGGCTACCGAATCGCACAGCTCGACCTCCAAATCCGGGCGGACGATCGACAGGATCACGCCCGGCACTCCTCCCCCGGTGCCGACATCCAAGACACGTTCGCCAGCATCGATGAACCGCTCCAGCCACATGCTGTCGACGACATCGCGGGTCACGAACTTTTCATAGTCCGTATGCCGTGTCAGGTTGAGGCGTTCGTTCCATTGCCACAGGACTTGTGCGTAGCGATCCAATTGCTCGATCTGCTCTGCTTCCAACTCAATCTGGTGTCTGGCCAAGGCGCTAGACAGCGTATCAACGGTTTCGTTCAAGGGTCTAGGGCGTGTGGAGGTATGGGAATCAACATCAAATGCGTTGAATCTATCTTAACCGGCAGTGAGACCCTCGGGAATCCGCGATGCAAGCAACTCGTAACAGCCAATTGTCCGTTGTGTACCGGCGTACACTAGAATACAGTAGCGGCAGGAAGCCGTGCGATGCACTAAGGCGGTTGGTCGAGCGTATGCGGCCAAATTTCTATCATGTCTGTTCAAAATTTGCGATGTGGCCCGAATCATCACGAACCGAAGAGCTGCTGATTGGTGCCAAAACGGGCAACCAAGAAGCGGTGAACGAACTGCTGGAGCGGCATCGCGATTCGCTGCGGCGGATGATCGACCTGCGTCTGGACAAAGTCGTGCAGCGCCGAGTCGATGCCAGCGACATCGTGCAAGACGTGCTGGTGGATGCCAACCGCCGCTTGCAGGGCTATCTGGCTAACCCGGTCATGCCGTTTCATCTTTGGTTGCGACACATGGCTAAGGACCGACTAATCGATGCGCATCGACGACATCGGCAAGCGGCACGCCGCAGTCTGGATCGAGAGCAACCACTGGCCGCCGCGCGGTTCTTGGATCAATCGACGTTTGATTTGGGTGCGCAGATCGTCGACCGCGAATTGACTCCTGCGGCGGCGGCAACTTGGAATGAACTGCAACGTCGCTTTCAGGCGGCGCTGGATACACTAGACGAGCAGGATCAAGAAGTGGTGCTGATGCGGCACTTTGAACACTTGACCAATAGCGAGGTCGCGACTGCATTAGAACTGAGCGAGGCCGCCGCAGGCATGCGCTACCTGCGAGCTATGCGCCGTCTCCGGGCACTGTTGGATGAGCCGAAGTCGAGTGAAAGCTAAGACGATTAATCCTCTTTGCTTTCGTCTCGCTCAAAGAACATCATGTGCTGCCAGGGTAGCTCGTCATACTGCTGGACCAGCTTGAAGCCGTTCGGTTCCAGTTCCTTCAGAATCTGCTTCTTTGACATCTTATGCAGCGGCAAGATTGGCACGCGGCGATCTTCCGCTCGAAACTCGACGAGGACCAGCTTGCCTTTCGGTGCCAATGCCTTGCGCATCGCTTTGAGCATATGCTCGGGGTGTGAGAACTCGTGGTAGACATCCACGCAGAGAATCAGATCCAGCTTCCCTTCGGGCAGTCGCGGGTCCGTTAGGCCTCCCAGGATCAACTTGACATTCTTAATATCGACCGACTTGGCACGTTCTTCCAGCAAGTGGAGCATTTCCGCCTGAATATCAACTGCTAGGACTTCGCTTTTTTCGCCGACCATTTCGGCCAGCCGCAGCGTGTAAAACCCGTTGCCGCAGCCCATATCGCAGACGGTCTGCCCCGGCTTGACATCCAGCGCCTTGAGCATCGCTTCGCAATCTTCTTCGCTGTTGCGGTTTTCGCGCGTCAGCCAGCCCGCACCATCAAAATGCATTGTCTGAGCAATCCGCCGACCCTTGTAGCTTTTCAAAGCGGGCGGAAAATCGGCTTTACTGTTGGTGTTCTTTTTCGCGCTATCCTTGCTCGAGGGAGAGACTTCGGCAGGCAGCGAGTCTTGCGCCCGACTAAACGGCTGGCCGCAGAACTGCACAACAAGCGCGCCGAGTGCTACCACCCATAAAGCGCTGTGCATGACTGAGGTACCACGTCTCATGGCGAACTCGCGGAACAAATAGAAAAATGCGTTGGATTGCTCCAATCATTGTACCATGCGCGGTGGCAGGCAAGTACTCATTTATGGCGTGAAAGGCGACTGGGAAGCTGCGATTATTCATTTCACCGCGAAGCCACCTTTCTTTGCGTCTTTGCGCCTTTGCGTGAATCCCAATTTGGAAAAGAAGGTTTCACGCAAAGGCGCAAGGGCGCAAAGGTTGTATTGCAAACCGTATCCTGTGCAACCTGTCCATCCTTGTTCAATAAGAATTAACAAGGATGAACGGGATCGAGGGTAAGCTTCGTCTCTGCGTTCTGCTCCGTGTCCTCTGCGGTAAAAAACAGAACCGCACGATGGGACTGGTCGAGCACTGTACACTCTAGCTGGCAAAGGCGCCGGCATGATCCAGCGCGACGACGATCAATCCATGCTGATTGGCAAAGTCGATACACTGCTGCTGATCGACCAGAATGGTCCGATTGGCCTCGACCGCCAGCAGTTTCCCCCCAGTCGCCAGCATCGTTTCCAAAGTTCCCAGGCCAATCGTCGGGACATCAAAACGCATATCCTGCTGCGGCTTGGCCGTTTTCACCACGGTGAATCCACCAGCCCGACACAACTGCCCAGCGCGGCGAATGCATTCATCGGTCCCCTCAATCGCCTCAATCGCGATGGGGGTGCGATCCTTGACCACAACGCTTTGACCGACATCCAGCCGTCCCATCTCCTTGGCCAGTGTCCAGCCCAGCTCGATGTCCTTCAGTTGCGCGGTACTAGGCCCGCGTTGTGTCAGTTGTCCGAATTTCACAAGCAACTCCGGGGCGTAATCGGTCGCCGGTCCAAAAGTAATTCCCGCCGTAGAGAAGGCATCGACAATCGCGGTCAGCAGCGTGTCGTCGCGGCGGTCTTTCTTTGAAGCAATAAAGTGTGGATAAAAGGTCTTGAGTGCGGCCCAGTCGGGCAGGTGCTTGAGCCAGGCCCAGCGCTGATAAAGCCGGACCTTGTGGATCTTGCCGGCCATCGTGGCCGCGGTCACGCCGTTTCTCTTGAAATAGCGAATCGATCCGCCCAGCTTCGCCAGACCGATCCACTTGAAGTCGGTGCAGATCGACTGCAACACCGGGTCTGCGTGATCCTTCACACCCAGGCAATAGATCGGATAGCCCGACTCGCGGAGTGTCTCGGCCAAAACGATGGGAAACCGCCCCCAGCCAGCGACCAGCCCGATGCGTGTGCCTGGCTGATGGAACCCAGCCGAATGCGCTGTGTGCGAAGCCAGTTGAATACCGCCGCGCATTGCTGACCCCTCGCCGGATTGCGACGATCTGGAGGTTCGCAAGCTAGATTGAGCGGGTACCGTCATTGATTAATAGGATGCGTGAAACACATCAAGAAATCCAGCAAAGCTTATCAGCCAAAAGACCGTGGTAACAAAACACCCGCCCGTCATATCGAACCAAACATAAGCACGGCACTCGATCAACTTGGCGTCATTTCTTTGCGCCTTGGCGTCTTTGCGTGAATGTTTTCTTTTCAATGGAACCCATCAGGCATTTCCAAAAAAGGTTTCACGCAAAGGCGCAAAGATCGCCAAGCAAATGCGATGCGATCGACAACAATTCTTACGCCGCGTGATTCTGCCTTTGTCCGTCGCCACCGGTCAACTCCGCCATCTGCCGTGTCAACTCCTTGAGTTGCTTCCGCATCTCCGGGAGCTTGCTCATCGTGGCAAACATCAGCTTCTGCTCTCGCTCTGGAACCGCCGGGGCACCTAGCATATGTGCATTCTCGGGCACGTCATTCGCCACGCCGGCCATCGCACCCAGCACCGCACCGCTACCAATATGCACATGATCGCGAACGCCGACCTGCCCGGCCATGACCACATAGTCGCCGGTGGTTGTGCTGCCGGCGATGCCAACCTGCGAGCAGATCATATTGTGCCGACCGATGCGGCAGTTGTGGGCAATCATCACCAAATTATCGATCTTGGTGCCGTCCCCAATCACCGTGGCCGAGTACGTCCCGCGATCGATCGTGGTATTGGCACCCACCTCAACATCGCTGCCGATTTCCACAAAGCCGAGCTGCGACGACAACTGGTGCTGCCCGCCGACGAGCTTGTATCCAAAGCCATACGCACCAATGCTCGCCCCGGCATGAATAATCGAACGTGCGCCAACAATCGTATCTTCGTACAGTACTGCATTCGGAAAAATCGTTACGTCATCGGCGATACGGCAACCGGGCAGAATACGTGCTCCGCTATGAATCGTCACACGATTGCCGATGACCACATCTTCGCCAATGCTGGCCCCCGGGCCGATGTAGACATCATCACCCAATCGAGCCGTCCAAGCCACAATGGCCTGAATGCTGACGCGCCTTCGTGGTTGCTGACGCACCGGGCGAAAGTGGCTGACCACCGCCGCAAACGCCGCATGCACATTGGAAACCTGAATCGCCGGCATCCCCTCGGGCACAAAACCGTGCGGGACCAGCACCGCTGCGGCATGCGAACGTGCCAGGCGATGCGCCTTGTCCGCGGCATCCAAGAAGGCGATTTCGCCCGGGCCAGCGCAATCCAACGTCGACGCACCGCGCAGTTGCAAATTGCCATCCCCTAACAGCGTGCCCTGAACCAGCCGAGCCAATTTCGAGAGCGTGATCATCCGTGGTTCCCCCGCTATGCTAGCAGTGTGTGACAGATCGTCCATGACAGGAGCGGCATGCTACCGAAGCCAGCCCAGCGGGGCAATATCACTGGTGGCTGTCTGTCGCAGCGACACTATCCGCACACCAACCCGACGCGCCAGTGATTCACAGCGATTTTCGATTCACCGCCGAGAACGCAGAGAGCGCGAAGTGACGCGCAGAGTTGTGAAGTTCTATCCTTTGCATCCTGGTTATCCTTGTTAAATAACAGACAAAAAGAAGAATTTAACACGGATGAACGGGATGAACTGGATCGGGGGCAAGCTTCTTCTCTGCGTTCTGCTCCGTGCCCTCTGCGGTAAGATTTAACGGGCGTTTCGCCAAAATCGCGGCTTCCGTTGCACTTCCGCCACAAACCCGGCATACTGGACGGCGTGAACTGGTGTACACCTCCAAAGGGACCAAGCTATGGCCGATTTATTCAGTACGAATCCCGAAAATGTCGTGCAAACCAAAGCCCCACGCTTTACCGCCAACCAGCCGCTGCCCAATACCATGCTGCTGGCGCTCAATATTACCGACCGCGATACCATCACCGAGCTGGCTCAACGCGGCGACGGCGAAGATCGCGACGAATACGCCCTGCAAGCACTGCGCATCGGCGTGCTAGCACTCCGCCAGGCGCGTGGGCAGCTCGACGCCGATCTGATCCAGCGCGAAAGCCGGCAGATGCTCGGCGCGCTGGCCACGCAGTTGCAATCGCATGCCCAGCAGGTGCAGCAGCAGTTGTCCGGTGCCCTGAAGGACTACTTTGACCCGCAAAGCGGTCGCTTTCACGAGCGCGTCGAGCGGCTGATCAAGCAAGATGGCGACCTCGAACAGTTGCTCCGCCGCCAGATCGGCGGCACGGACTCGGAACTCTGCAAAACGCTGGTGGCCCACGTCGGCGATCGCAGCCCGTTGATGAAATTGCTCAGCCCGGACGAGTCCCAGGGCCTGATGAAGTCGCTACGCGACACTCTCGAGTTCCAACTCACGCAACAGCGCGACCGCGTGCTAAAGGAGTTCTCGCTCGACAACAAGGAAGGTGCCCTTTCGCGACTGGTCTCCGAGCTGGTCACCAGTCACGGCACACTCAACGGCCAGTTGCAAGAACGGATCGATCTGGTAGTAAAAGAGTTCTCGCTCAACGAAGAGAACTCGGCCCTCAGCCGGCTGGTGCGGAATGTCAACGACGCCCAACGCACAATCAGTCGCGAGTTTTCGCTCGATAACGACCAGTCGGCCCTATCGCGAATGCGTTCCATGCTCGAAACCACCAACCAGGCAATTCACCGTAACCTGACGCTGGATGACGAAACCTCGGCCCTGGCCCGACTGAAGCGAGAGCTGCTCGGGATTCTCGACACGCACGGCAAAACGAATCAGGAATTTCAAGAAGAGGTCAAAATCGCCCTGGCCAAAATGGTCGCACGCCGCGAAGAAGCAGAACGCAGCACCCGTCACGGGCTGGTCTTCGAAGACGCCGTCGGCGAAATCCTTCAGCAGCGATCGCAGCAGCGCGGCGATCAATTCGACCGCACCGGCAACAATACCGGCCTGATCAAGAACTGCAAAATTGGGGATTTTGTCATCGAACTAGGCCCGGACTGTTCGGCGGCCGGTGCGAGAGTGGTCATCGAGGCCAAGGAAGTCGCGGGCTACACCCTGGCCGAGGCACGCAAGGAGATCGAAAAGGGGCGGGAAAACCGCGAGGCACAGGTCGGGCTGTTCATTCTCTCGCAAAAATCAGCTCCGGCGGGACTGGATGCCTTCATGCGGCATGGCAACGACGTGTTCGTGGTCTGGGACGCGGAGGACTGTTCGACCGACCTCTACCTGCAGGCCGGCTTGGAAATGGCCCGGGCGCTCTGCGTTCGCGCCGGCAAACAGACCGCGGCACAGGCAGCGGACTTTTCCGCCATCGACGCCGCGATTTTGGAAATCGACAAGCGTTCCGCCTCGCTGGAGGACATCACCAAGTGGTCGGAAACGATTCGCAACAACAGCGACAAGATCCTCGACCACATTCGCAAAGCGCGCAATTCGCTGGAACGGCAGATCGAAGTCTTGCAGGAACGGATCCAGGACCTCCGCCAGTCGGTGCAATTATCCAGTCCGGAGTAGGAGTAGCGATGTTAGCGGACGTGTGCCACTGGCTCCGCCAGTGAGAACCAGAATTGAAGCAGTCTCACTAGACGGTCCGAACGACAGAACGCATGTACTCGTGTTAGCCGCGACGCGCAGCGGAGCGCGTTAACTCGCAAAACGGCGATGTTTTTCATGCTCTACTGTTCAACTTTCTCATGCTCTACTCTCTCTCGCGAAGCGAGTGTCCATCTGGCGATTCTAAATTTTCCTCGCTTATGTTATATTGATGTCACTCAGGCACTGCCTGGTGCCACCAGCAAAACGAAAATTCAATCAGGAGCACGATCATGGGTAAAGGTAACAACAGCCAGAAGAACGACAAGAAGAACAAGAAGCCAAAGAAGGACGCCAAGCTGCCGCCAGTCAAGTCGACTGCGAAGAACTAGCGAAGAGTACTCCTCACGCAGTGTTCAACACGTTATTGTGTGCCACTGGCTCTGCCAGTGTGACCTGCGGTTGACGCAATATCTACGCAAACGGCACGAACCAGACCACGCGCTGCGCTCGTGTTAGCCGCGACGCGCAGCGGAGCGCGTCGAATTACGCGCCAACTCTCACCATCACCGTCATCTCTCGACAAAGCTAAACGGCACGCTCGAGCGCGCCGGCTACGTGGGCGCACTACGGCGCAGACTTCACTGGCCAGCTTGGTTTTCCATTCTGATGTAATTCATAGCCGTCCGGAAACATCTTTAGCGAAAGTGCTGGCGAGTCGATTTCTACCAGCCTGCCGGCGCGCAGGTCTTCCCGATTGGCGGAGATGAACTTCAGCCAGGCAGTGCGAATTCCTCCCACAATGGCTCCCCAGTTCTGGACATCCGGCGTGTAGCCGCCATTTGATTTGATCGATCCGTCAACAAGCTGTCTGAGTATGAGCGTGTTCCAGTCTTTTTCATTGGTTGTCAGTCGACGCGCGAGAATCTCCAGCGGACGATCTTTTTCAACGCCACACGCATCGGCGGCACGGAACGCCGCATCCAACACCCACTGATTCTTGGTGCTCCCTACAACTTGCAATACCGCCGGTCCAAACTCCTTCAACTTTGCTTTTGCGGCCAAGTCGCAGGCCGCACCCTGCACTGGTGGATAATCACTCCTGATCGCCCGGATGACGGCGGCTGTGGTGGCATCGTCCAGTGGTAACGGCTGATTCAGCAACGCCAACTCACGGATATAAGGAATCTCATGTTCGATCAGCCCGCGCGCCGTTTCGCGCCAGCCTGCCGGGCGGAATTTTTCATCGCTCCCCAATTTCAACAGCCAGATCACGGCACCCCCGGGCGTCGCTGGCAAAGGTATTTCTGTCGGTGCAGTTCTCTTCAATAGAATCTCTGCCGCGCTAACCACTGAATTCGTAGGGCTGACCGGGCGAAGATACGCACGCTGATCCACCTCGTTGTCTTTGTACTTTTCCAGTACTTTGTCCATCGCTTCAACGAACACCGGAAAGTCGTCTGCTGTACCGAGCGATTGAACAACTCTGGCACCACGAGAGATTCCCTTGCCGTTGTTTCCGTTGAGTAGCTTCCAGGCCTGCGTCATAACGGACTTTTTCAAGTCATCGTTCCACGATCGATCGGCCAGATACGTGCGACTCGAAGGCCCGTAACCGGGAGGAATCGGCGCTCGAGCGAAGACCAGATCAGCGGCCTTCCCGGCAATGACGGGGTCTTGCTGACTCATCAGCTCAATCAGCGCAGTGGTGGCCTCGGGAAATGCCATTCGTCCGAGCATGTCCAGCCCACGCATGTCTCCTTTTGCGACCAATTCCTTCGCAATCGGCAGATAGACGGGGTAGCGAAGCAGTTCAAAGTCAGCATAGGCGGCCCCCTTTTTTCCCATCGAGCGGCTTCCATCCTTGGGAAGCTTCATCATCGCTTCTACGACTTCTCGCGCTTGCTCGGCAGTCGGCATTTTCAAGCGAATCTTCGTAGTCACAACCGGTCCCTGGCGTGGCTCGGGTGGAATATTGCTGGACTCCCTCAATTCGTACTTACGCCTGAAAGCATGCTTCTCCCAGTCAAGATCGTGATAGACCTTGATCGTGTATTCGCCGGGCGTGGTGACCTCTCGATACCGCATGAGTTGAATGTCGTCAGCGTATTCTCCCTTTGGCTGCATGAGGCCATCCATGCCGTGCCCTCCGTGATTCCCTGGATTCGGATAGGGATCGACTCCGGCGTTTCCTTTTTCGTCGGTCATTTCAATCTTGAACCGAATCGCGCGATTCGCGTAGGGGGTTCGGCCATCGCCACCGATGGAGTACCAGAACGGTTTTTCGCCATCGTTGCGAATGTTCCAGTGCAGCAGCACATTCTCGCCCAGAAAGTACTCCGGTTTGTCTGGCTCAACGGTAATTACCGCTTTGGAGTGGTCCGAATGCGCGGCGATCATTTTCTGTCGTTCGTTTAGTGCTGGATTCATGTCGGTAGGCTTAGACGGCGCTGGCGATGGAGTACCTTTTGCCGTACGGGCATCGGCAGATGGTGGTTTGTCGCCTTTCGGTACTGCGAACGCTTTTGTTGCATCTGGCGATTGCCCTTCGCCCGTTACCTTTTTGGTTGCATTGGCGTACTTCTTCTCCAGTTCGTCGAGAAGCTTTTTTAGATCCGCGGGGTTCTCAATCGGCCAATCGCCGTTACCTTCTCGCCATAAATCGCCGCGGAGGTCGACGTCGACAGCGTGCTCTTTTTTCGCGTCATCCTTAAAACGGATTTCTAACTCGGTGACCCATTTGAACCGCTTGTCACTTTTCCGTCGTTCTCCAATTCCCGGGAAAAATGCCGTTAGCTTCTGCGCATCCGCCGCATTGTCAACTGCGATCTCTCGACGGTCCTCAATTGGAAGAACTCTGGTAATCACCGCCGAAACGGGTTTGAATTCTGCCTCCTTCGGCCGTTCCGACTCCGGCGGGGCGATGGCTGCGCCGTCTGGTGCCTTCTCCGAAACCGCTGCTCCCTTGGGCCGTTCCGACTCCGGCAGGTCTTGCACGCGGAGGGGGATGTCTTTGATGATCGACTTACGTGATCGTTGTCTCTCGAACACCACCCGGTCGATCTCTTCCGGTCCAGCAATCGGTTCTGAAATCCGGTAGGTCCAAGGGACTCTTTGAGCGTCATCAATTCCCATGGCTAGATTCACTTTCACCTCGCTCCCATCTTTCCGGAAAACCCGAGCGCGATATTCCGTCTTATCGAAATGAGGCATTGCGTTAGGTTGGCCATCTGTTGCTGGGGCGGATGGCTTGCCACCAGCAGCAGCCGATGCCGTCATTTTCAGGACTGACGAGACGCCATTTTCCACTAACGGCTTTTGCGGAAACACACCCTCATGCGCACCCGACTGCGCATACTTCTTTGCCATTTCGGCATCCAAATACCAAGTGATACCATCGGCCACTTCCACCGGATCCTTGGGTATCTCGGTCAACTCTCGCACGGCGGTCCAATCTTCAATTTGGTACCGCACCTCAAGATTAATCTTCTCTGGCCAGGCGGAAAGTGTTTTGCGATTCGGGCACACATATGAGACGGCGAGTGGCGTGTCACGTCCATTTTCTTTGATATTGCTGGCCCAATTACCACCTGGATGTGGTGTCCCATCTGCCGCAATCACTGTGGCCACGAAGGATTTGACATTTGGGGGCGTTTGATTCCTAAAAAATAGCCGTAGCGGGATCAGTTGATCGGGACGCCTGCCGATCATCGTAATGTCAGCACTTTTCAGCCCTGAATTGTTGAACTCTTCTTCGGTAACCGCTCCGCCCTGCCGATCCCAAACCCGCGACGGAAAACCGACCTGACCGTGTGGTTCCTCCTGCCGCTGCCAACCCAGATACAGCAACTCGGGCGGGGCGATGGCTGCGCCGTCTGCTGCCTTCTCCGCTGCCTCCTTCGGCCGTTCCGACTCCGGCAGGTCTTGCACGCGGAGGGGGATGTCTTTGAGAATCTTCTTGTCGAATCGTTGACGGAGGATTTCGACTTTGGCGATGTCGTCTGCCGCAATCGGCTTACAATAGAGCCAGCAAATCGTCTCGCCAGTCTTTTGATTCGATTGCATATCGGAAAAGCTAGCCAAAACCGCGTCGCTCGACTTTAGTACGAATCGGGGAGAATACTTGGTGGGCACATCGGCCTTGCCCGTTGTTCGCACAATCCCAATTAACTTCGTATCCCGCCAAGGCCCCATCGGTTTGCTCTTGGGATCTAAGCTTGGATCATTCTTAATGGCCTGCTCAGGTTCCAGATAAACGGTTGCCCCTGGCGCAACTTGAACCGGTGCATCGGTGATTTTTTCGATGGTGTGAAAGACCTGCGGTAGCTCGCGCGGATAAGTCACCTCCAGCGATATTTTTTCTGGCCAAGCAGATAGATCACTTTTCAATGGTTTCACATCACACTGGTAGAGTCCGTCGTCCCATTTTCTGGAACCATCGTTTCCCAATGGTTTCCCACCCACAATCGCCTTTGTGGTAATCGTGCCAGGCTCACAAGGAATGGCGGTCTTGTAGAAAAACTTCAGGGGGCGTAAATAGTCTGCTGAATGACTGATAGGGGTGGCTATGGTTTTCTTTAGATCCGCCTTAGCGTACTCCTCTTCGGTCAGTGTGTTTCCGGTGCGATCCCAATACATGCGGTACGGCGAAGTAGTATTCGCGTACTCAGTGATTGGCCATTGCCACTCGAGGTACTTCAATTCCGGGGGAGCAAAGGCGATGTCTTTGGGTTCTTCCCCCTTCGGCACGTCCACCGCCTGCACAATTCCCACCGCAGCCAACACCACCAACCCCACGAACAACAACCCACGCCGAATGCGCTGCCCGGCGAGTGGCATGCGCACGGAAAGATTCCGTATGAACTCCAGTCGGCGTTGCAGTTGCGACGTGCGCGCCATCGGTACGACCAATGTCGGCACCTGCCGTGCGCTCAGTCCCTTGGCCGCACCCAGCAACACACCGATGTAGTCAGCCCGCGAGGAGGGCACGACCTGTTCAGCAGAGAGCATCGTCACACACACCCCGTCGGTAATGACCTCGCGCAGTTCGGCCGCACGACGTGCCCCGTACCAAACCAACGGGTTCCACCAATAGATACACTGACAAAGCTTCCAACCGATCTGCAGCAGGTAGTCCCGCCGGGCAATGTGGACTAGCTCATGCAGTAGAATCGCATCGATCGCCGCCGGCTTGGCCGAGCCAACCGTGCTCGCCGGGAGCAGAATCGTCGGTACCCGCCAACCGAGGGCCGTCGGTACGGCAACCCGTTCAGATGCGGCCAGCACAATTGGCTTGCGCAGGCGAAGCTGTGCGGCATGCAGCCTCATTCGCTCTGTCCAGGTGGCTTGCGTGACCGGTGCTGCGCCAGCGGCCAGCCCGCGTGCCTGCCGGTAACAACCGAACAGGCGAACCAGAAGCAGCAGCATTACAGCTATTTGAACAACGACAGCGGCTGCCCCTGCGCTGTCACTGGTAAGTTGGAACCCTGTGGAGGCAGGTTCAGTCGTCTCGTTTTCGCTCGCAATTGCCGCCGCTTCAACCGGCACGGGCACACCAGCATCTGCAAAATTGCCATCCGATTCCGCTGCCGGGTCGAAACCCGGATCAGCAAACTCCTGTTCGCCTGGCAACAGCGCGGCGTTGTCCTCCGTCGGTGCAGGTTCAGGCTGCTGCACTGGCAGAGTCTCCTGTGCCAGTTCAACTCCAGTGGTCGTCGGCCAAATCGCCTCGCGCCAATCGACCACCGCCGGCGTCAGCAAACTAACTGGCACCAATAGCAGCAACGCCGCCAGCACCGTGAACCACATCGTGTCGGCAATCAACGGGCGCTTCCGCAGCAATGCGCGATCGATACCGACCGCCAGCAGTAGCAGCACGGTCGATTTCCAAGCCAGATCAATCAGCAGCCAGGCGGTCGCAACAAAATCGATGTTGTTCATATTCATTCCCCTGCCTCCTCGGATGAGTTGTCGCGATATGCTTCTTCTAATTTCTGTAGTTGTTCCGGTGTCAGCCGCTCGTCATCCAGCAGGTGCATGACCAACTCTTCCGCCGAGCCACCAAAGAACCGCGCCACCAGGTCGCGCGCCGCATTGCGCTGCACGCTCTGCCGCTTGACCGCCGGGCGATACGTGGCCGGGCGCGAATCGGCGGCGATCACATGTCCCTTTTCCACCAAGATCCGCAGCAGCGTGCGAACGGTCGAATCGTGCGGAGTTCAAGGCGTTGTCGAAATGGATCAAGGAACGCGCGTTGTAGCGCCGCACCAGAGCCGCGCACGATGTCAGCGGCCATTTTTGAAATCGCCGCTGACTTCGTGCGCGGCTCGTTGGTGAAACATTCCATGCCCGATGCCCTGCGAAAATTTCTCGATCCGGCCGTCCTGTCGAAACTGCAGGGCCTCGAACTCAAGGCCCGCATGATCGTCGAGGGTTACGTCTCCGGCTGGCACAAAAGCCCCTATCATGGGTTTTCCGTCGAATTCGCCGAGCATCGCGACTACGTTCCCGGCGACGATCTGCGGTACGTCGACTGGAAAGTCTTCGGAAAATCGGACCGGTATTATCTCAAACAGTTCGATGAGGAAACGAACTTCACCTGTCATCTGCTCGTCGACACCAGCGAATCGATGGCCTATCGTTCGGACTCGGCCGCGTGGTCCAAACTGGCGTATGCCCAGCACCTGGCGGCGGCGATGGCGTACCTGGTGATTCGGCAGCAAGACGCCATCGGCCTGGCGACCTTCGACCAGGCCGTCGGCCAGTTCTTGCGGCCGGCGAGCACGCCCCTGCATTTGAGCCAGTTGTGTGCGATGCTCGACCGAGCGGAACCGCGGGGCGAATCGGACATCGGAC
>JAWXCH010000365.1:0-5948 GCA_034440595.1 Planctomycetota bacterium | reverse complement strand
TGGCACAGAAGGACTTGGTGGCCGAGTTCGACAAGGTGGCCGACGAGCTGAACAAGGTGCTGGCCAACTTGGAAGGAAGCACGCTGGTCAAACGTCTGAAAGCCGCGTCGCGAAAGCAGTACCTGATTGCCGGCAAGATTAGCGATCAGGTGGATGCCGCGTTTGGCAATCCACAAGCGGCGGATAAGGCCAAGCCCGCGTTTGATGAACTGTCAGAGTTAGAGGTCAAAAGCAGCCAGGATCTTTCGATGATCATGGATGATATGCAGGCCTACTTTGAGCGGCGACGCTTTCAGCGTTTCAAAACCGTTTTGGATGAGATGCGCAAACAGGATGCGATCGGCAGTTTGCGTCAGCTTGGTGAAGACGTGAAAAAAGAGGCCGGTATCTCCATTGCACAGTCGGAATTCTGGAGCGATACCTTCGACCGCTGGGCCGACGATCTGGTCGATCCGGCGTGCAGCGGCCAATGCCCTGGCGGAAAATCCAAGGCCAGTCTGCCTCCATCGGTGATTCTGGAAGCCATGCAAATCCTCGAGGCCGAAGTCAACCTGCGCGAAGAGACACGTGTCGCCGAGCAGGCCAAGCCCGCGTTGAAGGCCGAGCAGTACAAGCCTAGGGCCGAGAAACTCAGCACCTCGCAAAAGGGGATCGCCGAGCGGCTTGGGAAATTAACGACACGTGTTCGCGAACTGCCCGAGGGAGCGGCGAACTTTGGGGACGAGATCGCCCTGTTTGAACAAGTCGAGCAGATCATGGACGAAGCGACCGGAATCCTTGCTCGACCAGACACGGGCTCACAGGCCATTGCTGCTGAGACCGAGGCGATCGAACTGCTGTTGAAATCCAAAAAGATCAATCCCAAGGGTGGTGGCGGAGGAGGTGGTTCCAATCCGGGCGGAGGGGGTAACGGCGAAACCGAGGATGCGGCAATAGCACTGATCGGTTCGGGCCTAAACGAAAAAGAGGTGCGCGAAGAACGCGAGGTCATGCAGGCGACCGGTGCCACCGGCAACAACCTGCCGGAAGAATTCCGCACCGGCCTGGATGAATACTTCAACCGATTGGAACGTGGTGCAGATTAAGAAATTCAAAGTGTGCCACTGGCTTTGCCCATTAGTCTCTACACAAACATGCTAGCAAGATTAATTCGCGTAAGGACGGAGATTGGGGCGTAAGAAGGCGATGGTATGGCTAGGTGCGTAAACTTGCAATGTACGCCGAAGGCGTTCCATACCACAGCCCAGGTTCGACGCGCAGCGGCGCACCCTGGGTTAGCAAAGAAAGTAATCGGTTACCGCGAAGCGGTTCAACAAGAGGATGAAATGGCGTTCATACCTAACCCGGCAGTTGTGTAACAACTTCGTGGTAACCGGCTGCGTGGGGACAGTAACCCCAGGTGCGCTGCGCGACCTGGGGCTGTGGTGTTAAACGCCTGCGGCGTATTTGTGGCAATCTGCAAGCTAGCAACGATGCGTAGATACCTATAGGCTCTGCCAGTGCGAACTAGCGTAATACCTCAATCAATCAAGTTATTTGCCAAGGGGCCACTCATGTCAAAGTGTCATTTCATCGCCGGTCTGTTGTGCACTATCGTTTGGGTATCTCTCCCCAGTCACGGCCGCGCACAAGACGCAGATCCTTTTGCTCCCGACCCATTCGGCGGTGCACCACCTGCTGCAGCGCCGGCCAATCAAGAAAAGCAAGAACTCGAACAACGAGTGGCGGCCGAAAAGCGAGCGTTGGCCGATGCCTTGGAGAAAGCGGCCAAACGAAAGGTCCAGAGAGCCAGGCAACTTGCCGACCAGGCACGGGAAGAAAATAACGCCGAGTTGAAAAATGCCGACGCAGCAAAGTCAGTCGCCAAAAAATCGACCAAGAAAAGCTCCATCGCCACGTTCTTCGGCGAGCTGATCGCCGGGCCGACCGAGCAAGTAATGCGATCAATTCAGGGCAGGCCCGCAAAACGGATCAGGCCCCCCGTCGCTGACCCTGCGCGGTTTGTTCCACCTCCTGTTGCGGTGGCCGTTCCAGCCCGACCAGTGGCGGAGCAACTGGACCCTCAAGCCGCGCAGCGGAAGCAGCAGATCGACATGTACACGCAGCACTTCACGCAGCAGTTGCGTCCGCTATTGCAATCCGAGTTGCAATTGATTCGTCAGGCGTGTGACCTGCCGCAAGATAAACGTCCCCCCATCAAAGCGGCGGGCGAGGCAACCATCAAAATCTGGGCCACAGCCATGGCAGAAATGAGCGTCGGTGGTCGAGTCAGAGGGGACGTCGTCAACTTCGTCGGAAGAAACCTTCTACAAGATCCGCGCAAGGGCCTGCGAGAAGCGCTGGCTCAGGCTGTCAAAAAAGAAGCCACTGCCGAACAATCTGCCAAATACTCCGAACTGGTCAAGCAGCAGGCCGCCATGCGCAAACAGGCCGCCATCGGTACTGTGGTTTCCTTGCTGGATGATCAGCTCTTTTTGACACACGATCAGCGCGAAAAGATCACGCTCAGTATCACCCAAGGCTGGCAGGACAACTGGGAAAACTGGCTGCAAATTAACCAGTATGGTGGTCAGTACCTGCCAACCATGCCAGCGGACAAGGTCGTACCGCATCTCAACGAAAAGCAGAAACAGATTTTTACCACGATTCCCAAAGTCGGATTGGAAAATAACTGGAATTTTGGTCACCAGGTCCGCGCGCAAGCAGACGACTGGTGGGGCGCGGATCCACCGGCTGACCCGGCCGTGAGGAACGGCGGATTATTCAGGATTGAACGCCAGTAAACGCACGCCGGGCGCGACTGCTACTATTACTATTCTATGCCATCCATTTGCCACCGCACATGACCCCATCACCACAACACCTGCCCGATCGCTACCGCTGGCGTTTTGCCACCGCGCTGGTGGTCGGGCTGTGCGCGGTGAGTATCGCGTCCGAGCAAGCCTTTGCACAGTTTTCCCGGCCTGTCGCTAGTCCAGCTCAGCCGAACAACGGTCCCGCACCGGGTGTTGCGCAGCAGAATTTGGACCAAGAACGTGCCAGGATCATGGCCATGGTAGCCGCTCGGCAGCAGGCGGATAATGAACGCAAGCAACAGGCCGCGCAGCAGGCCGCCGAACAAATGCGACAACAGCAGATGCAAGCCGAGCAGCAGCGGCTGCGCATGCTCCAACCGCCAGCTCGCGGGCTAGTCAATGTGCGACCCTTGGCGGTGGACGATCGACCGGCGATTGCCCCACCGGCGCTGGTGATCGACCCGGCCGTGCGCGATCAAGCGGAAGTCAACCGCGAGAATAAGCGGAATTCGTATGTGGTTCAGTACATCCAGCAAACGTACTTTGTCTACCTGGCGGAACTGGAACTCATTCGCCAGACGTGTGACGTGGCGGTAGCAGACCGCGCCGCGATCCGGGCAGCCGGTGCCGCCGCCCTGAGAAAGGTGGCGGGGGAAATGGCCGATATCGCGATCGGCATTCAGGACCCCGCCGCGCGCCGGCGTCATGCCAACTGCCGCGAAGAAGTGGTCAACGCGCTGTATCAGGCCCTGGCCGGCAAGGTTCCCAATGCACAGCGTGCCAAGTACCTGGAGGTCACCGCTCATCGCGCCAAGCTACAAAAGCGCGGCACCGTGAGCGCCATCGTCAGCCAACTCGACGAAACGCTCTACCTTAGCCCCGAGCAGCGCCAGCGCATCACCGCCAGCCTGTATGCCAACTGGAACGACAACTGGGTTGGCTACCTGAACTATGTTTCCGTTCCACGGCCCTACATGCCGACCATGCCGGTCGAGATCGTCGGCTCGCACCTGACGCGCAACCAGCAGCAAATCTGGCTGGGCTATCAGCGGGTTTCGCTGGAGGGAGCCGCGGCATTTGGCGGGCGAGCGCCAGCACTGCACCCCTGGTGGGACGGGAAGGAAGGAGAGGTGCCAGCGCAATCTCCGCGGACCAGAGCCATCCGCGCCCCAATCACTCAGCGGATACTCGATCAGTTTTAACCGCATTCGTACCACCAACTTTCAACTCGCGGGCCAATAAACGCCACTTTCACCGCTGCTGCTGATTTGAATTGCTACTGAAAAAAACGATGCAATCGTCATTTAACCTTATCGCCGTGCTGATTCTTGCTACCAGCAGCGTTGCACGCGCCGAACCCCGCACTGATCGCGAACCATTTGCTCCCGCATCCCCCGCACTCGTTCAAGACGCAAGTTCGCTGGAGTATCAGAAACTAGAGGCGTACACGCAAAAATACACCCGTGAAATGCGCTGGGTGCTGTTCATCGAACTGCGAACCGTGCAGCAATCGTGCGACCTGGCACCGGTACAGCGAAATCCAGTCCGGCTGGCCGGTGAAAAGGCGTTGAAACAAACGTCGCGCCGTGCTGCGGCAATCACGCTGGACCCCGCCGGGCGAACACCGCGTCTCGGCGAGACCGACTATCACCAGGCGATCTGCCAGGGACTGGTTGAAGCACTAAAGAAAACAGTTCCCGCCGAGCAATCGGCGAAGTACGCCGAGATGTCCGCACAGCGCGTCCAACTCAAGAAGAAAGCGGCCGTGGATTCGCTGCTGGCATTTCTGGATGACCATCTGCGGCTTTCCAGCGATCAGCGCGAAAAAATCAGCACGGCGATGCACTCCAACTGGCAAGATGGCTGGCTTAGCCTCACATCCTTACAAGAGGCATCCAACTGGTATATCCCAGAACTGCCCGGTGCCTTGATCCTACCGCACCTCAGCGAGAGTCAAAAAGAGATCTGGTCGAAGTTTCGACAGATTGCCGTCCGCGGCCATTCAAGTCATTTGGTAGTAACCGAGGCGGATGTAGATGCCTGGTGGACTGTGCCACCAGAACGTTCTAGCAGTCGACCGGTGCGCAAAGAAAATGACAAGTCCAGAATCAATTAGCGACTCCAATACTATGTACAAAATTCAACCAAACTCTGTCATACCGGCGTACCCAATGCCTGCCCGCCACATGGCAAATTCGACAATCGCAGCGCTGGTCATTCTCGCGGTCATTTTGCTTGTCACCGCTCCCCTTCCCGCCGCGCAGGACGACATTGTCGTGGAAGGCGCGCTCGCTACGAATGTCAATGAGCACCAACAGTTGATGCAGATGCGGATGATGAATCAGGGTGAATTCAATGCGGCACAGCACATCGACTCCTGGGTCTTTCAAAACGTTGGAAATGCCACAATGGCGCGGATGCGGTTCAATGCTCAACTCAGCCTGCAACTGGACGAGATCCAGCGCGTCTGTAATATTTCCGCCGCGCAAAAAGAAAAGCTGCAACTCGCCGCACGCGGGGACATGGCCCGCCTGTTCGATGAGGTGGCCGCACTGCATCAGAAATTCAGCGGTACGATCGACCAGCAGAAGATCAACGAGGTCCATCAGGCGACACAGCCGCTGCAAAAAAAAGTCATGACGGGCATCTTTGGCAGCGATTCATTCTTCGCCAAAACAGTGAAGGTGACGCTCACCCCACAGCAAGCCGAGAAAATGAAATCCATCGGCGAAGAACGCCGGCGGTTTGCCTATTCGGCGTCGATTGACACGGCCCTGGCCATCCTCAGTAACGTCGTCGCGATGGATGAAAAACAGCACACCACGCTCAAGAAACTACTGCTGGAGGAAACCGAACCGTCGCTCCGCCGTAGCCAGTATGATTTTCAGTTGATCATGTTCCGGCTGTCAAAACTGGATGAAGCCAAAGTCAAGTCGCTGTTCAACGAAGTACAGTGGAAAGCCTTGAAGCAGCAACTCGATTCGCACAGAGGTTATGAGTCTATGCTTAAACAGCAAGGGGTGATTGCACCGTAGACCGACAAAAAATAGCAAATGACAAATAATTAATAACTGGACTTTTGCAATTTGACGAATCAAGGTCACTTTGTGTTTTTGGTCAGCTAGCAAGTACTAAATGTGGTATTGCTAGCAT
>JAWXCH010000364.1:0-3730 GCA_034440595.1 Planctomycetota bacterium | reverse complement strand
TACAGAAAATGATCCATCGCCTTCCGAGCTGTAGGCCGGGCTGACAATCGCCGCGCCGTTTGTGTACTGAGAGTTCCACAGCGTCCCTGCTGTTACATGCCCATCAAAATCGAGAAAGATGCGCTTCGATGCGCCTGGGTTGCTATGGAGAAAAAACGTCTCGGAGATAGGAAACGGTGAGTTGGTGTCAGTAGCTTCTGTCACCAGCATCAAATACTCGACGTTCCCGATCGTGAACTCGGCGCTGCTTGCTGTCTCCGAGGGCATGAAGAACGAAAGCTCTACGTCGTTCATTCCGGCATAGTCGCCGACCCAGAGTTCCACGGTTCCATTTCCAGCATGCTTGTGGACCGCCAGATCGACCTGGCCAATGACCTGGTCGCCCACCGCAACCAACAGCGTGTCGTTGTTGCCAACGTCGGCTACCGCCAGGTCAAACCTTAGAAACGTCGCATCGTCGGGCACGCCCGTGGTGACCGTTGCCAGAACTGGGCTGTTTGCTTGTCCGTCGATCCACGCGAAGAAACCCGCAGCAGCATCACCGGCCTTGCGGCCGATCGTGTTTACACCACTCAGAACGAAATTCGCGCCCGAATCGACCGCGTCCAGCACTCGTTTGGTCCCCGAACGAATCAAGTTAGTCGTCTTGTCAAGCACCCATTTGGTCTGGTCAAACAGTTCACCAGCCAAATCGCCCAGAGTCAGCTCAGGACGGAATAAGCCAGTTGAATCTTCAACCCAAATCAAAGCCTCGTCGAACGAGTTAACGCCGCTTTCAAAGAATGAGGATGCGTAACCCCAGGGGTATTCCGTCGCGAAGATCGGACCGCGACCCTCAGGGTTTCCACGATCCGCCGTGTTGGCGTAACGGATAGGAATCAAACTGTGCTGAATACCCGACGCTATCTCATCGCGGAACAGGTTGAACACCGGACGATCATCACTCAGTTTGAAGTTCGTCACGTTGGAACCGATGATGGCTGCGCCCACACTTACATTGATCTCAATGCCATCGGACAGATTGGTCTCGATCGACGGCGTGTAGTAGTTCGTGAGATGTTCGACAAATGGTGCTGCATTGACAACCGCGCCATGCGCAAACGTTGGCCACGGGGCGTCCAGAGCCACCAATTCTTTAAGCTTTTTCTCGGCGGAGGGTTGAAGCAATTGCAAGGTAATGGCAAGACTGGCCATAAAGCCAGCGCCATTGCTGTGACCGATCGCTGTGGTCTTCGACAAGTCGATGCCAGCATCAAAAAGCCGCCGAGCCAACGGAATCGCTGCGGCAATTCCATTCGAGGATGAAAGCACCGCGTCCTTCCATGCCGATTTCACCGCACCGCTGAGTCCGCGCTTGATCCCGCCAACCACGGCACCGCCTGGGCCGCCCGTGATCAGGCCAACGGTGACACCGACCGCAGCCCCAAAAGCAAAGCCCTTGATGACTTCATCCCATAGTTCGGGACTGCCGTTGGGGTCAGAGCCGAGCGCGCCCGCTTGGCCCCAATCAATCGCCAAAATATTCGTGTTGTTCCACTCCGATGGAAGGCGTCCATCCATGTAGTCGGAGGCGAAGATGGTCATGAACTCATTCGACGCCTCGGGGCCATAAAGGTCGAGGCGGTCGTTCCAACCGTGAGTCAGCAAGATGTTCTTCTTCGTTCCAAGATTCAGCGTTGACAGATCGGTGACCAACTCCCACAAACCAGCAGCGTTGTCGCTTGCCACTTTCGCTTGGGGGTCAAGGTCATACTTCCAGCGGTACACCTTCGCCACACCATCTCTGGATACCGGCAGAAGCGGGAGCACAGCTCTTGTCACGGCGTCAATCACCGACGACGTGAGCGACCGTGTTACCTCAGCGACTACCGACACTGCCGAACGCACCCCATCAGCGACAGCAGCCACCCGGTAGCCATAAGTGGTCTGCGGCGTGCTGTTCGCGTGTGAAGTATCGAGGTACGAAGTCGTTCCACTGATTGAAGCGAGCGGCACAAACGAGCCCCCGTTGATCGCTCGTTCAATGACATACGTTTCGTTTGGCACCGCACCTACCCAGGACATTTGGACATTAAGTTGATCGGTAAGTGTTACCGTCAGCGCAGTGGGGCTTAGCGGTATCGCTGGCGCGGCTGGCGTCGTGATCGATGCAACGGGTGAGAGCGGCGAACTGCCTGCCGAATTGACGGCAGCGACTGCGTAGTAGTACCTGGTCTGAGCATCGAGTTCGTAATCGGTGGCCGCATTGCTGGTCGTGAACGCAACCTCTGTCGTCCAAGGACCGTCCGATGCCAAGGCGCGATAGACTCGATATCCCGTCGCCTGTGGTACAACCGGCCAGCCGAGTTGGGCTGTGTGATGATCAACGGCGACTGCGGTCAGACTGCCGGGGGCCACCGGCGCTTGGCCGGTGGTAAACGTGAAGTATCGACGTTCGGAATAGACGTTTCGCCAGCCATTCGCGTCACGAATGTTCATGTTCCAACGGTATTCGCCGCCATTGACAAGTATTCCATTCGGCAAGGTAAAGGTCGTCGCCGAACCGGGGATGTTCAGGTCGAGCGCATCCGAATCGAATACAAGCGAATAAGTGCCATTGGGTTGACGTTTGCTCACGTAAAGCCCGAACTCCAAGGCACCAACAACCGACTGCCAAGCAAAGAGTGGCGTGGCTGTTGAGATGACCTGCCCCGGCAACGCAAGATTGCCGGGGGCGAATGTGCTTGGCGCGACGGGGTTGGTTCCATCGGTCACGAGTGCCTGATCCAATCCGACTGCGGTTCCGGCACTGTTGGTTGCCACCACTCGATAGTGGTAAGGGGTGCCAGGGCTAAGACCGCTGATAATTTCGGAGAAGTCGATGCCGCTGGTGCCTGTGCCGCCGTAGGACCTTGACTCGGTGACGTTCCCGTAGGCTGCGGTCGGGCCCCACTCGAAGTAGGACTTCATGGGCGCGCCGTTGGGGTTGACAATGCCCTCCAGTGAAGCCGTGTTGGTGGTGATGTTGATCGCATCACCGGTCGTGACGGTGGGTTTGACCACCGGTGGTGCTGGCATGGTGAACGAGAGATTGCTGCCTGCAGTGGTGCCGGTTCCGTTGCTCCCCATGATGCGGAAGTTGTAGGTCGCTCCGGGAGTCAGGCCTTGAATCCCGTGAGTCACCTGAACGACAGACGAACCATTGCCGATGACTTCTGGGTTAGTCATGAATCCATAAGATGTCGTCGTCCCCCATTCAAACCAAGCGGTGGTGGTGCTCCCTTGAGGGTTGACAGTACCGAAGAGCAGAGCGGTGGTTTCGCCGTTGGGTTGGGCGGTGCCGGTGTTGGCTAGTGGTGGTTGTGGTATCGCACGGGAGCCGGAGTTTCCAGCACTCAAGCCGCTGGCCCCGTCGGCATTCGTGGCCGAGACGAAGTAGAAATAGGTTTGCCCGGAAGTCGCATTGAAATCCTGAAAGAGGTTCAAGGACGCATCGGATAGAAAACTCGCAGTCGCCGGATTTGACGAGGTGCCTCGCCAAACCTGGTAGCCTGTCGCACCAGCGACGGAGTTCCATGTAAGAAGCACTTTATCGGGGAATGCATTATCGGAGGCGATCAAGCCTGTTGGCGTCGCGGGGGGAGTGGGAATGCTTGCCTGAACGGTGACATCATCGATCCGAAAGACGGTGGGATTGGAAGAATCGCTGGTTGCGACGAAGCTCACCCTGACGGTTTGGCCACGAAAGCCG
>JAWXCH010000363.1:0-6170 GCA_034440595.1 Planctomycetota bacterium | reverse complement strand
GGCTGCCGGTGATGATTTGCCCCCGCTGGCTCACGACGGCGACCCAGCCCATCGCCGTGGACGACGTGCTGGCCTACCTGCTGGCAGCCAGAGATTTGCCTGCGGGCGAGAGCCGCACCTTCGAGATCGGCGGCACGGAGGTCGTGACTTACGCCGACCTGATTCGGGAGTACGCCCGGCAGAAGGGCCTGCGGCGCTGGCTGATCTTCGTGCCGGTCCTGACACCGTACCTGTCCGGCCTTTGGCTGGCACTGGTGACACCTGCCACTTACGAGGTCGGTCGGCATTTGATCGAGGGGCTGAAGAATCCCACGGTGGTCCGGGACAAGACGGCACTGGAAGTCTTCTCGGTTCGACCGAGGGGGGTGAAGGAGGCGATCCGGCGAGCCATCGCCAGCACGACCGAGGCAGTCCCTACTTGCCCCTCGCCGTGATCGACAGTTGCAGCACCGTGGCGAAGGACTCTCACACGAAGTACGGCACTTGGGCGAGGATGACCTTCGGCACATCCTTCACATCTTCGACCTCATTGAGCAAGCCATTCAGGTCGAGCCCCCGAGTGAACTTTGCCAACTCGCCCGTTGGGGTCTGGGGCTACGCTTTTGGCGGTCGGTCCCAATACCTTGTTGCCCGGGTCCTGAAGGTAGAGGGCTTCGCCTACGCCATGATCGCTGGCCGCGTCGAGTGGTATAGCGGCAAATTGTACAATGTAGACCCGCTCGATTTTTTTTCTCTGAGGCTTCATGTCATTGCCGATGCCCATGACGGTTGAAAAGCCAATCGTACTGTTGACCGGGGAGATGGAGGCTGGCGACCAGCGATATGAAGCCCATATAAGCTCCCGCCCGTGCGAGATTTGTGCGGGATTTCAAAACGGCGCATAAAGAAAAGGACTTATGCCAATTTGGCGTAAGTCCTTTTGTAGTATATGGCCGAGGCGGGGATCGAACCCGCACGAAGATTACTCTTCACGGGATTTTAAGTGCATGGATAACACTCCGTTACTGTTTCGTTACCCTTCCGTTGCCTGTTTTCTCCGAGATTCGCGCGATGCATTCCGGTCGTCGACGGTCGGCCGAAACTCGTTTTAGGTAACATTTAAGGTAACAGTGCGCAGGGGATTTTGACTCCCCTGCGCTGACGCGGCGGCCGTATTATAAGAACTTACGTCGATGCGTAAGTAACACTCCTTGAAGCTGCCGTTTCGCTTCAGTTGCCTGTTTTTATCGGGTTTCGCGCGACTTTTCTGTTCGCTGTCGGTCAGTCGGATCGAGTTTAAGGTAACATTTCGTTCTGGCAAGTGGGTAATAATTCCGTCGGGGGCAACCAGCGTGCGGGTTTGAAACCCGGCTCGGCCATTGCCCACCGACCATCGCAGTCGGGACAATGAAGTGACTGTGTCTCAGTTCAACGCCACGAAGCAACTTCACTATGAATTACGTCATCGACATAGGCCTGCGGAAGGTGCTCCTGTTCGAGGCGGTGATTTTTCGTAGAGCAGATGCGGAACGCGGCAAGTTCCTCATCCGTGAGGTTTCGAGGCTCAGTACACGCCGCCCCACTGCCTTTCCCCAACAATTTTGGATGGTCCAGTAGAACTGCCTCTGACATAAACACACTGCGCACATTCGGGAAGTAGGTTCTGAGGCTCGAAAGAATTTGGAAGCCTTCGACATCGATGTCACCCCAGTAGAGAGTTCGGTTATCGGATAACCACTTGAGTCTGCGAAGGCGTGTAACGGCCTTTCCCTCGCCCCGGATCGCAATGGCACGTTTCAGTGGCGGAAGCGTCAGAAGGTTCAGGCGATTTTCTACGATTACAGCCGTTGCATCGCGGACCGCAAATGTTTCCAAGGACCGTAGAGGCAGGGAGAATTCGTCGAACAGCATGCCCAGCTCGCGTTGAAGATCCGAGTCGAGGATGCGAACGGTCGTGTGTGGTTGGCCGTCACGCAATCCGAACCGTAACGCAAATTTGAACTCGTCCGTCTGAATCGCTGAAGCGGGGAGCAATTCATCCAGCCATTCCCGGAGTACAGCCTGATGCCGCTCGACAAACTTCGTATCTACGGCAACAGGTATCTGGCGGATATAGCAGTCCGGCCAGGGATGAGCCAGAAAAAAACGTGCAATGTCGATCAATCCCTCAACGGATTCGCTCAGTGGCGCAACTCGACGAATGTTCGAGTTGACCCACCCGGCAAGCTTCGGTAATTGATCGCGAAGTCGCTGTGCCACTTGACAACTAGCTGCAAAGTGCTTTTGGTTCCCAGAAAGCAACAAGAGATCATCCAAGGTATCCACTGAGATCTGTTCCGGAAAATCGTTATTTCCGAAGTCGCGCGATCGGACTCGTTTCCAGTGAATTGAATATCCCGAGCCACATTTCTCCTTGGATTTGGCCCGAAGCTGTTCAACCGCCGCAATCGTGCCAGGCACGTCACCTGCAAGGGGTGAAAGATTCGCACGCAATTGCATGGGAAACAGGAGATCCACATTCTCTTTCGCCCAGGCGGAGAGAATGCGAGGATATGCTCTCTCAGCCTTTTGGCGAATTTCTTGGGGCGTGATCATGTCAGGAGAAGCCAATTATTTTGCGGCAGTAATGTGGGCTCTCGTTGTTTCGCCGTTGGTGGGAAAGCCACTAAGAACTTCCTCGTATTCGCGGGCTGTCATGCTGTAAAGCTCGGAATGATTCGTCGCATTGTCCTTCACCGAATGGAGATAGCTGTCTACGAAGGGCTCGGTCACACGTGCCTTGGCGTCCAGCGGCGCCACGATCAGCAATTGCAAACCAAATTGCTGAAACAGCTTCAGGGCATACTGAGCGTTTTGATCGTCGACTTTGGAAAACATCTCGTCGACAACAACAAAATGGAATCGCGCGGGTGTCCTGCCGCTCGGATCGAGATCGTACTGATAAGCGATCGCTGCGACCAGAATCGTGAACGCGAGCTTGGCCTTTTCGCCGCCGGACTGTCCGGTGCTATCTTCATAGAAGCTCCGCGTCTTGCCGTCCTCTTTCTGCACTTCGCGGGCAGCGAAATCAAACCAATACCTCACGTCGATGACCTTATCTCGCCAGCGGGTATTTTCTTTATCTGCCAGTCGTTCGACCAACTTCTTGATCCGCAGAAACCTGGCTTCGTTCGCCTCGTGAGTGTTTTCCAGAGATTCATCCAGACACTCTCGCAACGAGCGACGAAAATCCGCGATATCGCGATCGTAAACTTCGCGTGGCTCCAAACGCATAAACGTTCCAGGCTGATACTCCAAGGAACCTAGCGCAACATTGAGTTGTCCGATCTTGCCTTCAATCTGCTTGCATTCCTGGCGGAGGGCGCCATTGAGCAATGCCACTTCTTGGCTGACCTTGTCATTCAGTCGGTCTTTGAACTGCTTTTCATAGCGTGGCAAATCTTCCTGCCGAATGTGATCGAGCAGCCGCACAAAGCTTTCCAGCGCTTGGACGCTGGCACTGAGATCGCTCTGTTCCTCTTTGAACTCTCGCAGGAAGCGGGCCATCGCCTCTACAAGCTTGTCACCCAACGGCAGAATCGCTTTTCTCAGGCGGTCCACCTCTTTTCGTGTTTTCTCCTGCCACCATTGCTCATGAGTAAAGAGAGTTTCAATGGCCAAGGGCGGGTCACCCAGAGAGTCGACAATCGCTGGGAACTCGCTGGCGTGTAAATCTAAGGTGCCGTCGGCTTTCGCTTGAGCAACGACCTTGCGAGCATCGCCGATCAGTGCAGCCTCCCTCGCAATCTGCTCCGTCAAAGACTGTTCTCGCTTGAGAGCAGCGTCCCGCCCGATTCCAAGGTCCGTCTCCTCCTTTTCGACCTTTTTGAGAGTCTTCCTTAGCGTCTTGACCGTTTCATTGGAGGACTCCAACTCAGTCTTTTCACGCTTGAGTTCCGCAATCTGTTCCGTGTGCTTCCGAACGTCGATCAAATCAAACTGCGATACTTCCAACGCAGCTTCGGCGGCATCCCGTCTGCCGCGTAGTCGATCGAGCCTTGTCGCATGAGCGGCGATCGTCTGATCTAGGTCTTCAAGTTCCGTCTTCAAGGTGCCAATGTGTTCCGCGATGAGCCTCCTCTTCTCGCGATTGTCCCAACCTAACACATAGTGCCGAGGATCGACCGCGCGAGGCCGATCGTCCTTTTCGTGACGGTCGGTCCCGAACTTCACATGCCGATTCTCGGTCATTCCCAACCGATCGACTTCGTTGAACTGCTCGATCGATTCGCAGCAGCGGAAATCGAAGCGGCGTAAAACCTCAGAACGGACCCACGGTACAAGGTCATGCCCTGAGCGAAACTTGAGCTTCCTAAACATCGACTGAGGGTGCAGCCGGTCTCCACTCGTGGCGTCCGCCTCTGCCTTGCCAACGCGCAGGTAGACGAGGCGTTGCCCCTCCCCCTTTTCGTTCGCCATCTTGGTTTGTTCGACATAGGCACGTACGCGTGGGTACAGCCTGTCTGGAACTAGCAGACTCAGTGCAAATGACCGCAGGACCATTTCGATGGAAGCTTCCCAGCGACGATCTTCCGCGGCCACCGACATCAGTTCTGCAGCAAAGGGCAGAACGGATTCTTGCAGCTGGAGATCCTCGCAAATCCGACTGCGCAAGGTAGTGAAGTGGGACGCCAAGTTGGTCTGACGCTGACCCAGGATCTGTAGCTCCAATTCCTCCTGGCGAAGTTGGAGGCTCAGGGCACCACGCCGACCGAGCGATTCCTCGTGTTGCTGGCTCGTGGTATTGATTGCCTCGCGAGTAATTTCTACTTCCGAGTGCAGCCGCTGGCGATGCGCCGCAAAGGTTTTTTCGCTATCCGCAACGTCGTCGATCTCGCATTTGTGAAGCTGATCGTGATAGCGTTCAGAGGCAACCTTTATCGTCGATAGAAAAGCCTCTTCCCGCTCAATCAAAACCGGGATGTCGCGAAGCCGCTGGCCACCGGCCAGATCAATATCATTCTTGAGCTTGCGGATCGTTTCGCCAGCCTCTTTCAGTTCACGGCTCAATCGTTTTGTGGTCGCAGTGACTTCTGAGAGTTCGTCTTTACGCCTGGCCAGTTCCGGCTCGCACAGCCGCACGGTTTCGACGGCGAAAAATGTGTCCGCTGCGTTGAGGCGGCGCTCCAGCGATTCCATCGCCGCAGACTGCTCACGGTAGCTGTTCCCGAGCTTCTCCACAGGCGTCAACAGTTCTTGCGCCAACTGTGCCCGCACCAGTTCTTGATGGGCCACGCTCAAATCATTAAAGTGCGTCAGCAACCGTTGCACTTTTTCGCGCCAATCGTGAGCTTCCAGCATGTGCTTGCGAATGAATTCATTGAGGCTCTGAATGTCCTTCACGGCCACGGTTTGGTTGAACATGTCCATCGCCTTGCCACGCATCCCCGTGCGCTTGACAATCCAGCCGTCGTACTCGGCGAATGTCTTCGTGGTCTGATATCCCATACGATGTAAATGGGCGCGAATCTTGTCGGAGTTTTTCACGCCGGCGAGATCGTGTTTGAGATCCCGCACTTCATCCGCTATGGCAAATATTTTGTCAGCGGATCCGTCCCCCGAGAGGTAGAGCACCTGGCAGACCGTAAAGGCGCGGTTGATCTGCTCATCCCGAAACACGGCTAGTAGCGCCGAGAGATTGTTTCCCTTCGGACGCAGGTATTTGATAACCGTCGCTTGGGATTCATCGCTGCTGCGGCCATAGGCCCCGCGGATATAACTCTTCTCGTTACGCTCAGTTTTTTTGGCCCCCGCGGCGACGTTGTAATTCCGAATATGGGAAGGAACCAGCAGTGTCAAAATGGCATCGACCAGGGTCGATTTCCCAGACCCATTGCACCCCACCAGCAGTGAGGTCCGCCCGTCAGGCTCAAATCGGTAGATATGTCCGCTGGTGCTATCGAATGTCCCCCAATTGAACAGTTCCAATCGGTGCAGACGATAGCCAGGGCGTTCCGGTCGAATATCGAATAAATGGTCCATAGGATTTCCGGTTATTCCTGTTCGGCCGCTACCAGTCGGTCGCGGAGGTGTTCGAGCTCTTCCAGGGGAAGTCTCGCTTTCAGAATTTTGCGAACTTCCCATTCTTCGTTTTCAGACTCAAATTTGGCCACGTATTTCAATTCTTCTAACTTCTTGAGTGACCCATGGAG
>JAWXCH010000362.1:0-5050 GCA_034440595.1 Planctomycetota bacterium | reverse complement strand
CTGCTGGATACCGAAGGAGTCAAGCTGAAGTTCACCGACGATGCCGTGAGTGAACTGGCGGAGTTTGCCTTCAAGGTGAATCAATCGACGCAAAATATCGGTGCCCGTCGGTTGAACACAATCATGGAGCGACTGCTGGAGGAATTGAGCTTTGAAGCTCCTGAGATGCAGATGGGGGAAGTCCTGATCAACGCCGCCTATGTCCGCGAGCGACTGGAAGACATCAGCAAGGATGAGGATCTAAGTCGGTTTATTCTGTAATCTGCGCTGCCAGCGCCGCAATAACGGGTTGGAATCGCTCGCCAACGGCGGTGCAGTGAAAACGGCGCGTGGTCGTGCCGGTCAGTTCGACATCAAGTCGCAAATACTCGCGCGGCAAACACCGGGCTACCCGCTCGGCCCATTCGATAATCGTCCAGCCGCCACTCTCATAGAATTCTTCCGGCCCAAGCTGCAGAAACTCGTCTTCATCGCGCAGCCGATAGGTATCCAAGTGATAAATCATTGAGACCAGTCCACCAGCGGGAACCGGGTACTCATGTAGCAGTACAAACGTCGGGCTGACGACATCGCGCGACGGAACTCCGACACCTTTGGCAATTGCCTGCACCAGTCGCGTCTTGCCGGCACCGAGTGTCCCGTTGAGAGCGATAACCGCCCCGGCGGGTAACACGCTAGCCAAGGCCGCACCAAAACGGTCGGTGTCCGTTTCAGCGTTCGCGATAAATGAAAACTCGTTGCTCATCATGCTGCTAAGAATTCTCGTGCGACCTAGAGAGATTTCAGGCTCTACGCGTCCTTGGCGCTCTCCCCGCCCTCCGCGGTGAATGAAATAGCGCAATTTCAAAACTGGCGCGTCGGATTCGTTTCGGCTTACGACGGTGGCCCTGCTGGGCGAACTCCAATCACCAACTCCTGTCCGCTTTTGAGATTTTTAGAAACCAGTTCGGTAAAGCTGTTGTCGCTCAGGCCGGTTTCGATTTCAACTGCGGCAAGCAATTCTCCCTCCAAAATCCAGACGTGTCGCTTATTTCGGGCGCGTGCCGCGGTGGCGGTTTCGGTCGCGCTTGGCTTCGGCTCAGTGGTGCTGCCGGAATCCGGCCGCTGCATGCTTTCTCCTTCGAGCAGAGGCCGATATTTGACGTGAACTTGCTGCGGTTGCGGAAAGAACCTTAAAGCGGCATTTGGAATTTTGATTACGTCTGCGCTTTTCTCGATTTGAAACGACAGATTCGCAGTCATCCCGGGCAAGAGCTTCAGTTCCGCGTTCGGCGCTTCAACCACCACCGTATAGGTCACCACATTTTGCAGCGTCGTCGGATTCAGCCGGATTTGTTGGATCTTCCCGGTGAACAGATCGTCTGGATAGGCATCAACCGTAAAATGCACCGGCTCGTTACGATCCTTGGCACTACGAATCAGCCCGATATCCGCTTCGTCCACGCTGGCATAGACGAACATCTTTTTTTCCATATCCGGAGCCACGATGAACAACACCGGCGTTTGAAACGAAGCAGCCACGGTCTGCCCTGGATCGATCTGGCGGTCGATCACCACACCATCGACTGGCGATTTGATGACGGTGTACTCCAAGTTCGCCTGGGACAAGCTGAGATTGGCTTCTGCCTCTTTTATCTGTGCTTCTCCCAATTGAAGCTGAGCCTCCAGTGACTTACGTTCGGCCACAACCTGGTCCATCTCGGCATCAGAAATATACGAAGCCTTGGTCTTGCTGAGATCAACGGCGCGCTTTTCATTGTTTTTTGCCAATTGAAGCAAGGCCTTGATGCGCTCGACATCGGCGCGACGGTGCGCCAGCGCCGCCTCGTCGCGAGAAACATTCGCCTGATAGATCCGCGGATCAATTTTTGCCAGAATTTGCCCCGCCTTCACGCGGCTGTTGAAATCGGCAGAGGCGCTTTCAATCGGCCCCGAGACAAACGAGCCGATCTGCACCTTCAAAACCGGCTGGATGGTGCCGGTCGAATTGACAACGGCAATGATCTCGCCGGTCTGTAGCTTCGCTAGGCGGTACTTCAACGCTGGATCAACTTTCCAATACGCGGAAAGCTGTCGGTAACCTAACCAACAGACCACCCCGACGAGCAGCAGAACCAGGGACCAGCGAATAAATCGGCGCACGTTCTTTAAATCCGGACAAACAGAATTGCAATTACAGCTATCTATTATAGCCACGCCAAAGCAGTTGCGGCGGCCAATCTGACCGGGCTACCCGTTTGGGTGGAGCGTGTGGACGGCCTCTTCCAGGTCGCTGGTATCGGTAACCACCAGGCCATCGCGCAACACCAATCCGCGTCGTGCGTTGCGGGCAATTTCTTGATCGTGTGTGACCAGAATGATGGTGATCTTTTCGTTCTGATTCAGGTCGTCGAATAGCTCCATTACCTCAGCACTGGTTTTGGAGTCCAGGTTTCCGGTTGGTTCGTCGGCCATCAGAATCGCCGGTTTGTTGGCTAACGCCCGTGCAATGGCGACCCGTTGCTGCTGGCCGCCGGACAACTGGCCGGGGTGATGATCCATTCGCGTCCCTAGGCCAACCCGGTGCAGTAGTTCGCTGGCGCGCTCATGTCGTTGCTTAGAAGTCATCTGCCCCGCATAGATGAGCGGCAGCTCCACATTATCCAGAGCGCTGGTACGTGCCAGCAGGTTAAAACTTTGAAAGATAAAGCCAATCTTCCGGTTACGCAGTCTGGCGCGTTGATCGCGGGTCATGCTGACTACCTCTTCTCCGTCCAGGTGGTAACTACCACTGCTGGGGCGGTCGAGACACCCCAGCGTATTCATTAACGTCGACTTACCGGAACCGGATGGCCCCATGAGCGTAACGTATTCTCCGGCCTGAATATCGAGAGAAACCCCGCGCAGGGCACTGACTTCGGTCTCGCCGAGGGAGTAGGTCTTGCGAATATCGCGCAGCTCAATAAGAGGCATGTAAAGATTGTAAGCGCGCTACTGGATATTCACCGCTGCAAAAGAGTCGCTGCCGGGAACTATTTTGAAAATATTTTTGGCGACCCCTAACAAGTGGTATTCTCGAAGGGTCTCTCCGTGCTAAACTAGTACAAGACGGCTTTTGCTTGAGATCGCTTCCCTGCCCCGAGGCGATTTTGGTGGAAGCCGTCTTTTTTTGCGCCTATACGTTTGGCACAGTTGCCTTTCACTCCGTGAAAGAGCACCCACGTGCAGCGATAACGCAATGCATCGCGTTGCCAAGCAGCATTGGCATCCAATATCGGCTTTTAGCAAATGCCCTAAGTCGCCAGTTTGTATTTGAATTCATTCTGCGGCGAACTATTCCGCTCATTACGTGTTGGCGAGTAGTCATAGGTCTGCGCGATCTTCTCGTCCGGGCGCATCTCGATCAACCGCAGCCAGCCGTCGCCACCGTTTGGCTTCATTTGAAAATTGACAAGCATCTGCGTAACGTCCAACTCCCCTGCCCCTTTGGTGGCCGTGCGTCCCAGCCCGTCGTGCAGCACGTGGCCATTTAGCGTGAATAGAAAGTTGGGATTCATGGAAACCAGGTTGGTCCACAGTTCTTCCCCATCCGAGACATCCTGTTTGGTCACCTCGGCCATCTTGGAATAGTGCGGGTTCCAGTTCTGATTCTGGCCATACTTCTTCCAGTCATAGCGCGTGTCGTCGCTGTACATGTAAGCATGCGTGATTAGAATCGCCGCGCGGTCGGAATGCTTCTTGGCAACTTCGTTGGCCCAGCGGACGACATCCTTACGAGGCCCATACTCCAGCGCAATCACCACAAAGTTCATATCGTGCGAATTGAACAGGTGATAGCTGTTTTCATACCGCTCTGGCTCTTGATCGTACACACCACCAAAGCTGGGCAGATCTTTGAACTTAGCTAGCGGGAAATATTCGTTGTAGCCGGTACTCCGGTCTACATTACTGCCACCTTTGCTGTAGTCATGGTTACCTGGCACCATGAAGTAAGGCACAATTCCGTCGAGCTGATTCATCGCCTTGACCGCATTGGGCCACTGCTCGGGCGTGTTGTGATTGGTAATGTCCCCCAGATGCAACACGCAGGCAATCTTGCGATCTTTCTTGTTTTCGGCGATCCATTTAGTCTGCGCCATGAACTGTTCGGGAAACTTTTCGCAGTAGTTCTGCGTATCCGGCAAGACGGCGATCGTGAAGGCCCGATCGGCCAGCTTAGGGGGCTCACCTTTCACCATCACCGCGTCGGCATAGGGGTCGTCCCCGGCATACCCATAGGAACCGGTCAAGTTAATCAGTGCAGCCCCTGCTCCCCAAGCGGCACCAGCCTTCAAGATTTCACGGCGAGAGAAAGTGGACATGGTTGCAGGTTCCTGGGAGGTCGAAGCGTGTGGGATTGGTGGGAAATAATGTCGCGCGAATTAGAGGGTAGCAACGCTATTCTAATGACCGAAGCGGGCAGCGTGCAATTAGATTCTGGTTATTGAACGCGGGAATCCAGTCCTCTCCAGCGCACCAGGATGGTGTGCAGTGCGTTTTAAGTTGTCAAAGAGCGGTTGCGATTTGTTCGGTAAATCGCGTGTTTTTGTGGTCTGCGAGGGGTTTTGATTTTTTTGTATTGCTCTGCGCGCGGGGGACGTGTTTATTGGACTTACGTTCGCCAAAGTGCCTTCTTGCGCGTACCGCGAAGCATTTGCAGTCCAAAGGCGCGCATGACGTGTGCGCCTCTGCAAGGCAATGTTGTGCCGTAGTTGCGGCGCTGCGCGAGAGCAGATGAGCTGTGGAACAGGTGACAGGAGAACGTGAGACGTTGTGTTTGTCTGACGTTTGACCTGCTGCTGAACTACAAACTCACGTCTCGCATGCCCTCACCCGCCGCTTAGGCGTCGACCTCTCCCGCAAGCGGGAGAGGTGATGTGGGCGCTGGCGCGGTTGATGCTGTTTAGCGGAAAAGCTAAACGGCACGGGGACCGTGCCTGCTAGTGCGTTTGCAAGTGAATTGAATCAGCAGGGTGGAAGTCCCTGTCGGGGTAAGGTTTGTACTCCGTAACTGAACGTAACTGCGTTCCTG
>JAWXCH010000361.1:0-52301 GCA_034440595.1 Planctomycetota bacterium | reverse complement strand
TCCGCACACAGTACTCCTCCGGCCAACAGACCAAACGTGACGCGATTGGCCAGCGGCAACGTCTTGCCACACTCGGCACAGGCATCGAACGATGGCAAATGTCCAAGTAATCGCAGCGCCGCCAATTCAAACCGCAATACGGTCGCACTGACCGAACGATCGCTGGCCAGTTCTGCCAAGGCAGAAACCGCCGCATCGTACAGGTCAGGATGCGGATCGTAATCGTCCGTCAGCTCGATAAGTAGTTCGGCAATGTAATAGCCCGCGTAAAGACTAGCTAAATTACGACCGCGGGGTCGGAATCGCTTTTCCAGCCTGGCCTCGGTCAGGAGGTCGAGCGCTCCGGTTGATTTGCGGAGGAAGAGTATTCGACACTCCCCTAACAGGTCAAGGGCAGACTCAAAAGGTCCCTTTGGCCGGCGAGCGCCCTTCGCCATTCCGCTCAGTTTGCCAAATTCCCGCGAGAAGAGGGTGACGATAGCACTGGTCTCGCTGAATTCGATGACTTTGAGAACGATAGCGGTGGCTTTTTCGGGGGTCATACTGGCAAAGCGGAACAAAGTAAAACGATCCGACTGCGGCCGGGGCTAGGCCAGCTTATTGGCGGAAGTATTTTCGCTGCCGTATTATAGCGAAGCAAGTGCTAGCGGCATGCTGGTTCTTGCATCTCTAGTCCAAAATGGTCCACAGTCAGGCCGGACAGAAATTCGCTCCAGAAATCAGTCAACACACGCATTGCAATTGATTCTAGGCCATCGCTAACCTATCCTGAAATTAGGGCAAACGCTGTTTTGGCGGAACGTCAAATGTGCGGACTTTTTGTACTTGGAAGACCATGGAAACAACGAACGAAAAAATCGCTGCACTTGAATCCACGATTGTGGCGATTCAACATCAAATCGCGAATGGGCCAATCACCATTCCCATTCAGAGTCTCAATGACGACCAACTGGTTGTTATTAAGGAGATCCTGGCGGTCGTTCAGGAAGATGAAGGCGCGTTTGTGGCAACATTCTTCGACGCGAATATCAATGCGAGCGGTGATAGCCAAATTGAAGCAGTCGAAATGTTGAAGGAGATGCTGGCGTCTAGCTACCGTCTGTTTGTGAACCGGGAGCAAGAACTGGGAACTCGCCCGCGGCAGCAATTAGCAACTCTCCGAAAGCATATTGCGAAAATCTAGGATGGGTGGCAATCCCTTAACACAAGAGGTCGCGACAAAAGCTTTGAAGAAGCTGTGCGCCGTTGATGTAACCGAGAAAAACGATGTCCACCCAATGTTTGCTATCTATCATAACGATGAGATCGTCGCCATTACCGGTCTACGTCGTTCTTCCAAGAAGGATATCCTGGTTCCACATATTAAGAATGACCTGAGAGTCAACGCGGCTTTTATTCTGGATTTAGCCCGTTGCCCCAAATCACGAGAAGATTGGCTTCGGAAAATCGGGATACTCACGTCCGCCGACCCTACTTAAGGAAGGAGAGGAATCCGGCGAGAGCAAGGAACGCGGACCGCCTTCTCAATAAACACAGGCTCAGTTCGACCTAGAGCACCGTTTAGCTGGCACCAGCGTTTGCAATCACTCGCTATTGCCGACCTCTACCGAGCCGCTGGGCTGGTTGCTTGGTCGCAGGACCTCGATAGCGACGCGGTCAATTCGGCTACGCGAGGCATCCAATACGCGAATGCGAACGTCGTCGCGCACCAGCTCTTCGCCCACTTTGGGAATGCGACCCAGACTGTGGAACACAAAACCGCCAATGGTGTCGAACTCATTGTCATCCGGCAGTGACAGCCCCAGACGCTGATTGATTTCTTCAATCCGCACTCGCGCCAGCGCTTCGCAAGAGGTATCACTGTAGCATTTGATACCGTCGACCAGGGCCTCGTCGTATTCGTCGGCGATTTCGCCAACGATTTCCTCAATGGCGTCTTCGATGGTGACCACCCCCGACACACCGCCAAATTCGTCCAGCACAATCGCCATATGGTTGCGGCTGAGTTGGAACTCAGGGAGCAATTCGCTAACTTTTTTGGATTCGGGAACAAAGAACGCCTTGCGCAAGATCTCGCTGATCGAGCGCGGCAGGCTATCTTTTCGGGCTAGTTCAGCCAGCAGATCCTTGGCATGCAGAATGCCCACGATGTCGTCGCGCGATTTGCCGTACACGGGAATGCGCGAGTGCCCGACTTCGACGGCGAATTGGACCGCCTCTTCCCACGGCAGATCGACGGACATGGAGACCATGTAAATTCGTGGGGTCATGATCTGAGCCACCGGTACTTCGGATAACTCCATGACGCTTTCGATCATTTCGCGAGCATCCTCTTCAATCAGTCCATCGCGGTGCCCTTCGCTGACGATCGACAGTAGCTCGTCTTCCAGCACTTCCTCGGCGCTGTTGCCATTCTCGGTCCATCCAAAGAACCAGCGGAGCATCCGCTCGGTGGTCTTTGCTCCCCAGGCGCTAGGGATGGTCAGACGCGAAAGGATATTTAGCGTTGGCCAGGACCAAAGCAGAACACGTTCGGCATAGACCTTGACTACGGCGTTGGGAACCCAAATCAAGGCCAGCCACAGCAGCAGGATGAAACCGGCCAGCCAGAGCATGTCGAGCAGCAGGCCTTGAGGGAAAGGGAGTTGGTCCCAGCTCCAGGCGGCCTCAAGCCAATTCATAAGCAACGCCACCGACGAGGCGGTGAAGAGAACCCGTATGCTTTCGGCCGAGAGTTTCACCGCATCGTGTCGGCGCAGGATCTGGTCGAAAAGCGCGGCCTGATTGCGCTGGCGGCAGATTTCCTCGAGCTTGTTGTGCGAGTACTCTTGCAGCGATTTGACCGCTGCCGACGCAAATGCCGCCAGCACCACGGCCAATACAGTTAGTAGGCCCACTAGCAGAATACTCACGATCGCCGGCCTCCCTGCAGTATCGGCTCGGGCAGCGTCGCTGAATTGTCGGCGCTGGCTGGGAATGTTTCATCGGCATATTTGGCCTCTAAACCCCACAGCGCCAGGTAGTGCTGCTCCCGACTGCGCATCTCGCGGAGATCAAGTGGCGAAAGATCATCGTATCCGACCAAATGAAGCGCTCCGTGAATAACGTATAGCAGCAATTCATTGCTGGCAGGCCAGCCGTATTGTTCGGCCTGTTGGATCGCAGTCTGGGCACTGACGACAATTTCGCCTTCGAGCAGATCCGGCGTATGGTCAAGCACAAAGCTGATCACATCGGTCGGATAGTCGTGCTGCAGGAATTCTCGATTGATGCGGTGAATTGTGGCGTCATCGACCACGGCAATAGAAATCGTCGCAGCAGGGATCCCTTCGCCAGCGAGAATCGCCTCGACTGCGGCGCGCAACTGCGCTTCGTCGACGGTCAAAAGCGATTGCTCGTTAGTCAATTCGATCCGAAACATGGTTGCTCTAATTTGAGGGTTTGTGTGCCACTGGCTGTGCCAGTGTGAATCGCTTGAAAGTAAGACATCTTCATAGCACTGGCGGAGCCAGTTGCACACGGTAAAGCAAAATGTCACAAAGCATTAGGCGGTCCGTTGGTCAGGATACTTCACTCGGCCGTGATAGACGGCGATCAACGATTTGACCAGGCTGTCTTCGATTGCGTTCAATTCTTGCAAGGTCAGACCGCAGTCGTCGAATTGCCCGTCAATCAGGCGTTTCATGGCCAGTTCGTGGACCAGGCTTTCCAACCGGGATGGAGTTGGATCGACCAGCGATCGACTAGCGCTTTCGGCTGCGTCGGCCACCATCAGGACTGCGGCTTCCTTGGTCTGTGGTTTTGGGCCGGGATAGCGGAACAAGCTTTCGTCGACTTCGCTGCCGTTCGGATCCGCTTCGCTTTGTTGATTGGCGCGGCGGAAGAAGTACTCAACCAGCGTGGTCCCGTGGTGCTGCTGAATAAAGTCGATCAGCGGCTGCGGCAGTTTATGCTGGCGGCCAAGGTCAGCCCCATCCTTAATGTGAGCAATGATAATTAGCGTGCTCATGGCCGGCATCAGCGTATCGTGCCGGTTCCCTTCACCACCCTGATTTTCGACAAAGTAGCCCGGCTTGAGCATCTTGCCGATGTCGTGAAAATAGGCTCCGACTCGCACCAGCAACCCACGGGCACCGATCGACTCAGCAGCCGCTTCGGCCAGTGAAGCGACATTGATCGAGTGGTTGTACGTGCCGGGCGCTCGGCGAACCAACTCTTGCAACAATGGATGCGACGGATCGCCAATCTCCAGCAGTCGCAGGTCGGTCATGACATCGAACAGGCGTTCGACATACGGCAAAAGCCCGGTCATCAGGATGCCGGCGATGATGACCCAGCCCGCGTCGACCAAAGCGACATGCACCAGGTACTGATCGAACGGTTGATTGCTGACGACTCCCATGCCGATCGCGGTCAGTGCGGTGACAGCCCCGGCGACCAGACCGACGTAAAGCAGGCGCGTTCGCGTGCGAATTCGCCCCAGCAGCAAGATTGAAGTGGCGGCGGCGCTGAGCAAGATGACGTAGTCGGTCAGATTCTGTCCAAGGGCAACAACTATGACCAGACTGAGTGCAGCGGTGAGCAGCAGTGCCAGTTCTTGATGGTAGGCGATGCCGACGGTCATGCCGAACAGCAGCACCGGAATCAACTCGGCGGCGCGCAGGCTGTCTCCACTGGCCAGTCGCGAGAGGGCAATGGCTCCAGCGAACAGTAGAATCAGGCTACTGAATTTGCGGAGATTCAGCAGCAGGCGACGGTCGCGGAAGAAAATGTAGAATCCGCTGAGGGTATATAGCGCGACAAACATTCCGAGCACAGATAACGAACGGAACAGACGTGTTTTCCAATTACGTTCCGCTTTTTCGGCTTCGTATTCGGTGCGCAGCAGTTTGATTTTTTCCTGATCCAAAGGCACATTGCCCGGTGCCAGGTCCGCCTCACCAGCCTTGTAGAGAGTCAAAATCGGTTCGACCTTGGCGGCAGCGTTTTCGCGCGCTTCCAATGTTGCCGGTTCGTCCAGAGTGATGGTGGACGCCGGCAATTTTGGCTTGATCCAGTAGTAAAGGAGTTGTCCTTGATCGGCACCAAATTCGGTCTTGAGTTGGCCCAACAGATGCGAGGCTGCTGCATCCGGCAGAATTTCAGGGATATTCACGACCAGTGGAAATTTCGAGTCGCCAGGCGGATGCGTTTCGATCTTTGTCTGATCGCCTTGGATTTCGTCGCGGCCGCCGATCGGTTCGGCCTTTAGTTTTTGCGGCGTGCCGATGCCGTTTTTTACAATGTCCGTAAAAGCACTGGTCAGCTTCTTTTCAAAGTTGGCCATCTTTTCCTTGGTGTCGACCAACTCGCGAAGCTTTTTAAAGTCTTCCTCAAGCTGCTCCTTCGTCGGGGCCTCAACATTAGTCATGGGGGGCGAAGTGAACGACGGCATCATGTCCGGTGGCAGATCCGCCATCGTTGCCGCTGCGCTAATCTGAGACATAGTCGTAAACAACTTGTCTCGCAATTGCTCTAACTGCTTCGCGTCGTGGATATAGACATACCGCACCTGATTCTGCGCTCGTTCGCGGGCAGCTTTTGTCTGCTCGTCGTTTGGCACCGAAAACGTCGTGCGGCAGACAATATCGCGCGATGGAGAGTACCCAGCTCGATAGATAAACGGAGGATCCCAGCCGCCGATGATGATTAACATCAAGAATGCGGCCACCGCACAAATGCTTAGGCGAACCCAGACATCGGCATGTTGGACGCGCTCCACCAGACGCTCCCACAGATTCGGAGGGAGCTCCAAGGCAGCTACACGTTCAATGCGTGTTCGACGTTGTCCACTGGTGGACATCGGCAGAAATCAGGGGGCTAAAGGGTGTTTAAACAGATTCTTGAAAACTGCATATTCGGTTTGCGATGATGACCGTTTTACGACCTCCGCCGCCGACTCGATGCGTCGTCATCCTCTTCATAAGCTTCCACAATTTTTTGTACCAACGGGTGTCGGACAATATCCGCCTTGCCGAGCTTCACTTCACAATAGCCGGGTATGCCGCGCAAACGACCCAGTCCGTCGATCAGGCCGCTCTTGGTATGTGCTGGCAGGTCGACTTGCGTAGTATCGCCCGAGACGACAATCTTGCTGTTTTGTCCCATACGTGTCAGGAACATCTTCATCTGTGCGACGGTGGTGTTCTGTGCTTCGTCCAAAATGATGAAAGCATCGTTCAAAGTCCGTCCACGCATGTAGGCCAGCGGAATCATCTCGATAACGTCTTGATCCTTGAGCCGCTTGACCAGTTCATAATCCATCATCTCGCGCAAAGCGTCCAGCAACGGGCGCAGATAAGGATTGATCTTGGCCTGCAAATCACCTGGCAAAAAGCCGAGGCTTTCGCCCGCTTCAACGGCAGGGCGAACTAGCACGATCTTGCGAATGCGCTCCTGTCGCAATGCTGCCACTGCCAGCGCGACCGCCAGATACGTCTTGCCGGTTCCCGCCGGGCCAATACAAAACACCAGATCGTTGTCGGTGATGGCTTGCACGTATTCAGCCTGACCGGCGGTACGCGGCTTGACCATGCGACCGGCGGACAATCCATCGATCGGTGCATGCTGATCGGCAAGTGGCTGACCGGTCACACCAGATAGTACCTTGGCCACATCGTGCGGGCTAATCTCGCCATGCCGATGAGCAATCGCCGTAAGCTGTTCGATTACGCTGGTAGCCTGGGCCACGGCGGCTGGCTCGCCTTCGATCTGAATGCGATCATCGCGGGCCGAAATCACAACCCCTAGCGCCGCACGAATCTTGCGGAGATATTGGTCGCGCGGGCCGAACAGCGCCAGAAGCGTTTTCGAGTCGAGGACCGAGATGTTTTTTTCGTTCATTCACCTATGGCACCGCCTGAAAACCAGGCGATCGCCGACCGGAAAGGGTAAGTCGAATACTCAACTATACCCGATTCGTGAGCAAACGTGCACTGTGCCAAATGGCATAGGTTGTAAGGTGTTGTTGTGATTGTGCTTGTGGCGATTTGCTCGAACCAAGCTGAAGGTTGAAGCCTATGCGGTTGTCATTAGAGGCCGTGCATTCGGAAAAGCCGTGGGTGCCAAGTGTCAGACTCGAAGGGTCGTCTCTGTCAGCCCGTGGGTGGAGCCGCGCAGCGGCGGAACCCCGGGTTACAAGGCAATCGACTCCTCGGCCCTGAAAGGGACGTTCAGTGATGATTCGCAATCCTTTTCATCCCACCAATCCCATCACCCAACACAAATACGCCACCGGGGCGGTGAACAGGATTGAGTCTAGTAGGTCCAAGATCCCTCCAAAGCCGGGCATCCAACTGCTGGAGTCTTTGAACCCGGTGTCACGTTTAAGAAGTGACTCGGCCAGGTCGCCGACGATTCCCGTCGCACCGATGAGCAGCCCGTAAATGATCCAGCGGCCGATCGATGCGGCGTTGTCTGCAGTACCGCTCCAGAAGTACCCGATTACTAGCGCAGTGATCGACGCAAATAGTAGCGCTCCACCAGCCCCTTCCCAGGTCTTGCCCGGGCTGAGCGTCGGCGTCATTTTATGTCGGCCAAAGAGTCGGCCGAGCGTGTAAGCACCGATATCCCCGATCTTTACAATCGCAATCAGCGAGACCAGCGGAATGATCGAACGTGCACCGTCGTAACCAGCCAGATCGATCGCGCGCAATTGCACAACAAAGCTGAGCAGCACACCGACATACAATAGTGAAATCGCACCACCCGCCAAGTTGAGCGTACTCTGGCCCGGCTTTTGGTAGCGAATCATTTCGATGGCAAATAGCACCAGCACTGACAGCGTGAGTGTTATCAACGGCCAACCGAGTCTTCCGAGTGCAGCCGGGTCGGCTAATTCGATACCGAGCGATGATCCATAAAGGGGAATTCCATTACTGGCGACAATTGCCAGGTTGCCCAGGTAGACTAGCGCAGCGCTGGGTGCCATCTTGACCGCGCGCAAGAATCGCAGCATCTCACCGCTGGCTAGCAAGCTGAGCAGCAGGGCCAGCGGAAAGAGATAGATCCCCGGTGCTGTATCGCCGCGCTGTGTAGTGGCATCGAAATAGCATAGCGCCGCCAAGGCCGCTATGAAAATCGCACCAAGAAGCAATCGCCAGCGTAGCATGGTTTCGATTGCCCTTTAAGAGTTAGCTATTCAATCCGCCGAATCGTCGATCGCGGCTGCCAAAATCTATGAGTGCCTCGTGCAGACACGCCTCGTCAAACTCCGGCCAGCAGCGATCAGTGATCCAAATCTCCGCATAACTGATTTGCCAGAGCAGAAAATTGCTGATCCGTCGCTCACCGGCGGTGCGAATCAGCAGGTCTGGGTCCGACATGCCGGCGGTGTACAGATGCTGGTCAATGGTCGACTCAGTTAGCGACGCCGGGTCCAACTCCCCGCGCTGAGCCTCAGTGGCGATCTGCCGCACTGCGTCCAAAAGTTCCGCGCGACCGCCATAGTTAATCGCCAGGCAGAGCCGCATGCCAGTATTTCCGGCGGTCATGGCGATGGTCTTATCCATTTCGGCCAGTGTCGCCGCTGGGATCCCTTCGCGCCGACCGATCACATGGACCTGGATTCCCTGGTTCATAATCGTGGTGCGCTCTTCGATCATGTACTGTTCCAGCAAGTGCATCAGAAAGTCCAGTTCGTGCTGGGGGCGCTTCCAGTTCTCGCTGGAGAGGCAATAGAGAGTGAGCTGCTCGATACCGAGTCGGGCACACTCTTCGGTGGTGCGGCGCACACTGGAGACACCACGGCGGTGCCCTTCGATCCGTGGCAGGCCTTGGCGCTGTGCCCAGCGGCCGTTGCCATCCATAATCACGGCAATATGCCGCGGCAATTTTTCCTTCGGCAGGTGGAGAGAGCTTTCGGCAGTGGCGGATAATTCTGGCACAAATATACAGTCGCTTACAGTCGCATTTCGCTCCGCGAAATAGCGCTAGATATTCAGGTTGACATTTTATTTCTAGACGGTGCGCTTTCACGGAGTGAAAGGCAACTATCTTACCGTTGCCAGCTCTTCAATCGGGTGTGCGAACATCGTCTGTTCGCGGTCCGGACCAACAGACACCACATCCACCGGGCGTTCCATGATTTCGCTCAATCGGTTCAAGTAGTCCCGCGCACCTTGCGGCAAATCCTCAATGTTGCGGACCTCGGTAATCTCTTGCTGCCATCCCGGCATCGTTTCATAAATCGGCTTGGCCACACGCAGGTCATTCACATGACTCGGGAACTGCGTCACACGTTTGCCGTTAATTTCGTAGGCGGTGCAGATCTTGATTTCTGGACTGGCACCCAGCACATCCAGCAGCATGACCGATAGCGAATCCACCCCGCTCAGTCGGGCCGTGTAGCGTGCGGCGACTGCATCGAACCAACCGCAGCGGCGCGGTCGTCGCGTCACGGTTCCGTATTCATTGCCACGGTCGCGCAGAAGCTGGCCGATTTCGTTGTCCAGTTCGGTCGGAAATGGCCCGCCCCCGACACGTGTGCTGTACGCCTTGATCACGCCAATGACTTTGTTGATCCAGCGGCCTGGAATTCCTGATCCACTGGAGACACCGACGCCCGAGCTGTTGCTGCTGGTCACATAAGGGAACGTGCCATGGTCGATATCTAACAGAGCCCCTTGAGCACCTTCAAACAAGAGTCGCTGATTGTTTTCGACAGCGTCCAGTAGATACGCCGTTGTATCGGCGACATACGGCTTCAGCAGTTTTGCATAGCCGCTGTACTCTTGGAAAATCTGCTCGGCATTGAGTGCGGCCGAGTTCGCCGCGACAGTCGAACCCGCCAACAACCTGGTCTTGGCCTCGCAAATGTGCGCCACTTGCTCGCGAAATTCTGGCCGGAACAGATCGCCCAGACGAATAGCATAAGCGCGGCCAACCTTATCGCGGTAGCATGGGCCAATGCCGCGCTGTGTGGTGCCGATCGCCTCGCCACCAGAAACGCCACCATCCATCTGGCGGTCTTCCTGCATGTGCCACGGAAAAATCACATGCGCACGGTCGCTGATCATCAGATTATCGCTGACCTGCACGCCACGTGCGACAAGCTGTTCAATCTCCCCCAGCACACTCGGCGGATTGATCACCACCCCGCCGGTAATGACCGACTTCACGCGTGGGTTCAAAATACCACTCGGGATCAGCGACAGCTTATACGTCTCGCCACCGACGACGACCGTGTGCCCAGCGTTGGCACCCCCTTGATAACGCACGACAATATCGTGCTGCTCGGTCAGCAGGTCGACCAGTTTCCCCTTGGCTTCGTCTCCCCACTGCAATCCAATCACACAAGTTCCGGGCACAACAGCATTCCTCTTCACGATTTGAATAAATGACCGCAGCGATTCCAAACCCGTAATTTTAAGGTGACGTTGCCGCGGCCACAAGGCTACCGGGACTGCCGCAAACTACGGTAAACGGCTAATATGGCCGCTGTGGTCGCAGATTTCGGGGGAAGTGTTTTATCTCGCGGAGGAAGGGATTTGATATGGCCTGGATCTATTTGCTGGTAGCTGGCGTTCTGGAGGTGCTTTGGGCACTCGGCCTGAAATACACAGACGGCTGGACCAAACCGATCCCAACTGTGTTTACGCTCTTGATCATGGTGGCTAGCTTCTATTGCCTGGCACAGGCAGTTCGCGAGATCCCAATCGGCACGGGCTACGCCATCTGGACCGGAATCGGTGCGGCGGGAACGGCGATCGTGAGCGTGTTTCTGTTCAACGAGCCAATTACCATATGGCGCGCAGCCTGCCTGCTGTTGATCGTCGGTGGAATTGTGGGGCTGAAGGTGACTGCGGGGTAGGGGGATGGTTCTGCTAATAGTTAGCGTCACCGCATAATGCAGCTCCCTTACGGGTTCCAGAACAGGCTGATCGAGAGCAGGTGATTGTTCATATTGGCCCGGCCGACGCGATCGATGAACTGATTGAGGTAGCCAACTTCCACGCGCCACGTCGTTTCGGGTGTTGGTTTCCAACCGAGGCCGACAAATGCACGATTCTGATCGAACCCGCTGTGCGATCCCCAATCCGTATCGTTAAGATTAAAGAAGACTTCGTCCCACATCACAAATGTAAGCCTCGGGGTCACTTCTAGTGGCTGACGATAGGCAAACATCTGGCGGAACCGCCAGCCGGTGTCGTCACCTTCCTCTCTGAATCGTTGCTCAAGCCGCGAACGCAAGTCCAACGTGGCCGGATCGAATTTGTGCGACCACGTGATCTGCTGCCAGAACTGATGCTCGTCAATCGGCGGGTCGTGGAGCGGCTCGATGTGAGCCCAGGCATATCCACCCCAAAGGGTCATCTTGTCGGTCACTTTGTAACCGATCCCAGGTCGAACAATGGTCTGCCCGAACCCGTCAAACTCCTCGAACCAGCGGAGCTGACCATCGTACCACCAGCGCCAGGGATTCTCTGCGTTCCCCTTTGCGTCCTGGTGAAGCAGTAGCTCGCCGTTGGCGAAGAGCGCCGTCCAAACTCCCGTTTCGTTGAGCGTTTCGGCAGTTGCCGGTCGCGGCAGGGATAGAATCACCGCCAGACATGCGAGAGGGGCGATCGATCGCAGCAGGTTTTGCATCGTCCCCTCCCTGGCAAGAAAAACATGCCGCAAAAAGGGCGCATCGACCATTTGCGGAGGGAACTTGATTGGGAATGGGCAGCGCCGCAAAGTCAGGTTGCTGTAATGTAGCCGGCACGGTCCCCGTGCCGAAAAGCCTTTGGCGTGTTGAGGTCAACGCATTGTCAAAGGTGGTATTCGTCTTGATCTTCAGCGTTCACCCTAGCACAGGTGCTGGCTTTTTTTCAAGCGCGGAAAGCGGCGAATGATTTGTGGTGCGAATGGCTTGGTTTTGGCGTTGATGCATTGCGCGAGAGGAGGAGAAAGCCGAGCGGATGTTACACCGAAAGTGGCACTGCAACCGTTTCTCAAAGTCACACTGCTGGGCAAGCCAGCAGTGGCACCCAACGCCACAAGTATTCGCCCTCGGGGGAGATGACAAACGAGCGTCAGTCAACCAACTCAGCTGCGCGTCTTGCGATTTCATTTCTCAGTTCAGTTGTAACGCCAAATGATGACTGAAGATTGGTACTCCATGCAATAACCCGGACCCTATCTACAATCATGCCCATAAATATTCGTGTGTTCTGACGACTGAGTCCCACAATCGGCTTCAGCTCATCGAGACTCGCATGCGCCGTGGACTGAAGTTGTCGAATGACACCCATTCCATTGACCAGCAGCAAACGGATGTTCTCATTTGACAATTGTTCGACAAGAAATCGGGAGTCGGCACTTATTAAACGATTCCGCAATGCGGGTGGACGCAAACTTCCCCATGTTGGATCGGTCGCCCATTGGACGAGATCGAGATGGCAGGCAGAGCCGTTGTAATATGAGACACCACAGGCATCGAGTATCAATTCGAGTTGATCAAACCATTGGCGGTATGGATTGCGCTCGAAATAGGAATTGCAGTCACTCAGGACTTCCGCGACAGACTCAAGCGGCGCGTTTGTAAGGTCGGAAGCACCCAACGAGGTTAGTGTTGCCAGCCGACGGTTAGGACCGATAAGTTCATTTCCATTGCGGTCAAGGAATTCTACACGACTGGGATTGAGGCCAAGCGTCGCAACCGTGGCTGTGTGAGCGTCACCGAAAGAGACTACCGGCGTTGAGCAATCAACAACGCATGAGTCCGGTGGAATGGGACGACGGATGCGCCGTTCAATGTATTCAGGAACTTGCATAGTGAAACGGCAGGTGGGAGGTTGGCGCAGACTGGTTATTCGTAACAGCAAGGATTGTAAAGAGGAGTTGATAGCTGAAATGCAGTACAACGCGAACGAGTTGTCGATCAATTTCGGCAATCTCATTCCTGAAACTGCCGGAAAAAGGATTCGTCGACATCGTAGGTGGTTCGCGGCTTTAGCCCGAGTTCTTGTTTTTCAAACAAGCGAACGAGTTCCTCGCCGTCCACAAGCTCTATGGGAGGAGCACCGTCGCGGACTGCCTCACGTTTGGCTTCAACAGTGAATGTACCGGTAGTAAGGACCAGTCCTTTGTCTGCCCGGCCCATCATAGCACCGCGAAAATCTCGTATTTGCGAAGGTGAGACAGAGCCGGAATATCGCTTACACTGAAACAACACTCTGAAATTTACAAAGTTGTTGATTTGCAGAATTCCAACTCCGTCGATGCCACCATCGCCGGATTTACCGGTGACCGTAACCTTCTCAAAGCCGGACTCCCTGAGCAATCTCTGGCAAATTTTTTCAAATCCGGCTGGAGGCAAACTTCTCAGAATTTGGAGCAAGGTCGTTTGATAGCCTTCGGCTGGAGTAGAGATATCATCCGAATCAATTTCGGGTACTTCGTCGACTTCATCTCGGTTCTGGCGTTCTTCGGTGAATTGCCGTTGAACATTGCGAAACAACGCTCGCCAATCGTACGAATCTAAATCGTACTTGTTTACCGCCTTCGGACCCTGTTTTTCCGGCCTCAAATCACCATTGATATCAGAATTAGACGATTTTATACGCCAGTTGGCAGGCGTCAGCATCAAATTCCTCGGAAAAACCGATGCTAGCGTCGGCTAAAACACGGTAAACAAGTACTCTAAATCGATCGTGGCCCCCTGTTCGGTCAATTGCCACACTCCGCGTTTGGACGAATCGAGGAGCCCACCACGTGCCAAATAAAGGCGCGCCCACTGTACTTGATTCCGTACGCGCGAGCTGCCACTTGGTATTTCCACGTTTTGCTCCGCTTCTGAAATCCCGAGCAGTTCGAGGCTACGATCGATGATTTCTGAGGTCTTGCCGGAGCCTCCTATCTCGCGCAGCGCGACGAGAATTGGCGCAAAGAAACGAGTGAATTCAGGACCGCAATTGCTATTCATACAGGACGCTCGCTCCTCGAGAAAGAATTGCCCAATACACTGCCGTTTGACGAAGCCATGACACCGTTCGCCAAGAATGCCCGCTGGCTTCGAGCCTGCTCCATGGCAGTGTAACGCACTGGGTGCATCGAGACAAACTCAGCAGAGCGCCGTAAAACCCGCTACTCCTTATCCTTTGCGTCCCTTCGTGTCCTTAGCGGTGAAAACACCGTTCGACCCGCCCTGATGCGCTGGCAATGCAATAACAAAAAAAGCGGGCCACCGGTGAGGGTGGCCCGCTTTGAACTTTCAGTATTAACCGACTGGCAAACTAGGCCATACGGCGGCGGGCAAATGCGATCATACCAACCGCGCCCAGGCCCAGCAGCACAAAGGTGCTAGGTTCTGGAACCAGATCGTAGTGGTAGGTCACGGTTGCCTCGAAGTCAAAGTCGGCAGGAGTCGTGCCCGATGATGTTGGTGAGAAGGTGGCAGTCGAAGAATTGTTCGATGCGCTTGAATAGTTGAAAACGACACTACCCACACCGATGTAGGGACCGAGCGACGCAAAGATCGAATCGCTGTCACTGTCGGTGGCAGGAGAACCGATAACTTTAATCGAATCAGGCCCCGAGTAAGTAAAATCAGGAACACCACCATACGCAGCGACCGGACCGCTGTTGCTACTGGCAGGAAAAGCCAATGCGGCCAACGATGAAGGTCCGCCGACGGTGATGTTGGTGCCGATCGACACCGACGCAGTGCCGGCATTCCCCGACAAGTTTTGCAATCCGTTGCTGCCGCCGACGGAATTGCCGATGATGCTCAGATCGACCTGGGTCAGCGTTCCCAAGATTGGATCGAACTGCGGGATATTGAAGATGCCGCCGGTTCCAGCCGAAAAGGATCCGAAGGCCGTCGGACCGTGCGTCAGGGTTGCCCCCTGAGCGACAGTGCCGACCGCCAAGATGGCAAGCACGGCAAAAAGTCCTAGGTGTCGTTTAATCATTGGCGTTTCTTCCCTTTGCGGGCCTAATGAGGAAATCTGGATCGGGCACCGTAATCTGCACAGTCCCACCCGATAGGTGCGAGTGTATAGGTGTCTGAGGTCCGCGTCTAGCGTCTGGTCTGAAGTTTCTCAATAATTCTCAGAAAATTCGATTTTCTCGATTTGCATCAACTTTGCCTGATGTTAGAAGTGGGTTTTGAGGCACGTGACGTGGGGACACTAAAATCCCATTTTGTGCGAAAATGCCGAGGAAAATAGGCAAAACGAGGTGCAGAGAGCATCACGCACGCGGCTAAACAGCATGGAGTTTATGGACATTAGTAGGCCGCTGAGATTGGCTAGGCAGGCGGCAAAAGGCTACGGCTTCACCGTTAGCACATATCGATCGCCGTTAAGCGTCAGGATTTCTACGGCCTCGCTGAGTTTATAGACGCTCCCGGTCTCGCATATCTTTAGTTTACGACCCAGCGAAAAGTCGTCTGCGACCAATTCTTCACTGGTTGACTGGCCTCCGCCGACGTTTACTAGTTGCTTAAAGCTATGTCGATCAGATAAACCTCGTATAAGGTCAGATAGAATCGTAATATCCGCGTAATTGAGTCCGCTTTTCGAATCGAAGTTAGAAGGATTCCCGTTAGTGCTGGTTGGCCCGGTAACAGTGACGACGAGCGGTTTTTTTGATTCGACACGGAAGTTCGCTATTTTGCTGGTCTTGTTATCGAACACGACTCGCGAAATCACGCGAAACTGATCCGCTTCTAATTTCAGCGGAGCGCCTATCGCTTCATAGCGAGATAGTTCCGCCTGGGTACTTCGCAGTCGCATTTGCAGTGACACCACAGCACAAATGAGGCCACGATGATCAGCAGCGTCCGCAGCGACATGCGAAACCGTGAGGGACGTTGCGCCAGTTGGGGGGCGGGTTCCGCTGTTGGTGGTGCAGGCGTTGTTTTTCCGGTATGCCAGGTGTCGACATTGGTTTGCAGAAGCTGGTGGAGGGATGCCCGGATGGGTGGATATGATCTGACTCAGCCGCTTGTGTAACCGCTTCGCGGTAACTGTTTGACTCTTTTCCTACCTAGGGTGCGCTGCTGCGCAGCGATCCTAGGCTGTGGTATGGAACGCCTTCGGCGTACTTAAACACTTGGCTTGCGGCGCGTTTAACATTCTTCGGTGCTTATCGTGAAATATTGTCAAACGTGGTTCATGGTTCGTTCCACGCACCGGCTGAATTGGTTGCAAGCTGCTTGTGAGTATATTGATGCGAAGTGATGTGCAAGCTCAAACGGAATGCGCGGTGCGTTTCGCAAACCCTACATCTTCACTCTACATCTCCAGCGGCTCTTCACCCGGCTGGCGGACGGTCAAGACCGGGCAGTGCGCCCTGCGGACGACGAGTTCGGCGACACTGCCCATCAGTAGCCGGCTGATACCCTTGCGGCCATGAGTAGACATCACAATCAGGTCGACGTTTTCTTCCTTGGCGACGTTGACGATTTCGGAGGCAGGATCGCCAACGGTAACGCGACGGACGCAAGGAACGCTCGGGTCCGGCAGGACGATTTTTTCCAGCATGTCTTCGGCTGGTTCCAGATTCAAATCGCTGGTGCCGTAGTAGACTTCGCCACCCCCATACGGCAGCGGCGGCTCTTCGATATGCAATAGCAAGAGAGTCGCACCGGCACCACGCGCAAGCGCTGTAGCCTGTGGCAGGGCCGAATTACTGTCCGGAGACAGATCGGTGGGAAACAAAATCTTATGTGCTTTCATGGCATGGCCCTCCAGAGGACATCGGGATGAGAACCGCTAGTATGTGTGGCTCTGCACAGATGTATTCTATGCCAAAGCGAGCACGCCGTGCAGCAGAATCTGTGTGAACGCCAGATCAGTAGATAGTAATTCGCCGTCGTAGCATGTACCGCCGCAGGAACCGTGGGCTAGCGCCCAACGGCTGATAGGGGCCGTACGCAATGAGCCGAATCGCGCTAGCGACCGGTTTGGAGTATGGCAGTAGGATCAGTACCGCAGCAGGAACCGTGGGCTAGCGCCCAACGGCTGATGGGTGTAACGGCTGATAGGCCAAGCAAAAAAAGAGCGAGGACCGTCAGATCCTCGCTCTTTTTGTAATCATTGTTTCGCTGGCAGAGTGAATGCCAGGTGCCACCTGACCGGCTTATTTGGCACCGACAAGCTGTTTCTTCTTGTCGGCAACGATTTCCTGCTGGATCGAGGAAGGTACGCGGGCGTACTTGCTGAATTCCATCGTAAAGGTTCCCTGACCTTGCGTCATGCTACGCAAGTCGGTCGAGTAACCAAACGTTTCCGAAAGCGGCACCTCTCCTTCGATGATGGCGGTAGCGCCTTGCATCTCGGTTGAGAGAATCATTCCGCGTCGGCTGGTCAATTCGCCCGCAACCGTTCCTTGGAACGAAGTCGGAACCTCAACTTCCAGCTTCATGATCGGTTCGAGCAACACCGGCTTGGCATTCAAAAAAGTCTCGCGGAAACAACCTTGAGCGCAAATTTGGAACGCCATGTCGGAGCTATCGACATCATGATAGGAACCGTCTTCGACAATGCAGCGGACGCCAACAATCGGGAAGCCGGCAATCGGTCCCTTGCTCAGCGAGGCCTTAAAACCTTTGTCGATCGACGGGATGAATTCCTTTGGAATACGGCCCTGGACAACCTTATTCACGTACTCGTAAATGCCATCGTTTGGTGCTTCTTCAGTGCTTTCAGGAAGCACTTCAAATTTTCCAACGATATGCGCGTACTGACCGGAACCACCGGTTTGCTTCCGGTGCTTGTAGTTGTATTCGGCCGTGGCAGTCGGAGCCTCGCGGTAGCTGACCTTCGGGGCACCGACTTCGACTTCGACCTTGTATTCGCGGCGAATACGTTCGACGTAAATTTCCAGGTGCAGCTCGCCCATGCCGGCGATCACCGTTTCGGAGGTTTCTTCGTCGGTGGCGAGGCGGAAAGTTGGATCTTCGCGACTAAATCGTTGTAGAGCCTTGCTCAGCTTGTCCGCACCGTCCCGATTGACCGGGGAAATGGCCATTTTGATAACCGGCTCGGGAATGAACATGTTTTCCAGCGTGCAGTACTTATACTCACTGGAATAGGTGTCACCGCTGGCGGCATCGACGCCCATGATGGCGACGATGTCGCCGGCTTCGGCACTGTCGATTTCGGTACGCTTGTCGGAGTGCATCTTCACCAGTCGGCTGAAGCGTTGCTTCTGACCGGTACGTTGGTTGTAGTACGTCTCACCTTTAGTGATCGTACCCTGATAGATGCGCGTAAAGGTCAACTGGCCGTGCGGATCGTCCATGACCTTAAAGGCCATGGCAACCAGCGGCTTCTTGGGATCTGGTTCCAGTGGGAACTTTTCGTCAGGATTGTTGTGCGCCTTGGCCGAAATCTGCCGTTCCAGCGGAGATGGCAAATAGCGAACCACGGCGTCCAGCAACTTCTGCACACCTTTGTTCTTGTAGGCTGAACCCATATAGACCGGGGTCAGATCCTGCGTCTGTGAAGCTTGTTTGATAACGGAGTGGATCAGGTCATCGGGGACCGGCTCTTCGGAGAGCATCAACTCCATCATTTCGTCGCTGTACATCGCCAGGCTTTCCAGCATGGCAGCGCGAAACTTGGCGGCGTCGTCCTTCAGGTCGGCTGGAATCTCTTCCTCGCGGACCTTTTCGCCGTTTTCGCCGTCAAAGTAATAGGCCTTCATGGTGATCAGATCGACCACGCCTTGGAATTTGTCTTCCTTGCCGATCGGAAGCTGCATCAAGACAGCATCACAATGCAGCTTTTCGCGGACCATTTCGACGACGCGGAATGGATTGGCACCGGTGCGGTCCATCTTATTGATGAACGCCAGACGCGGCACATGGTAACGCTTCATCTGACGGTCGACCGTCATGGACTGCGACTGCACGCCACCGACGGCACAAAGCACCAGGACTGCTCCGTCCAAAACGCGCAGCGATCGCTCGACCTCGACGGTAAAGTCCACGTGGCCCGGCGTGTCAATCAGATTGATATCGACATCTTGCCAATGGACACTGGTGGCCGCACTGGTGATAGTGATTCCCTTTTCGCGCTCCAGGTCCATATAGTCCATGGTCGCGCCGGCACCGCCACCCTTCACCTCATTGATGCGGTGAATGCGTCCTGCATAAAAAAGGATGCGCTCGCTGAGCGTAGTCTTGCCCGAGTCAATGTGAGCCGAGATACCGATGTTCCGAACTTTCGACAGGTCCATAAGGGGAGCCTCAAAACAATCAAAAAAACTAGGGGAATGGATGACTTCGCCTTGCAGTAGGGCGAGAACGAGCCGACTATCTGTATGCCCGAAAAACTAGCTGCCGAAACTCTTAACGGCCGATATTTGGCAGTCAAACAATCCGGCAGACGTGACTCTTCGGCCTGCAACGCACGACACCCTAACCGATTACCGCAAGCGGCATATTGGCTCCGAATGCAATTCACATTCGGAACTGAATCGATCCGAGGCGTACCAATCTAGCGTGTGGTGGGAGTGCCTAATTAACTATCCTACTCGGATTTTCCGTTTGGGAAAGGCCAATTTAATGCTCTGGCGGCAGGGGTTGCGGCCAGTTTTCCGGCTTTTTTGCCCTGCTTCGCCTTGCGGACAACCGCTTTTCCCCTCACGAACCTATAACCTAATGTTGTCGACACTTAGTCCATCGATTAGCCTGACCAATGCTAACGACTGAAATGCCGTTTACTTACCGCAAAACTGTACCCGCACAATGCTAGCTTTAAAGCTTCCCGATGGTGCGAATGCACCAATAATAAGCAGCCTCAGCCGGCAAATTGCAATAATCTAATCGCTCCATTTTTACGTAAATCTAATACGAAAAGTTCACCCGCAGCCGCCTGAGCCGCTCCGAAAGCTAAATTGAACCTGCAATAAGGAAATTACTCGAATATGGCCAACAACGCCGCCGAACACGAGAATCAGACTTCGGGGTACAGCGCCGATCCAACCGATCGCGGTACCGGGTGGCTTAACAACCCGTGGGTTATCTACCTAGGGCCGTTCATTGTTTTCATGCTGCTCGGTTCGCTGGAACCATCGCCACCTCTGACCAAAGGCGAGCCGGCGGCAACTGGCTGGTTTGGCATTGAGTATGGCCACTACCCGATTGTTTATTCGATCAAGATCCTGCTGGTCGCGCTGGCCGTAGCGGCGGTCTGGAAGAACTATCCACGATTTCGCGCGATCAGTCCGCTGGCCTGGTTGGTCGGAATCGGTGGTGCGGTGGCGTGGATTGCATTGGCACACGGCCAACGCTGGGTGGAAGAGGCGAGTGGCCTGGCACCAACGCTGGATGGGTATCTTGGAGGGCGTCGCGCTGGTTTTAATCCGCTGCTGCATCTGGCCGACATGCCGGTTGCGGCCTGGGGGTTCTTGGCCGTGCGATTCATCGGCCTGGCTGTATTGGTGCCGATTATTGAAGAGATGTTTCTTCGCGGGTTTATCATGCGGTTCCCCGCCGCGAATGAGTGGTGGAAAGTCCCGCTGGGCAAGGCCGATCGCGTTGGCATCATTGCCGCAATTGCGGTGCCGGTGCTGATGCATCCTTACGAAGCGGTCGCCGCCATCGTCTGGTTCGGGGCGATGGCATGGATGTTCGTTCGCACCAAGAACGTTTGGGACTGCGTACTGGCGCACGCGATTACCAACCTGTTGCTGGGAATTTATGTGGTTACGCAGGATCAGTGGTGGTTGATGTAGGATGTAGCCATCTCACTCCGTGAGATGGAACAGAAGCGAAGTATCGTAACCCGCCGCGCCAGCGAGACGCAGCGGGCGCCAAACGGCGAATTTCCTCGCTTGCGCGTCGGTTGAGTTAAAAACGCAATGCTCCGAACGCACGGCTGGGCAAGCCAGCCGTGGCACCCGGCGATAGGTAGCGAAAGAGGAACCGCCCGTCAGTCGCCTTTCGCTCCGTCGAAAGAGTGATCATTTCTGGATCCCGGTCGCCATACCATGATTCTACGTTATCGCTTGCGACAAGTGCTCTTTCACGGAGTGAAAGGCAACTGTACAGCCAGCCGTGGCACCCAGCCCCGAGTGAATTCGCTCGCTGGCGCGTCGGGTTAGTATGTAGATTGACCGACCGATCTGGCGGGCTTACACTGAATTTCAGTAGTGGCTGGAGTTCAGAAGTTTCTGAAAGTGCACAACCAATGGCGATGGATCCGGTACCTCTGGCGGTCGCATTAGGGCCGTTGGCCCTCTATATGCTGTACCTGGCAGGAATCAACCTGTTGCGTCGACCGGTGCTGGTTTCTGGCGCGATGAACAGTGCGGCGGTGGCGCTGTCGGTCTCCGGTTTTGTGGTGGTTGGCCCGATGGGTCTGCTGCTGCCCGAGGGGGCGGTCAACGTCTTTGGGGCGTGGGTCTGGCTATTGATGCTCGGCTTCTACGGGCTATCGGTCACGCTCTGCATTTTGCTGTCGCGGCCGCGGCTGGTGATTTTTAATCTGAGTGCCGAGCAGCTTCGCCCTGTCCTGGCTGAAGTGGTTGCCAAGTTGGACAGTGAAGTCCGCTGGGCAGGGGACAGCCTGATGCTGCCGCATCTAGGATTGCAGTTCCATCTGGAGCCGTACTCGCCGATGCGCAGCCTGTCGTTGGTATCGATCGGCGATCGACAGAGTTTTGCCGGCTGGCAACGGTTGGAAAAAGATCTGCGTGTTGCACTTCGCCAGACTGAAGTGTCGCCGAACCCACGCGGGTTCAGCTTTCTGACGTGCGGGCTGTTGCTGTTAAGCTGGCCAATCTATCTGACGATCAAGGACGGCACGGCGGTGGCACAGGCACTTCGCGAGATGTTTCGGATGTAGGGTGTCGAGAAGTGTACTATTGACTTTGCATCTGAGAAATCAGGTGTGCCACTGGCTCCGCCAGTGCTTCTCAATTGAAGCACGCTGCAGAGACTTACCGCAAGCTTATCGCTAACTCTAGACGTGTAGGTATTCGGTTACGGCACGGGGACAGTGCCTACTGCTTTTCTCGCAGTTATCCACAGTTTGCGAATTCAGCGTCAAGCGTCATTCACACTGGCGGAGCCAGTGGCACACTAAGAAGTGGCACACGCCGGTTGATCACATCAGGCTATTAAAGAAGTCATCGAGATCATCGTCTTCCTGTTTCTTGAGGCCGTCGGCGGTGTCTTTTTCGGTTGCCTCGGCATCGCTGCCGGCTGTGGCTTTTGCGGGTGCTTTTTCTTTCGCGGCCTTTGGTGGGTCTTCGTCAACATCCACCATTTCGATCTCGGTCAACTCTTCTAGCGGTTGCAGACCGAGTTCGGCAAAAGTGTCTTCGGCAGGGTCGGAGCGGAGCGTGTCGCCAGTCATATTGGTGGTCAGCGTGACATCCGGTTGATCGCCGTAAATCACTCTAGCGGCAACCTCGCCTAGCTTTAGCGTGGCACCTGACGGGATCTTGGTTTCACCAGAGACGCGATCTTGATTGACGTATGTGCCGTTGGTAGAGTCCAAGTCGCGCACGAACAATACACCGTTGCGCTCGAACAACTCACAGTGGACGCGGCTGATTTGCGTATGCACCAACGAGACGCTAGCCTGACGGCTTCGACCGAGCGTGGCAGGTACAGTCAAGTTGACCTCGCGAACGTCTCCGTCCTTGGTGGCGATGACCAGGCGAGCTTGCATATTCGAGCGTCCTATTCAGATGAGCAGAGTTCGTTCTGTCCCCCGCAGTCAGTGCGCGCGGGCGAACAGAATCAGCGTGTTCAGCAGGTGGTTGGTGGTCGGGCACCGGTAGTCAGTATATTTGCCGGGCGGAGGGGGAGCAAATAGTTGGCAATTCGCGAAACGATTAAATTTGCGTGAATAACCGCCGTTTCAACAGCACTGTGGAGAAATTAGGCCATGGACAACCACCGGTTTCAGCCCGGGTTTCGCTTTTTCACGGTAGATGGAGTGATTCTGGCCGTTGGGGCCGTATTGGCCGCGTGGCTCATGCGCGAGCATTTTTGGATCGGCGTCGGTGTGGCCTTTGTCGTGGCCCACTTCTTTTTGTTTTGTAACATCGTGCGGATGTCGCGGCCGTTGGAACTGGTGTGGAGCGGAGTGTTCGTCGTCGTCGCAACATTAGCGGCGATTGAGGTTATTCAATGGCCGGTGTCGTTGGCGATCGCGCTGGCCACTACTGCGATTTTGGTGACGATAGAGGCCCGACGGGTTTCGTACCACGGCGTGGGCTGGCAGGTCATTAACCCGCGATTGCCAGAGTGGTGGGAGGGTCAGCAGGGCAATGAGTAGTGCAAAGTACTCATCTTGCTCCGCAAGATGTAACCGGGTCGGTCTATTTGGCGAGCAGAGTTTTTGTAACCCGAAGCGCCAGCGAGGCGCAGCGCGTTTGGCGGATTTCCTCGCTTGCGCGTCGGGTTAAAAGCGTACCTAATGCGGAGCATGAGGAGTACTTTACCAAAACAGCTTATACACAATCATGCCGCCGAGGGTCGCTAGAAGTGCGGCGTTGGCGATCAGGCCGGCCACGGCCACGCGGCGCCAGCGGCGGTTGGTGCGTAAAGCGCGCTGCGTCCATTCGACCTCTTCCTGCTCTTCGGTCAGCTTTTGCATGACGCCGGCCACAAACGCCTGCCGGTCGTTGCTGTCGCCGGTGGCGGCAAAGTAACACCCGCTAAAGAACAGCGCGTCCTGGCCGGAACCAGCCGTCTCGTGGCCATAGCCATTGGCCAGCACACTCGATAAGCGGTTCTTAAGCTGCGTGCGGACCTTGCACAGTAGCCCATAGAGGCGGGTATTGCCGGGTCGGCTGAGGGCACCTTGTTCACGGAACAGGGTATAGACCCAATCTTCAAACGTGCCGCACACGTGTGCACAGAGCGAGGCCAGTTCCTCGGTGGTAGCGATGCTACGCACGTCGTAGCGTTGTCCAAACCGCTGCACGCTGGTGCGATCGCGCCCGACGCGGCGAACCAGTTCGCGGAAGCCGGCTTCTTTTTCCAAACCAACCACCAGTGCCGTGATGGGGCATTGAAGTTCTAATGTGCGCTGCAACGTGCGCAGGTCGCTCTTGGTGGCGCGTTGCAACTCTTCGGCTTCGCGTGTGCCCCCGGCGACCATTTCAAATGGCAGCAGCGTCAGAATCCCGTTGGCACCACACAACGGCTGGCGAGCACGTCGCAGCAGTTGGCCGACATAGCCTAGGCGGCGCAGTTGTTCGGCCGATTCCTGCGGAGGGAGTAGTGCGGCAGATCGCTGCGGTGACCCACCCGAATACGCAGGCGTTGCCATGCTGGGCGCAGGTGTCTGCATAGTCTGCGGTGCGGCAAATGTGCCGGCCTTGGAAGGATCGCCAAGCGGTGCCTGGAGCATGATGGTGCCATGCCTGCCGGCGGCTTCTTGCATGGCCATCGCTTCCAGATTGGCCGCCGATCCACTGTAAACTGCGCCTCCCCCTGCCGCACCTGCCGCTGGCGGATTCATGCTGGCTGCCAGCGCACTGGCGGTGTAGGAGTCGAGCATAATCGTGCCGCGCGCGTCACCTTGATTGACCTGCGAGACTGGCGCGGCGGCAACCGGAGCCCCCGAGGATGCACCGTACGAGCCACTCCCAGAGGCAGGCACTGGTGCGGCACCGCTGCTAAATCCAACCGGCGAAAGTGCCGTCGGAGCCTGCATTTCACCGGCGGCCATACGCATCTCGGTTGGGCCTTCCAAGTCCGGCAGCGCACGGGCCACATCGTCGGTCTTGCGCTTTTCGTTCAGTTCGGACAAGGCACTCAGCCAGCTCGCACCGCTACAGAACAGAAACACGCCGTCTGGATTCGCGTACCAGTGCAACGGAGATGGCCCCTCAGGGACATCTCGCACACGCAAGCTCAATCCAGACGCGGTCATGACCGCCTGCTCTTGCTGGTCATCGGATGAACCTAGCACGAGAAACAGTGGAGTAGCACCCAGGTCGATTCCGTTGCGCTTCAGTGCATCCACACCGGCACGCCAGGCGAAATCAATGTCCGGGAATTGTGAACTTTCGCCCTCCAGCCAGAGTTTTAGCCCGCGATGCAGCACGATTGGGATCAGAGTCAGCAGGCATAGCACCGCCACGATGCGGCCAAAGCCCATGCTGTGCCGCCAGGGTACGCTTTCCGGATCGACCAGAAACACGATCCAGGCCACGATGACAACCGTCAGCAGAACGAATAGTACGACCAGGGCGGCCTTGGTCGGAAGCGAGAGAGAGAGCAGCTTGCGCGGAAAACCAAAGATGGCACCGAAAAAACGGCTGATCTTACCGCGTGGTTTCGGTTCAGGTTCGGCAGTGCTCATAGTTCAAATTTCCCGCACATAGCAGGCGCGCTTAGGCAATAAACAGTGTGTAAAACACCACGACCATCACCGACAGCAATGCGGCGGATAGCCAGGACCAGACAACCAATGGTCTGGTCCGCAACGGGGGCGCTCCGGCAATTTGTCGCCGAGGTCCAGCCAGTGGCGGACGTCCCTGACCAAGTCGAATCGCTAGTGACGCCTGCTTGGCCCAGCTCTCCAGGTCCGGGGGCAGGCCGTGGACCTGCGTAAACATGGCGGCAATCGTTGGGTCTCGGTACAGCCCTCTAAAGCCGAGCACCACGCAGACATAAAAGACTTCTAGTGCATCGCGACTCTGCAAGCTGGAGGCTTCTTGCGCGCGGACGTAAAACATCTCATTGCACAAGCGCGTGTTGAACATCTCGACTTCAAGGACGTTGTTGCTCCACCATTCGCGACCTTGCCACGGGGCCTCGAGCAACACTTCATCGATCCAAGAAACAATCGCGTACTTGGCCAGATCCCATTCTTGACTGTTGCCAATGAACGCTTGTGCTTGATCGATTAACGCACGGACGCGAAGGCGTTCGTCCTGCGGAGAGATTCGCTCGTCGCGCGCGATACGATCCAACAACTCCAGCACATGGAGAAAAATCGGGTCAACGGCTTGGGCGAATTTGGGCGTCATGCCAATCTAGCGAAGCGGTAAATTTGAATATCTATAGCCACTGAATTCCGGCGGCATCAAGCGGACGGCACAGCAAACAAGGCGAACTGCAGTGTCGCTGCCTTGCCACGCGCCGAGACGATCAGTTGCCGCTCCCCTTGTAGGCGGTCTCGATTGAGAATCAACGAATCCTTCAACCGCATGGCCATGCTCTGTGTCTCTTGCACGTCGCGCCAGGCGGGCGAATCACGGCGATCCACTTCAAAATAGATCCAATCCTTACGGGCTGGCAACGCACGAATCTGGCGCTCCATCACCGTCAGATTCAAGCCGGCGGCACGATTCTTAAACAGAATTTCGACCTGCCGACCGCTGCCGAATTTCCAGTCCAGCATGCCCGGCGAAAGCAGTTCGCGGCATTCGGCCTCGGTCAGGTCTCCTTTGTTTACGCCGATATACCACTGCCAATCGCTGTTGAACCACTTGGGTTCCAGCGTGACTTGCATACCCAGTCCCACACCGATCAGGTAGCGTTGCTCGAACTCGTAATCGCGGACCATATTGATCAGCTGTTCGATCCGGGTGCGTGCCCAGGCGAAAATCCGCGCTAGTTCGTCGTGGTCGTAGGGAGGCATCTCCTCAGTACGGCGCTCACGTGCAAAGATCGAGAGCTGACCGACAATGCGGCTCAGTTCGATATAGGCATTGAACGGGTGGACCCCTTGCGCCGCGGTCAGAATCGAAAGCGCGCTATGCGCCGTATTCAGTTGCGACAGCATCAGAATACGATCCGAATCGCCCGGATCGCGGCTATCCAGCCCGATACCACGATTGATGATTTGGGAAGTGAGGACTTCGATCTTCTGGCCAATAACATCGTTGATGGCGCGGACGGTGTCGCGTCCTAAAGCGGGCCAGGCACCGATCGACAGCACCGGCGGAATGTAATCTGGATCGAGTCTAGGAACCGCCTGCTCTTCGCTGGCGCGACGGATGCGTGCAATCGGCAGGATTTCGTAGCCCGACAGATCCTGTGTCGAAAGCAGCAAACGCGCGTTGAGTGTGCGTACCTGAATGGATTGATCGCCACCACCTTGCGTTTCATCAAACGCGGGCGTGTCTGCTTCGATATAGCGCGTCCGGTCGAACTCGCCAGGACGGCCAACATTGGCACGACCGAGTTGCAGTTTTGGAATAGCCAAATAGACAATGACCGTGCTTTCGCGGCCAAAGGCATCGGCCAGATCGATCTTGCCGGCTCCCAGTTCTTTGAAGGTCGGTTTCAGATCGAGTCGGTCGGGTTCACTCCCTCCGCCAAGCATAATCAGCGTGCCATCGCGCATGCGTGCTTGCAGCGTATGGATTTGAAACTGATTGTTGGCCAGCGCTTCGCGACTGTACTCAAAGGCATGCACGCCATAGTTATAGGGCTGACCCCATTGGTCGGCTGTGGCGATCAGTTCAGTCCAATACCGATCCGCAGCCTGGAAGTGCTGAGGCCTGAGAAAAAGTCCTTCGTACCAGTGGACTGGCAGATTCCGCATCGCAACATGACCTGCTGGCTAGCGCTCCACCGCAGCAGCTCTGCTAGCGGGGGAACGGACTGTGCCCAAACCTTGGCGGCAACACAACTTGACGCCATAAAAATGGGGGATAATGATCGCGCAATGTAGCAGTGCCGCGATATGTTGTAAACATCAGCATGCTGTCAGCATTGCGACCACAGCACGCTGGCCATGATAGCATCGCGCACGGCGGGTAGCACAATCCGGCTAATCCGCAAATCTTCTCTAGTTCACTCAATCCGGTTGATTGATACAGCCGATAAGTTTGCCGAGGCGTTTAGCTGTCTCTGGTTGATTTGTTGCGCGGCGGGTCGATTTACTCACCTTCCGACACCAAGGCAGCGAGTTTATGCAATTTAGAGGAAATGACTGTGCGATTGAACTGGTCAATTCGCTGGCTGATGCTGTCGGTCCTTGTGATCGCACAGACTGGGCTTGCGCGCGGCCAGTCTCCGCCGGTGTCTAGTCCACTGTTTGGTGGGCCACCCTTAGACGCGACCACACCGGCGGTCGCGGCCTCTGCCGTGGGCACTTCGCGACCGGCATTTGATCCATTTGCCAGCGCGGAGCAATCTAGTTCGCCTTATTCCAGTGCCGTAACGGCGAACTATGACACCGTAGTAACGGCAAGCGGCCAATCCGCTATGCCAAGCGCCGGCGTGCAGAGCGCCTACTATCAGCAGCCCGTGACCGACATGCCGCAGCCAGCCTATTACGGCCAGCAGATTCAATATGCCGCGCCCGTAAGTATCGAGCCAGCGGCACCTGCGAGCAGCGCGGCCATCACTCCGGCAATTGAGTCGCCGCACTTACAGGCGCTGCGAACTCTGCAGAATCAACAGCCGACGCAACCATTTGCCATTCAACCACCGCCACTTGACGTCGGGGTTGTCACAGCACCGGACGGCATGACAGCACAGCCCGGTGCTCCGAGCGGATTTGGGGCGATCAATGCATCAGCTTGGCAGGCAATTCCCACTGGCAAAGCGTCGCGCCGGCAATTGATGTCCGGCTCGGCACATCCTCCGGCACCAAATGAAGCGAATCGACAAGCTTCCCATGAGGGTGACATTGATGCGGCGCAGAACTTGACCGGCGGTGTGCAGCAGGCGGTTGGTGGACCACCGATGCCTCCGACCGCAACGCAGACCGACCGACGCCAATACCTGACGCGCGATTGGATTAGCGACCGCTCCCGAAATATGCCTGTATCGTATTCCGCGAGATCTCAGCCCACTTCAGTCGCACAGCTTGGCCCTGGCGAGTTCATGCTGCCGCCACCAAACGGCACGATCGAAGAGATTCCCGGTGGAACCATTGAAGGCCCGATGCCCGACGGATCGCTGCCCCCTGGAGCAGTTATCGAAGGCGGAATGATTGAACCGGGGATGGAAATGGACTCAGCGATGGGGGGCTGTGAAAGCTGTGGCGGCTGTGGAGATTGCGATCAGTGTGGGCCGTTAGGACCAAAACGCTTTCCGCTTTGGGGCTGGAACAACGCTTGTTTGGTCGAGGATGGGGTCGGTACCGAACGACTACCCTTTGCCATTCAAGAAATTGAAATCGCGCAGCCGTCGAATAACTTTCGCCTGCGTGCCGATCTGGCCTACGACTGGACTTATCCAGATCGAGCGGAATTCTTTTGGGCCAAGCAAGGGGTGCGCGGCCCGGCGATTCCAGAAACGGCAGTTGACTATCAGGAAATGCGCGTCCGGATGGAAGTCGGCGGACCAAAATTTTCGGCGACAACGGACCTGCCGATTATCTGTCTGGATCCTGAGCAAAATCCCAACACGACCGGTTTTGGCGATATGTCACTGGCGACGAAGCTGGTGATGCTGGATGGCGATACCTGGCAGATGACGCAGTTTTTTAAGACAACTTTTGCGACAGGATCGGCGGGCAAAGGCCTGGGCAACGGGCACATATCCATTGAGCCCGGCTTCCTATTCCGTCAGAAATACAACAAGATCACCGACCTGCATTACGAGCTACGTTACTGGGTGCCGCTGGGCGGCGACCTGGATGCATCGGGGCAGGTGCTGCGTGCCGGTGCAGGTGTTAGCCGCTTGCTGTACGAGAGCGATGACTACGCGATTATTCCCACGCTGGAGTTCGTCAGTTGGTGGGCGCTCGATGGGCAGCAAACCGCACCAGACGGTTTTATCGAAGCGGTTGACCCGGTGGCAATTCTGAACGTCTACCCCGGCGTGCGATTTGTCTACGACATGGGCTGCGACCTCGGGCTGCTGGAGGCCGGCATCGGAACCGGTCTCGCTCTGACCAGCGACCACTGGTATGCGTCGCTCTTGCGATTTGAGCTGAAGTGGACGTATTAGTGTTGCGTCGATGTTACCCGGCGTCCCAAAATAACAAATAATAAATCGCGCCGCAGTAACAAGTGGCGAAATCAATTTGTTATTTGTTATCAATTATTTTCTATTTGTTATTGACATGGCTCAGCATTTCGCGACAATCATCGCGACTCTCTTAAGTTTGGCCACACTCACCCGCGATTTAGACCCGAAGGGTCGTCTCTGTCAGCCCAGGGTGACGCCGGCGCAGCGACCGGAACCCTGGGTCAACGGTCCAACTATCCTCCACCTCTCCACCCGCAAGACTTTGACTTCACACATCGCGCCGTGGGGGAGAGGTCGACGCCCCAGCGTCGGGTGAGGGCGAGCCAGTGGATAGAACAGCAACCCGGGGTTGCACCGTTGCGCGTATCCTGCAAGGCTGGATTCCCGCATGCGCGGGAATGACGGATGGTTGCGCGGCTCCGCCCCGGGCTGGTAGAAACGGCCATTCAGGCCGAAGAGCGTAATGTACTCTCAGGCTGCTCAGCAATGCAGGCCGCTGATTTCACACGGCATTGCTTGCAAGCCAGATGAGGTGCCCGGCACCTAGGCGAACGCAGACATGATGCGACAAGCCGGGTTTTACTGCTCTTTTAGGAGATCCTCTACCTTTGCTCTTTTGAAAATTCGCCCGAAGCATTTGAATCCGCGCGTCCCATTTGCGTTCGTCCAAATAATCATGGTTCCGCACACTAAACCATCTTCAATGTATACCACCAACGTTCCGGGGTCCTCGATGCCGGCAGACTTGACCTCCCAAACAAGATTTTCAGGCTCGATCGTAACTTCACAATCCTTTCCGAGAATTGCCACACACTCCGCAACGGACATTCCTTTCCTGATTTTCTTGGAAAGCGCATTAACAGGCACCCACTCCCAGTCTGCACTTTTACTGAAACCGTTTTCAGTTTCAGAATGCTTCCAACCTCCTAACCTAGCACGATAGCCGACGATGCGGTTGTCCCTATAAGAGACTTCCAACATATCCCGCCCCTTCGACCAATTTATCTCTACCCGGTGATCCGTCTTCGAGAAATTCTTACCCAGAAGATCGATCAATTTCTCCCGAGGCATCCCCTCCTTGATCCGAAATAGGGCGGCCTCAACCTCCTTCGTTGGTAAAGTGTCTTGAAGTAACTTTATCCGATCTAAGTTTTCTTCCGTCTTATCTTTCTTCTGGAGTGCGGCCAGTTCGTCGCGATACGCGTTAATGCGCTTGTGCATCTCCACTTCAAAGCCCTGGCTCTTTGGAGGCAATTCTTCCGCCTTCAATCCTGTCAGAAGACTGACCACAACTACTGTGAATAACAGAAATCGCATAGCTCACTCCTTGAGATGCGCAATGGTATTTACCTCGCCCTTTGCCACTCCTCACCCCCCGATCATTACCGTCACACATCCCGGCGGGGCGATCACCCCACCGTGTGCGGTGTTGTCGCCGACGCGGGCTGCCGGTTTGCCGCCGATCAAGACCGTGGCGGAGCCTTTGATGACGGACGAGGGTGGCCCGACGCAAATGGCGATGTCTCCCATGCAGGCGGCGGGCATTTTTCCGATCAGTACGGTCGGTGCGCCAGGCGCAGAAATGGGTCCGCCGACGTGTGGAACAAGGACCGTCACGGCGGGGCAGATATGCAAATCGGTCAGTCGCGCGGCAGGGGGCATGGTGATGACCTCGAGTTTGCTATGTGTTTAATGACCGGAGTTTTACTTTTCTGGCCAACGGTTCTTGGCGTCGGCAATGTCGATGGCCAGGTTGAGCAGGTCGCGCTGCACTGGAACCAGCTTTGCTCCGCCGATGGCGACGGCCGAGAGGCGAATTGAACCAATTGCAGCCTGTGCGGTCAAGGTCGGTGCCGGGGGGACTTCTGGAAGCCCCGGAGGTGCCAGGCTCCCGCCACTCCAAGCTGCGGCGGCGGCGGCGAACGAAGCGGCGGTCTCATACCGCGAAGCTTCAGACGCCTTGGCAGCTTGTTGGCGGTTTTCTTCGGTGGATTCAACCACCCAGGCCTCGGCAGCAGCGATGGCAGCGGCGTCTTTTTCGGCCAGCTTTTCGCCCCCGGCTTTGCGTGCGGCCAGGCAGGTCCACCAGACGGCCTCTGGCTTGGGCAAGGCATGCGCCATGAACCGCAGCGCGTCGGCGTATAGTTCGCGCTCGATGAGCTGCGTGACAAAATCGCGTGGGGTGATGGTCGGCGTCAGGACCGCCTGGGCATCGGCGTCCAGACTGAAGTCGGCACAGATCACCGCGGCAGTGGGTGGTGCCACGCGAACAAACCCGCTGAATTTGCCGCTACCGGCTGCGGACGCGCCGTTGTTGGCGGTTGCCGAACCGGTGGCTGTTCCACTGGCGGTCCCTTCTACAACCAGACGAAAGATGGTCGTGCCGGCCTGGATCTGATCTGCATGGTTCAAGGCGATTTCGGTGACACGTTGACCGTTGACCAGCGTACCGTTCGGCGTACCTAGATCGCGCAGAATGCATGAACCGGATTGAAAGGCGACCGTAAAGTGGACGTCGTGCATGCGTGCGTCACTCGGGACCGAGAAATCGGCCCATTCGGTACGGCCAACTTGCAAGACCTGGCCTGCCAGCAGGTGCGTCTTGCGACCGGTATAGGGTCCGTTGGTGATCTGCAGAACTACGCCCATAAAACTTTGATCCGAGGCAAAACTAGCAGGTTGAATTAGAGAATCTGAAGACCACTTCTTAGTTAATCTGCACTAGGCCACCCTTCACAGTCAGCATGGCGGTGCCGCTGATTTCACTCATCAATCCTTTAACCGTCAACGACACATCCCCCTCGATCGAGATCATCATCCCTTTGATCTTGATGCCACTTTGACTGATGACGATTGAATTGCTTCCTACCTTCAACTCTATTTCCTGGCCGGCGGTGGTTGAACTTTTTCCCGCAGTAATGTCGATCGTTTCGTTCCCCATCGAGATCGTCGAACTTCGATTACCTTTGTCGATGGTGGTGGAGCGGTTTCCCTCGGAGATAGTTATCGTGTCATTCCCTTTGGAAACGGTGGCCAGTCGATTTCCTTCGACCACTTCCTTGGCATCGTCCAACTGGACCTTGACCGTGCGTTTACCTTTTTCGATGGTGGTCGCTTCGTCTCGTTCCTTGACAGTGATTTTTCGATGGCCAAAGATCTCGATCGTCTGATTTCCCTTGTCATCTCCTTCATGCTTCTCAAAGCCAACCTTCAGTGTGTCGTTTTGCTCGACCACGCGGTTGAAGTCTCGCTCGGCATGGAAGTAGATGTGTTCGGAATCCTTTTTGTCCTCGAACCGTAGTTCGTTGAACATCTCGGTCGTTCCCTGCGTTGTCGAGCGAGTCTTTAGCAGGGTCTGCGTCATGTTGTCCGGCAAAACGTACGGGGGCATATTGGCCGCGTTGTACACGCTACCGACGATGATCGGCTGATCGGGGTCCCCCTCCTCAAACGCGACGACCACCTCGTCCCCAATCCGCGGCAGTCCAAATGCGCCGAATTGCTTGCTGGCCCAGATATGTGCGACACGCACCCAGCAGGAGCTATCGCTGTCCTTTTGCCCCTCGCGATCCCACGGGAACTGGATTTTTACACGGCCATATTTGTCGGTATAGATTTCACTGCTGGCAGGTCCGACCACTACCGCCGATTGCGTGCCGCGAATCGTTGGCCTCGGGGTGGTTCGCTGCGGGCGGAACGGGAGTGCCGAAGGAATCGCCTGAAATCCGTTGGCGTACTTCAGTTCGGCCTGCTGGTTGGAGGTATAGGTTCCTTCCAGATTGGCACGGTGCTCCACGGTGGTGAGTACATATTCTCCGTCGCCGTTGTGATGCTCGGCGAGGGTGAATTTCGCCCCGGCGGCCAGTTTGCGGACGTTGCTTTCGCCATTGATCCGCAGCGCGGCGACCGATTCCTGCTGCATGCGGATCTCAACCGTGCGCTTATTGTCCGTAAAGATTTTTTGCAGCATTGAGGCCTGTTCACCACCACCGGCGTCGATCCCGTCAAAGCGTTGAGCGTATTCGCCGGGGAAGTCATATAGCTCCAGCGCGGAATTGGCTACATTCAACTTGTGCGTTACTGTGCCCGCCGCGACGGATGGCATGACGGTTTTTTCCGCCTCCAGGTGCTTGTCGGGGAGTTCAAAGTTATAGTCCCAGGCGGTGAACTTGCCAGAACGCATTTCCTGGCTTTTACTCCAGCGCAGGATTCGATCTTCTTGCGTGCCAGTGCTGCGGTGTCCCTGGAAGTCCTCGAATTTGACTGCCGGCGAGATGGTGCCGAAATTCGCCGGGTCATTGGTGACCACCATCTCGTGATTGCCGTCGGTATGCGTAAAGAAGTAGTAGATCCCTTCTTCTTCCATCAGGCGACTGGCAAACGAGAGGTCGGTTTCCTGGTACTGCGCGCAGTAGTCGCGTGGTTCAAATGTGCCGGTGATCTGCCACTTGACGGGCAGGCCGGTCAGCACCTTTTTCAGAATGTCGACGACGCTCAGATGCTGAAAGGTGCGGCTATTGGTCCGCCGCTGCAAGAGCGCCAGTTTCGGCATCAGAACCATTCGGTATCGCGTGAACAACTCACCTCCGTCGGACGATCGGACGCGCGCCCCTTCGTTGAGCTGCATGACCACCCCGTTGAAGAAGCGCCGGTTCTGGTCGGAACCTTGCACATCCAGGCGTATTGTCACCGACTGACCGAGGAGGTCTTCAAACTTGACGGTGGTATCCGCCGGGGCAAGTACGCTGGCCTCAAAACGGAATGGCTGGGAGATTCCCTCCAGTCCGCCAAAAGAATCGAGCAGCAGCTTGTCCTTACCCAACGGGGTCGTGATGCCGATCGGCCGATCGTCCTGTGAAAACGTTGGCACGCCAGTCTCCTATCAAGTTGCTACTGTCAAACCGTCAGGCTACTACATCACTGCTGCTGAAACACTGTTACTGAATCGCGGCTGTCACAAAATTGCTACTGCAATCGGGACCGGCCACCTTATGGATACTGTTTGAATATTTGGGGTTGTCAATCCAATACAGAAGCAAAGGTCGAACCGGGCACTATTTGAGTCCATTTCTCGACTAAACCCACCAGGTAGCGGAAATCGTCCAGATGGTTAGTCCGACATATGCCGCGGTTAGCACTACAAACGAAAGCCGGTCAACCCGTTTGGAGAGCGCGACTTTGGATTCTTCCTCGCTGGCGTACGCAGATAACGACCACGTTGATTCCAGCAGGGACAGGAATATCACCAGAAACGCCAGTAAATGCAGCATATCGGCCATGGACATCGTTTGCGAATCGGGCAGCGACGAAGTCACCACGTACAGACTGGCCACGGCGGCAAAAATGGCACCAATTCCCAAGCCAAACCGGGGATCGACCTCCGTCGGCTTGATGAAGAATGCTAGCAGGGCAATGGCAACGGCAATGAACAGGCCAAAAAACAGCTTCAGGAACGCCCCGATGCCACCTCGTTCCAACTGTACGGAAAAGATAAATCGCGAGTACTTTGAAACGTTGCCGGTATCCAGGTTCGTATCGCCAAAGTTTGTCGAGTAGGTCTTTACCGAAACTTCGCCGGCCGCTTTTCCGATGTCCCAGCCGGGCGCTTTGGAATCGTTGTCGATGCCGGTGTTTTTGACATCGGCCACGTACTGCAATTTGTCGACTTCGTTGGCACTGTCATCGATGATCACCAGCAGCTTGTGATCGTCCATCGGAAACCGTGTCACGTCCCAGAACTGCGTGATGGTCGCCACCACATGCCGGTAGGAATAATACGAACCATCGTTCAACTTTACCGGCTCGGTAGGTGGTTCGTCATTGTCGATCTGGCCGTTGGCGACTTCAAACGTCTTATGCGGTTCCAAATCTGGGTCGGTCCAGCGGAACCAGATATAGAAGTCGATCTTGAACTGATTCTCACGCAAATTTACTGAGTGAATCTGACTGGCGTATACTCCAATCTTGACCTCATTGGAAGCAGCCGCAGCAGTGGTTGCGCTGGTTGCGTCGGTTGCTGCCGCCGCCCTCACGGGAGCCGGTACACTGGGGTCCGCTATGGTCTCGCTGGTCGCTTTCTTGCTATCCGACTCTTCTTGAGCGATTGCGAACGATCCAGCAGTTAGGGCCGCCAAGATCGTAAGAAGCGACAGCGTCCAAATTGCTCGCCGCGCACCGAGTTTGGACCTTGAATGGGACTTGCGCCGTGCGATCATCGCGACTAACTCCTGCGGAAGGAAAAACGGAAACTTGCCTGACCGGCCGGGAGTTTCCGGCCGATAGAGTACTCGATGTGGCCCATTCTGACCGTTCGCTCCGAATCAAGCAACTGCCAGAAGACTAAAGAACACGCCCTGGCGTTTCAGAGGCTGGCCCGCGAATGCTCGAATCGCTGTATTCCCTTTTTTTGGAAGTCCGGTCAGACTTCTCTTTGTAGGAACCAGGGAGAACCGCTAAACTTTGAGAACTGCGGTAGAACTTTCACGGCACGACGCACGAACCCACTTACTGACTTCGGATAGATCGCAAGAATGGAACTCCGTTTCGGCCAACTGAATGAACTCGAGCGGAGTCGGGCACGGCCAGAGTCCGAGATCCCGTTTCGGATTGCGATATTTGGTGACTTTTCAGGTCGGGACAATCGGGGTGAGTCTGCCGATAGTCAGCAGATCGCCGAAATGCGGCCCCTCAAGCCGACGTTTGAATCTCTGGAGGATTTGCTCGGCCAGGTGGTTCCGCGGCTGAATTTGCCGCTTCCGGACCAGAGCACCGCGACCGTGGAGTTCAGGGAATTCGACGACTTTCACCCGGACGGTATCCACCGTCAGGTCGACCAGGTCCAGGGACTGCGCGGCGATGAAGCAACCGCCTTGATGAAGGCTATTCTCCATTCACCAGACTTTCGCACCGTGGAATCGGCCTGGCGTGGGCTGGAATGGCTACTCCGCAGGTGCAGTAAGTCGGCGCAGGTTCAAATTCGGCTCTACGATCTGAGTCAGGCGGAGTTTCTTGCCGATTTGCAAAATTCGTACGACGTCGGCCAATCGGGAATTCTCCACGCACTGACCGCTCAGCAGGCCGAAAGCGAGCACCCCTGGGGACTGGTGGTCGGCCTGTACAACTTCAATATCACGGTGCCGCAGATCGAACTGCTCGGGCGTGCCGCCTTAATTGGCTACAGCCTGAATGTGCCGTTTCTGTCGTCGCTCAGCGCGGCGGTTACGGCTGAGGATTTCGCGCTCGATGCCGATACCAAGTACGCCTGGGAATCGCTGCAAAGCTTGCCAGACAGTGCGTTCCTCGGCTTGACGGTGCCGGGCTTTCTGCTGCGGCCGCCGTTTGGCGAGAACTACAAATCGGTCGATGCGTTTGACTTTGAAGAGTTTGGCGGCAGCCACGCAGATTATTTGTGGGGAAATTCCGCGTTGTTGGCCGCGGCACTCTTTGGTCGCGGGTTCATCGAATCTGGCTGGAGTCTGACTCCGGACAAGCATCTGCAACTCGACAGCATGCCGTTGCATTCCTATCGCACTGGCGATGATGATGAAGTCGCCGTCAGCACCGCGGCGCGGTTTTCGTCGCTGGTTTCCGAGCGACTAGCCGCGTGGGGGCTGATGCCGGTCCTGCCAGTGCGAGGGCGCGACATTATCGAATTGGCCGCAATTCGTGCCGTTTCGACCGCCTACCCGATGTTGGCCGGCGGCTGGAACGAAGGTGCCGGAGTCCAGCACGCGGCTCCGGTGGAAGAACCTGCCGCCGAAGAACTATTCGCGACCGACGAGGCGGCTAGTGCTGCCGCCGATGCCGAGTTGGCCGCGATGTTGGCCGAGGCCGAAGGTGCGGCTCCAGACCCGGCGACACTTGACCCCGAGTTGGCGGCCCTGCTTGGCGAGACGGCGTCGGAACCTCCTGCTGAGTTGGACCCGGAACTGGCAGCGTTATTGGGGGAGAGCACTCCCGAGGTGCCAGCCGAAATGGATCCAGAATTGGCCGCTTTGTTAGCAGAGGTTCCAGCACACGAAGAGGCATACGCTGAAACCCCAGCCGCCGAAGAACCATCCGAGCCGATGCCGGCAATGGAGTTGGACCCCGAGTTGGCCGCACTGCTGCGTGAGGACTTTCTTGCGAATAGCGGCGAGACGCCTGCTAGCGACCCCTATGCCGCGGATGCGAACACAGAATCTGCACCTACCTACGATCAACCGGCGGAAGAGGCTCCTGCGGTCGACTTGACCACAATGGACCCTGAGTTGGCTGCATTGCTTGGTGATCTGGATCAGCCTGCTTCCTCGCAAACCGACGAGATTCCGTCATTCGACGAATCACCATCGCAGGCCCCGGATGTTGATACGCCTGAATTCACCGATCCACCGGCTGACGACCAGCCCGCACCGGCGCCATTCGAGCTGGACCCTGAACTGGCAGCCTTGCTCGGCGACACCGGCGACTCTTCAAACGCGGAGTTTGACGCCACAGGCATGGCGGAAGAACTAACACCAGACCTGCCCATCGAACCACCGATAGTCGACGAGTCTTTCGCTGAACTATCGGGCACTGAATACGAAACTCCTGCTGCGGATTTTGAATCTGAGCAGGATCCGATTGCAATCACGTTTGAACCTGAACCTGAAACTTATCGTGAGATTGAATCCCCGCCGATTGTGAACCAGTCACGAGCGGTGGATGATACGACCAATTCGACTTCTACCCCGAGTGTTGCGACCATGGCCACCGACATTGCCGATATCGACGAACTGATTCGTCAGGTGCAAGATGCCTCTAAATATCGCCAATCGACCGCCGGTTCGCCTCCGTTGTTCGATTTTCGGGAGCTGCTCTTGCCAATTCCGGGCGACAATCCGGCGGGCGAAAGTGTGCCATTTCCGCTTCGAGAAGAATTGGAAATAGCCCGTAAGGAGATCAACCCGGAGTCTTTTCGCGAAGACGATCCGATGCGACCGACGGAATGGGTCCGCGCCGACTGGAACCAGATCATTACGATTTGCCGCGACGTGCTGACCGAGCGTTCCAAGAACTTGCTCGTGGCGGCAAGATTTCTTGAGGCACTGACCAAGAAGTACGGGTTTGCCGGGGTCCGCGATGGCCTGCATTTGATTCGACTGCTGGTCGAAGTCTGTTGGGATCGCCTGGAACCTGAAATCGAAGACGACGACTTGGAAGTCCGTGCCGGACCGTTCAATTGGCTGGACGATCCAGATCGCGGGTCTTGCTATCCGCTCACATTGAAGCAGACTCCGGTCGTCTATGCAGGTGAGGACACCTATAGCCTCCAGCAATGGAATCTAGGGATGGATGGTCGTTCTTCGTTGAGCAGCGAACTGGTCGAGAAGGCCGTACGCATTACCACGCATGAGCAGTGTAAGCGTGTGGCCGAAGACATTACACAGGCATTGAACGAGCTAAAATGGCTGGGGCAAACTTTACGCCAAAAGATGGGCCCGGACGCGCCTGGCTTGTCGGCGATTCGACCGGCTTTGGAAGAGTGCCGTGCACTGGCGATGCAGATTGTGCAGAAGAAAGGACCTGCTGCGGGTGATGTCCTTGCCCAGGAGACTGTCAATGAGGATGGTACCATGAGTGCTTCCAACGGTCAGTCCGCTAAATCACGATTGAACACACGCGAAGCGATTTACGCGCAACTCTCCGAGGCCGCCACCGCGCTGCAATCGATTGAACCGCACAGCCCTGTGCCGTTTCTCGTGATGCGTGCGGTGGAGCTAGGCGGATTGCCGTTCCCGCAATTGATGGCGGCCCTGATCCGCGACAGCAGTGTGCTATCTGAGATGCGCCGCGAGTTTGGCATCCGTAGCGAAGGGGAGGGGTAAGTAACCGATCCTACCAGTCAAACCGAAACGTTCGCTGCAAATACCGTTGCAACCGAGCGGCTGCCGACTGCGGTTTGGCGTCGATCTTGGCACGCCCGGAGGAACCGACTAGGAGCGGCAACGTCGTCGGCTCCAGTGCCACGCGGGCCTGATAAAGCACCCCGGTTGGTGTCTTCTTGCCACTTTCGTCGGTGCGAACCGGCAAGTCCTCATGTGCCAGCAGTTCTGGCGGGACGTGCAAGGTGTCAACCTCGGACAATTCGCGGATCGTACCCTGCACCGCTAGCGCAGGGTACTGGTCAAGCAGCACCTGCACCGTCTGTCCCTCTGAGATGAACCGAATGTCCGCCTGATCGATCAATAGCACCGCATCGACTTGAGCGGGATCGCCAATGCTGCAGAGATGCGTCCCGGAGGTCAGCACGCTGTTGCGGTTACGCGGTTCCAGCGGGTCTCCCGTCCAGTCTCCACCGCCCGCCTCGGATTGGCCCGGTTCGGCTACTCGTCGAGTTGGAGGAATGACCGTGCCCGTGCGCGGTGCCTTGATTTCGAGTGCACTTTGATCGCGCTGCCGTTGCCGCAACCGCTCCTGCGCATCTTCCAGCGATTTCTCGGCGGTTGGTATCGCAGAAGCCGCTTCGGGGTCACCTTGCCGAAGCCGCAGATTCTTCAGATGCACGGCCTTTTCGGATAGCTCCCCTTGCAGCTTTCGCACATCTCGCTCGATCTCCAGATTTTGAAGCGTCGCCAATCGATCGCCCGCTTGCACCCGACTCCCCGCTGGAACCGCGTCAATGATATTTCCCGCCGTGGCGACAAACACCATCGCCTCGTCTCTAAGCTCGATCACCGCCGGCGCGGTCGGGTGGAACGGCAGCGGGATCATCGCCAGTGCTACCAACACCAGCAGGATCGGTATCCCTCGACCAAGAACTCGATTCCAGCGCACTTGCAAACTCCGGCTAGGGTGCCTGAGAAACATCAGCGTCTTCCACAGTGGCAACACCACCAGTGTGGCCAGAAAGATCGCACCGAGCAACCAACTGAACAGTTGCAGGTCATACCGTTTGAAAAACTGATTGGCAATCCACAACAGTGTCAGAACCACAAACCACCGATAGACCGCCGACGCGACCGAAAACAGTGCCAGCCAGACTCGCCCGCGCTCGCGCAGCTTGCGCTCTGGAGTCAAATCCAGCCCTAACCAGAACTTGGCCAACCACTGGCGCACGACCAGATTCGCCTGCTGACGCAGATTGGGGGTCTCGGTCAGATCGGCCAGAATGTAGTAGCCATCGTACTGTAACAGCGGATTGCCGTTGAGAAAAACCGTGTTGACCGAACAGACCAACAGCAGGTCAAAACAAAGCGAATTGAACAGTCCTGGCTGACTGAACCACCAGAGCCAGGTCGCCACCGCGGCCAAGCCGACTTCGGCCAGCATGCCGGCTGCGCCAATGGCCGCCCGTTGCCACTTGCTGCGCAGCATCCAACTGTCGCTGACATTGCAATACAAACAGGGCGTTCCAAACAGCAGCATCAGGCCGATCTCGTGACACTCGCCGCCGAAGTGCTTGCAAAAAATGGCGTGTGCCAGTTCGTGCAAAATCTTGGCCAGCGACGCCGCAACGATCAGTAAGAACGCACTGCGGACATCAAAAAAACTGGTCCACTCTGGGGATCTTTCCAGTACCGTTTGCCATTTCCAGGTGACCAAAAGAATCGCGGAAACCACCAGGCCCATATAGGCCGCAATGGCTGGCCAGCGAAATATCCAATTCGTCCAGGGCGCGATTCGCTTTAGCAGCTGCTCTGGATCGACCCCACGAAATCGCCACGCTAGTATCGAGCCTAACTTGGCCAGTCGTTCTTGCCGGATCACACGCTTCCGCCGTGCGGCCAGTTCGACACCTTGCCCAGTCGATTGCGAATAGATCAGTCCCTCGTCAAACAGCGAGCCGAGATAGAGTTGCAATTGATCGGGCGTGATTCGTCGTGGCGCGTATTCTCTGGCGAACTTGCGCTGCAAGTCATTCAGGCTGGCCGATCCATTTAGCTGTCGGAGGATGAAATATTCCTCACCAGCCAACTGCCAGTACCGTAGCGACAGAGGATCCTTCAGGCTCCAAGTCCGGCCATCTCCCAGCGGCTGCGCAACCAGATCGGGCCGCATCCGCATCGGCAACGGGCGGTCAATGCTGGCTTGAGAAGACTGGCTGGCGGTCATAGCTGACTTGCGTTTATATGCGACTAAAGCGAACTATCAGCGATAATACTGACAGTTTACCTCGTGCAGTGCGATTCCGTCTAATTTCGAGCGATTTCTTGACTGCCGGACGATCTGCCCCTTACATTCGATACCAGCTTGAGGGGCGTAACCGGCCTCCCGCATGGTCAGCAATTGATTTACGTACAGGAATTCTCGCAACATGCCCCTCCGCTACTGCTTTGTGACGTTCCTGTTGTTGCTGCTGACCAGACCGCTCGTGGCCGGGGAGGTGGTGCTGAGCGTTGTGGACGCCAAGTCCAACGCTCCGCTTGGTGCACGGTTTTACTTGCACAATTCGGCCGGTAAGACGGTCCATCCGTTCGTCGAAAAAACGTCCTATGCCAAGCACGGCGACCCCTATTGGGGAGGCAATGAAGTCTTCATTGCTATTCCGACCAGCCCGGCCACTTTGAAACTGCCGGCAGGAAAATACAAGCTGCATGTCGAACATGGCAAGGAGTATTTGCCGCACGACGGTGAATTGGAGGTGAGCGAACAATCGCCTACTAAACTCTCTGTGCCACTGAAGCGGCTGTTTGATATGGCAGCGCTTGGCTGGTACTCAGGGGACACACACGTGCATACGCCGCCGCAGGACTTGACCGTGATGCAACTGGCCGAGGATGTCAACGTAGCGTTTCCCATCACAGCCTGGGCCAGAACTAAGGACGAAGCCCCACAAGGCATCAACCGACAGCCGGTTCCGACCAAGGGAGAGGCCAAGTCGATCGACGCGCGGCACCTGTATTGGACGCTGAATACCGAATACGAAATTGGCGACATTGCCGGCGAAAACACGGCGCTCGGCGCACTCATTGTGCTTGGTCAACGAGCACCGTTGACCAACAAAGTTCCCCCTGTGATCCAGATGATCCATGACGCACAAAGCCAGGGGGCCGTTGTCGACCTGGAAAAGCACGGCTGGGCATGGTCCAGCATGGTCATCGCGCTGGACGGGATCGATAGTTTTCCGATTGCCAATAACCGTATGTGGCGCAAGGATCCGCCGTTTAAAAATTGGGGAGAGCGTCCGCCCGCTTCGCTAAAGCTGACCGACGATAGCGCCGGCTGGATGCAGTACGTGTTTCAGACTTACTATGCCATTTTGAACACTGGCCTCGTGCTGCCGATTAGTGGCGGTACTGCCAACGGCATGATGGGCGTACCGCTCGGCTACAGCCGTGTATACGTCCATATAGATGGTCCCCTGACTTTTGAAAAATGGTTCGCTGGGTTCAAAGCCGGTCGCAGCTTTGTCACGAATGGGCCGATGCTATTAATCGAAGCCGATGGCCTGCGGCCCGGTGACCACAAGCAACTAGCCGCGGGCCAATCGCTTCCGCTGAAGTTGAAAATTAAGGCGGGAGGGACTCGCCCGCTCCAGCAAGTGGAAGTAGTGGTGAACGGTGTGGTGGTGAAGCAAATCGACGCGACTAAACAAGCTGCCGATGCGACCGGATTTCAAGTATGGGAGGTGCCCGTCACAATTCAAGGCAGCTCCTGGCTGGCGGTGCGCTGCATGGAGCAGCCGGTCGAAGAGATCGTCCAGTTTGCACACACGGCGCCAATCTATTTCGACGATCCGACTCGCCTGCTACGCCCGCGAAAGGATCAAGTCGATCTGCTGAAGAGCGGATTAGAAGGACCAATGAAACGCCTGGAGGGCAAATTGAGCAAACAGGCCTGGGGGGAGTTTGAAGCAGCGCGCGTGCGGCTGAACGGGATGCTGACGTCGGATTAGTGATTTATGAAAACGAAACTGGCGTGCCAGTAGCTTTGCCAGTGAGAATCACGTGTGCCACTGGCTTTGCCAGTACGCTTTGCAAGTCGACCTCGCATACTAACTCAACGCGCCAGCGAGGCGCGGCGTGTTCGACGAATTTCCTCGCTGGCGCGTCGGGTTAAAATGGCTTTTGTCCCCTTTCGCGACATTAGAAATCGCGCTGCCCACCTTTTCGGAAGCGGCGATCTATTGCATACTGCCTAGCTGTTGAGAATTCATTCTGACCGCCAGCCGACTCATCTTAGCAACATCATGGACTTGAAAAGCACCACCCCGTTCGATCCTGCCGTTTCTTTGCAATCCGTCGCCGCTGCCGTGGCTGCCGGCCAATTGACCGCCAGTGCCGAGGTCAACATCCGGGACTGGTTAACGGAAGCTCGCTATGCGATGTATGCCGAAGAAGTGGCACAGTACATTGCCGATAAGCGTTGGAAGGAGTTGGACGATGCTTTTTGGACAATCATTCCGTTTGGCACCGGTGGTCGCCGTGGCAAGATGTTCCCGATCGGCAGCAACGCGGTCAACGATCGGACGATTGGCGAAAGCGCACAAGGCGTGGCCAACTATATCGTCGCGCAATTCCCCGACAACAAGGATCTGCGCTGTGCGATTGCCTACGACACGCGGCACCGTTCGCGTCATTTTGCCGAATTGTGTTCCGAAGTAATGCTGGCGGCCGGGTTCACGGTCTATTTTCTGGACGGATATCGCAGCACGCCCGAGCTTTCGTTCTCGGTGCGATACAACCGCTGTCACTGTGGCATCATGGTCACGGCCAGCCACAATCCGCCGAGCGACAACGCAGTGAAGGTCTATTGGTCGACTGGCTGCCAGGTGTTGCCGCCGCACGATGCCGGCATTATCGAAAGGGTGATGAATGCCGGTGAAATCCGTCGTTCACCATTTGCCGAAGGGGTGAAAAGCGGCAAGGTCATTTTCTGCCAAAAGGAGGTCGATGCGGCCTTTCAATCGGCCGTGCTGTCGCAGGCACTCCCCGGCCCGCGCGCGTTGAAGATCATCTATTCTCCCTTGCATGGTGTCGGCGGTAGCGCGGTTCCGCCGGTTCTGGCAGCCGATGGGTTCGCGGACGTGGAAATATTTGGCCCACACGCGGAGCCGAACGGCGACTTTCCCAATGTGCCAAATCATGTCTCCAATCCGGAAAATCCGGCGGTGTTCGACATTATCATCGCGCAGGCCCAAAAGACCGGGGCCGATCTGATTCTGGCGACCGATCCGGACTGCGACCGGCTTGGCTGTGCTGCGCCATTGACGAAGGACACAGCCGGCCCGTGGCGCACGTTCAGCGGTAATCAGATTGCTGCCCTATTGACCGAGTATGTCCTGTCTGCGCGCAAAAAAGCGGGCAGCATTACGCCTGACCACTACGTGGTGAAGACACTGGTCACCACTGAGATGATACGCCGCGTAGCCGAGTCCTATAACGTCCGTACGCTCGGCAATCTGCAGGTCGGCTTTAAGTGGATCGGCATGACGATGGACGAGTTCGGACCTGACAAATTTGTCCTTGGGTGTGAAGAATCGCACGGGTACCTGGTTGGCACGCATGCACGCGACAAAGACGCGGCGGTGGCGGCGATGTTGCTTTCGGAGCTAGCCGCCGAGTGCAAAGCGGCCGGGCAGACGCTACACGACAAACTCGACTCGCTGTACTGGCAGTATGGTTATCACCAGGAGCAGCAGCTTTCGATCACCATGCCCGGCTCACAAGGTATGAAGGACATGCTCACGATTATGGCCAAATTCCGCGCCACGCCGCCGCAAAGTCTGGCCGGTATGAAGGTCACCTTGGTTCGCGATTACCTGTCTTTGACCGAGACAAGGCCGGGCAGCCCGCCGTTGCCACTGGTTGGACCTCAGGGGGACATGGTCATTCTTGACCTCGATGCGCCCGGCAATTACGTGGCCGTTCGCCCTTCGGGGACTGAGCCAAAAATCAAGTTCTACATGTTCACTTGCGAAGCGCCGGAGCTGCTGGCTGACTTGCAAGAAGCCCATGAAACCCTGCAAGCACGCATGCAGCACATGCAGCAAGAGTTGGCCACCTTTGCCAAAGTGGGCTGAACCCTCCTGAGTCGCTCCTTCATGTCGGTTTTTCGCAATACTGTGGAAAAACCAGCAGAAAGTTCCGAGTAATCCGCCCCATCGGACCGATGCAATATTGACCCGATCCTTACGATTCCGTAAGCTTAAGTGCTACGAAATTTTGGGGCAACAGATCGGTATCGACGCAGAGGATTTCTGCATGCGCGGACAAAGCAGAGCCAAATTCAGCTACCTAGCGATCGTGCGATCAGCATCGCGCGGTCTGTGCTGTTTATTGGTCGCGTTCCTGTTTGCCGTCCCGGCAAGCTGCCTGGCATCCAGCGGTCTATTGCGAACCGGTGACTCGATTCCGGTCGAAGAAGAAGCCAGGCCTAGTCACGCTGTCCGAGTCGCCGCGTGCGCGGTAGTGCAATCTCGCGACCGTAGTTGTCAGGTTCTGATCCGCCACTCTGCGCAGCCGCAGATCATCGCGGATTGTTTGTATATGGCCTGTTCATTCGCCTGTCAGAGCGAGCATCAGTTGCGGTTTGGCTTGGGTGCTCCGCTTCGTTGTTGAACCAGCGTTCTGTGTGCTGCTTTTCTGCGGCTGACTTCTGTTCCTTATACTTCAGAGAACCTAACACGGAGTGCGCGCATGGTACGGTTGGATCGAAATCACAACGGATACGGCGGTACGAACGGCGACAATAATGCTGGTATGCACCGGCTGGTTGCTGGAATCCATGAATTTCAGTCGAATGTTTTTCAATCGCAGCGGGAGCTGTTTGAGAATCTGGCCGGTGGCCAACGTCCAGGCGGACTATTCATCACCTGTTCGGACTCGCGTATCAACCCGAATCTGATTACGCAGACCGATCCGGGCGAGTTGTTCATTCTGCGGAATGTCGGCAATATCGTACCTCCTTTCAGTCCTACGACTGCGGACGGCGGTGCGTCGGCGGCGATCGAGTTTGCCGTGACCGCGCTGGATGTCGAGTACATCGTCATTTGTGGGCACTCGCACTGCGGTGCGATGAAGGGTTTGTTGCACCCCGAGGATTTGACTGAAATGCCAAGCGTCAGCGCCTGGCTAGGAAATGCGGAGAGCGCTCGGCGTATTGTCCGCACCAACTACACCGGGCTATCCGAAGAGGATCAGATGAGCGTCATGATCCAGGAGAACGTTTTGGTGCAGTTGGAGAATTTGCGGACACATCCGGCAGTGGCTGTTCGGCTGGCACCGCGTGGAGACCTGCGCCTGTATGGTTGGGTCTACAAGATTGAGACCGGTGAGGTCTTTGCCTATAGCGCAGATGAAGGGCAGTTCGTTTCGCTGTCGGATATGCCTGCGGCGCTGACTCAAACGGCGGCAACGAACTACGCCAGCATGCGAGCGATTTAGCCGCCGCAATTGTTCGTTCAACCTCGATCCCACTGCCAGCCGCTAGTGCATTGGGACAACTAGGAATTGTGTGCCACTGGCTTTGCCCAGTGGTATCTACGCATCATTGCTAGCAAGGGGATTGCCGCAATTACGCCGAAGGCGTTACATTCCATAGCCCCAGGTCGCGCAGCGCACCTGGGGTTACCTTTCCATCCAACCTGTTACCACGAAGTGATTACATTCATGGCCGGATCGCTACGGAAAGCCCAATCAGTCGATTGTGTAACCGCTTCGCGGTAACCGATTTTATTCGTCGGTAACTGCTGCGCAGCGAACCCTAGGCTTCCGAATCGAACGCCTTCGGCGTACAGGTGCCGCAGCGCTTGAATGATTTTCAGCACTGTTCGTCGTTGAAACAGCATCAGCGACTGCTAGCAGACTTGTGTAGATACCAATGGCTCTGCCAGTACTCTTGGCGAGATAGACGCCCACAGTAACCCGACGCGCCAGCGAGGAAATTCGTCAAACGTGGTGCGCCTCGCTGGCGCGTCGAGTTAAAATGTCTGTCGTCGTGTGTCTAAGGTGATGTTGCCTCAACGCCCTCCTCAGCACTGGCGGAGCCAGTGGCACACGAAAAGCAAGTTGTCAACAAACACCTAGCGGCTCAGGCGGTGGTGATTTCCTTCAGGCCCAGCTCTTCGCACATCATTTCGCGAATCTTGAATTTGCGAATCTTTCCAGTCACCGTCTGCGGAAACTGCGTGACAAAGCGGATGTAACGTGGCGCTTTGAAATACGCCAGATTGGCGCGGCAGAACTCGCGAATCTGCTGGTCTGTGACCGATTTGTCGTTGTCTACAGACGAAGACTCGTTGGGCATCTCAATGGATGCAGCCTGGGCACTGCCGGCCGAGTTCTCGCCCGGCAGGCAACGCGCCGGTGGCCCGTTTGGCACGACGACCACTCCCTCGCAGCCTTGCTTCAATTGAATCCAGGCACATAACTCTTCACCATATCTGGGATCAGGCACTCCGACGACTGAGGCCTGTTCAATCATTGGGTGCGTAAACAGAAACTCCTCAATCTCGCGCGGGTAAATATTCTCTCCGCCACGAATCACCATGTCCTTCATGCGACCGGTAATCTTGTAGTAACCATTCGGCAAGCGAATGGCCAGATCCCCGGTGTGCAGCCAGCCTTCGGGGTCGATGGCGTCGGCAGATGCGCCTGGGTTTTTGTAGTACCCCAGCATCACGGCGTGGCCACGGGCGCACAGTTCCCCTTGTTCGTTGTCCCCGAGTACTGCCTTGGTAGCCGGGTCAATGATCTTGACCTCCAGTCCGGGGATGGGGCGACCAACCGTTGTGACGCGCGTTTCAATGGGATCTTCGGTACGCGTTTGGGTGATGATCGGCGAGGCTTCTGTCTGCCCATAGCCGATGGTAATTTCGCGGCAACCCATCTCGCTGATCACGGCACGCATCGTTTCGATCGGGCAAGGACTGCCCGACATGATGCCGGTTCGCAGCGAGCTTAAATCGCGAGACTTTCGACTCGGATCGTTCAATTGAGCGATGAACATGGTCGGCACACCATACAGCGAGGTGGCCTTTTCGCTCTCAATCGCCGCCAAGGTGGCTGCCGGCTCAAAGGACTCGGCCGGGACCACCATTGCAGCACCATGAATTGCCGCGCACAGCGTGCCCAGCACGCAGCCAAAGCAGTGATAAAACGGCACCGGAATGCAGATTCGGTCGGCCTCAGTGTATTTGAAGCACTCGCCAACGTAATACACGTTGAACAGCAAGTTGCGGTGGCTGAGCGTAGCCGCCTTGGGGAACCCGGTTGTGCCCGAAGTGTACTGAATATTGATGGGATCCGTTGGTCGCAGCAATTCTGCTGAGCTTTGCAGGCTGTCGTACGGGACTTCCAGCCCGCGCTGCATCATGTCGTTCCAATGGATCGCGCCTGGCGGAGTCTCGCCGTGGATGGCCACGACCGTACGCAGCTTGGGGAAGTTCTCGGAGTGCAGCTCGCCCGGCTTGGAATGCGCAAGTTCTGGGCAGATCTCGGCCAGCATGGCGTGATAGTCCGAAGTCTTAAAGCGATCGACCAGTAGCAGCACCTTGGCGTCGCTCTGCTTTAGTACATAGCTCAGCTCAAAGGGACGATAGGCCGGATTGATCGTGACCAGCACGGCACCGATCTTCGCAGTAGCAAACTGAGTAATGACCCATTGCGGAACGTTGGTCGCCCAAATGGCCACATGCTCCCCCGGCTGAACGCCCAGCGCCAGCAGCCCGCGCGCGGCCTGTTCGACCTGTGCCAGAAACTCGCGGTAATTTATCCGCAGTCCAAGCTTGGGAAATACCAGCGCATCGGACAGCGGATACCGCCGCGCGGTTTCGTCCAAAGCCTGACCAATGGTTAGTCCGTCGACCCACGGCGTAGCGAAAGATTGTTCTGTCATTTCCCCCTCCTTGGCGGCCATTATGGGGCAATCCAGCGGGTGAATCAACTCAGATGTTTGCGAGATTAGCATGATGCGACAACTTTCGGTTATTGCCAGATCGGCTCGGCCATCCAGGCGGCCAGCGGGATGAACAGAAACAGCGGAATCCAAACGGCCGTCACCGGGCTGAGCAAAATGCTGGATCCCAGGTACTGGAAACCCAGCACGATCAACAAGAATCCGATTACTACGCCGAGACATAGCCCGATGGCGACGAACATGTTCCGATTAACCCCTTTGAGGATCAGGGGCAGCCCGAGAAACAGCAGCGTGAGATCCAGCACGGGCTGCACCATTCGGGCGTGTACCGTCACGCGGACATCGGCACCAAAATCAAGGCTGCGGTTATATAGGCCTTGCACCAGTTCCCAGGTTGACGAGTACTGCCGCCAGCCGTTGGGGTCGACCAACTGGTCAAATGCGATTTCACTGACGACAAAGCATTGGTCGGCAGCCAACCAGGCATTGTCGCTTGGTGTCAGGATCACCGGCTGATCGTTTAGCGACAGCGAAGCTCTTTTTGTCAGGTCGTGCGGTTCCGAGATAGCCTGGAACAGGTAGCCCGCCGGGTGGTCGGCGGTGGCGTCGTAGTAAATTGCAGCGTGTGCCGAGATGTGGCGGCCATACTGACTCAACTCGCGCGGCATCCGAAAACTCGGATCGGCAATGGTTCGCTGATTGGTCAGCACTTTGCCCCCGTTGATGAAAATACCCGTCTGATTGTCGAACAGCGGGACCAGCTTCTTGGCGGCATCCGGGGCCAGATCTTGCGTGGTGCGGCTCAGCTCTTCGCGAAAATGAGGAATCACCAGCTCGCGATTCAGCGCGGCAATAAGACTTAGCACGCCAACGGCAATGATCAACGGACGAATGATTCGTGCCTTGGAGACCCCGGCTGCCATCAGAGCCGTCATTTCGTTGTGTCGCTGAAACCAGGCGATGGTAAACATCGCCGAAATCAGTGTCAGCACGCCACTAGTGCGATCCAGAATCCAGATTAAGCGCGGGCCATAAAAACTGGCCATTAAGGTAAACAACGACCCGCCCGCTTTTTCGCTGGCCGTAACGAATTCATCCAAATGCCCCAGCGCGTCGGCGACGATGAACAGCCCCGCCAGACTGACAAAGCAGATGACGAACACCGAAATGAATTGCCAGAGTATATAGCGGTCGATAAGCAGCATGGCATCCTTACCATTTCGGACGAAAACTCCTGCTCGTCCAATGCAGTTCTATTCCATTAGGCGACATCGCGAATGGCCAGCGCCAGGAGTTCCATTCCTTGCTCAATCTTTTCTGGCGACTGCACTCCAAAACTCAGCCGAATCCGATTGGTCGGCACCGGTACTCCCTCGCTGGGATAACAGTAGTGCCCCGGCACATAGATCACCCCTTGATCCAGCGCTCGCTGGAACAGCGCACCATCGGTGCCGGTATCGACCGATTCAGGCACGGCCAGCCAGACATACAGCCCACCGGTCGGCACCTGCCAGTGTGTCCCATCGATCGGCGAAAGGTATTTCTCTGCCGCCTGCACCATTGCCGTTAGCTTAGTTTGATAAACGCCACGCAGCCGACTGATATGTGGGTCGTATAGACCTAGATCCAGCACCTTGGACATCACATGCTGCGACAGGTTCGGCGAGCCAAAATCGATATTCCCCTTCTGGTGCACCATCGGCTCGACCAGTTCAGCCGGAACGATTCCCCAGCCGACGCGAATGCCGGGGGCAAACGACTTGGAAAACGTGCCCGTATGGATGACGGTTTCGTTCGACGGATCGGCGGCCAGCAGGCTGGGGATATCCTCCCCCGCGTAGCGAAGCTCTCGATAGGCGGCGTCATCGATCAGATAAATCTTATGCGACTGCGACCAGCGTTGTGCTATTTCGACCAATTGCGGGCGGCGTGCAGCCGAGAGCGAGACACTCCCTGGATTGTCAAAATAGCTGACTGTGTAGATCGCTTTGACGCGCGATAATTCGCCGGACTTGGCCAACTGCTGCAAGGTGGTGTCCAAAGCTTCTGGAATTAGACCATTCTCGTCCGAAGCGACACCAATCGCACGCGCCCCAAGATTCGCCAGCACGCCTAAGAATACAAAGTATGTCGGGGCGGCGGTCAGGACGATATCGCCAGGATTCAAGAGCGTATCGGCCACCAGGTGCAGCAGTTGATTGCTGCCGGCAGTCAGAATCATCCGCTCCAGCGGCGGCATCTCGCTAGCTTTGCTGCCATCTGCCGCTTGGAGTCGGGCCAGAATCTGCTCGCGCAGTGGCGCGTACCCGTGCGTGGTGCCGTATTGCAGCGCGGCGTGCGCCACCGAGGGATCCGACAGCACCGACTCCATGGCGACTTTGGTTTCTTCGGCCGGTAGGGATGTCTGATCGACAAACCCGGCCGCCAGGGAAATCAGTCGCGGGCGCGCAAGGGCCATATGCATCAGGTAGCCAATCGGCTGGCCTCCTGACCATTTTGCTCGTTGGCTCAGTGCGTCCTTGTTTGCCATCTGCTGAGTTAACTTCCAATCTTGCCGCAAGTTAGGTGGGAGAGGAAGCGTAGTTTGGCTGGCCCTTCGGGTCAAGGG
>JAWXCH010000360.1:0-4323 GCA_034440595.1 Planctomycetota bacterium | reverse complement strand
GCGTGCTAGCAGCTCGCCGCGTCCGCCGGGCAGCTTAGTGAATAATACGAGAATTGTAGCCTGATCGCCAATGATTCTTATTTGATTTCGATGAATCGAGATGCTTTGAACAGAGTGTGGTCGAAATAGCTTCGCCCACACTCTGTTCTTTTTGCCTACTAGCGATCAGGCGTGATGCCGCGAAGCGTAATCCGGCGCAAGTCCATCGCCCCGACTCCTTGCTGCTTGAGAACCTTGATTGTCAGCGATTGCGGGGCAGCTTCAACGAACTTCAATTCGCCAATCTGTGTCGGGACAAACCGTTGATAGTGTCCAGTTTCTGGGACCGTGAAAGTCAGCGATTGATCGTTGCAGGTCAATTCCATTTTCGAGCCACCCTGCTCTTTGCCGCAGCCGAGCAGCAGCTCTACTTGATAGGTTCCGGGGCGGGGAACCTCAAACTCCCAGCTCGCATAGTCCGCCGAATCGGTCCAGCGGCCAAGGGTGTCCTTGTGAGGCTCTGATTCGTAGGTGAGCTTGGTACCGTGAACCTTGGCATCGGCCGCAGACAGGATTACCGCGCCGGTTCCTACCAGCTCAGCGATATCAACACGTTCTTGCTTTTGCTTCTTGGATACCACTCGGTTCATGCCCGCGCGCCACTGGCTCAAGTGGAGCTCAGTTGCCGCTGCGGTCGTCTCTGGTCGCACGTTTGAGGTGTCTACTTTTCGATACAACTGCTGCCAGAGTTCATCGTTGAACCGTGGGTTCGCAGTGTTCGACTGCACCTTCAAATCGCGTCGCCATTTTTCCAACTTGCCGCGCAGTTGCGCAACTGTAGCCGGTTCGCGCGAGGAGATGTCAGTTGCTTCTCCAATGTCAGCAGCTACATCGAACAGCTCGCAGCGACCATCTTCATAATGTTCGATCAGTTTGCGATCCCCGTCAAGAATCGCACCAAACGGGCGGCTCCCTTGATTCGTATAATGCGGCAGATGCCAGTAGAGTGCCCGCTGGGCCAGCGGAGTCCCGTGTTTCAATAGTTCCGACAAGCTGACGCCATCAAATTGATCGGCGGTTTTGACACCTGCCAGCGCTAACATGGTCACCGGCCAGTCGGTGCTGATCACGCGCTCTTGAATGGTTTGATCTGGTCGGAATGTGCCAGTCCAGCGCGCGATGAGCGGAATGCGCAGCCCACCGTCGTACCCATATCCTTTGCCGGCGCGGTAGGGCGTGTTGTGCGTCGCCGGAGTTGAGTCTCCATCGGGGACATGCAGGCCCCCATTGTCCGAGGTGAAAACGATCAGCGTGTTATCCGACAATCCTAGTTCATCGATGCGTGCGACCAATCGCCCGACACTAGCGTCCATCGTTTCGATCATTGCCGCATAGACCGGATTGAACGCGGCGGCATGTTTCTTTTTCTGCGACTCATGCGCGTCCAATCGCACATGCGGAGTATGATGCGGCAGATACAGAAAGAACGGTCGGCCTTTATTCTGCTCGATAAACTTTTCAGCCGCAGCCGTCAGGTCAAATTCTCCTTTGCTCCCCTCAGTCTCGGTTGGAGTGGTTCTACTCTGGCCCGGATGATACAGGTCAAAGCCCTGGTCCGTCGGCAGATAGCCTTCCCCACCCAAGTGCCACTTGCCGATGCAGGCTGTGGCATAGCCGGCCGCTTTCAGTCGCTCGGCGATAGTCAAGTCGCTCAGCGGCAGTTGTTGCTGGATCGCTGGATGTAGCAACAATTGCGAAGGAGTATCCGGCCGGCCCGGCAGAAACGTGGTCAGGTGCAATCGAGCGGGCGATTTGCCCGTCATGATGGCAGCGCGCGTTGGCGAGCAGACCGACTGTGCCGCGTAGGCGTTGGTAAAGCGGATCCCCTGTTTGGCCAATCGATCCAAATGCGGGGTCGATTGATCGGTTCGACCGTAGCAGGAAAGGTCGTTGATCCCCAGATCATCGGCCATGATAAACACGATATTCGGTGGCCGCTGTTCGGCGGCCAAGAGGGGGCTGCTAGCGAACGCGGATACCAACAACGTCATGATCCAAACGGCCGCAAGTCCAAAGCACTGCTGGGCAAGCCAGCAGTGGCACCCGAAGTCCTGGTCGTAACCATGCACTGCGGGAACCACGGCGAACTTTGTAGTCCTGATGTTGGCCTTCATGTTGCAATTCCTGGTTGAAATGTTCTGATCCACGTTGTTCACAGGGCAATTTGGCTAACTGCCCTGCCCACTTCCAGTTCGACCTTGTCGCTTTCCGCTCTCGCATATTAGACTGTCAGCACGCGATCTTCAAATCTCCAACCGGTTTACGTGCAGGAACGTTCTTTGCAAAACAAACAACTCTGGGCTCCTTGGCGGCTCGGCTATATCAAATCTGGAACTCCCAAGAATTCCACCCCGGAAGAGGCGTTGGATTGGCTGGAAGGTGCCGATCAGGATTGCTTTTTGTGCCGCTGCGTGGCCGACCTGGATGACCGGCATACGCTGACCGTCCAGCGGGGGGCGTACTCCATTGTCGTCTTAAACCGCTACCCGTACAACAATGGCCACCTGTTGATTGCACCGCGCACTCACAAGGCGCGACTCGATGATTTGAGTGTGGCCGAACATTCCGAGATCATGCAAACCATGGCCGGCCTGACCAGCGTGCTAGAGCGGCTAGTCTCCTGCGACGGATTCAACATCGGGCTGAATCTTGGCCGCGTGGCAGGTGCCGGCGTGCCCGGCCATTTGCACTGGCATATGGTCCCGCGCTGGGCTGGCGATACCAACTTCATGCCGGTCCTGGCCGATACGCATGTGATCTCGCAGTCGCTAGAAAGCCTGTACGATCTGTTGCACGAAGTTCTGGCCCAACCGTCACCCACTGCATGACGACCACTGCGTGACACTTCCTTCTTCTGACGATCGTTCTGAGCTGCCCCCAGACTTGCTAGTCGTGGATTCACAGTTGCTTGCGCATTATGCCATGCGCAATGAACTGTCGCGTGGGCGAAAACACTTTGAACCGCCGCACCTTTATCGTGCGCCGTTTCAACGGGACCGCGATCGGATTGTACACTGCGCTGCGTTTCGTCGACTCAGTCAAAAGACGCAGGTCTTCACCGGCAATGAGCTAGGAGATTACCATCGCAGCCGTCTGACGCACACGCTGGAGATGACTTCAATTGCACGCACGATCGGACGCGCATTGCGATTGAATGAGGATCTGGTCGAAGCGCTGGGACTGCAGCACGATCTGGGGCACCCTCCATTTGGACATGCCGGTGAGGATGCCTTGGACAAGTGCTTGCAATCGGTCGGCGGCTTCAACCACAATCGGCAAGGATTGCGCATTGTTGAGGAACTGGAAAGCCGATATCCAGATTTTCCGGGTTTGAATTTATCTTACGAGGTGCTCGCCGGTCAGCGCGACCGGATTAACAAACGTGCCCGCGTCGAGCAACCGCTCTTGGAATCGCAAGTGGTCGATGCCGCGGATAGCGCCGCCTACGATTCGCACGACCCGGACGATGCGATGCAGGTCGGAGTCTTAAAATTCAACGATCTGCTGGAGGTCACCTTTTGGCGTGAGGCAGCGTCGCGCGTGCAGCAGCGATACACGGCACTGGACGATGCACTGCTGCGACGGATGACCGTTCATGAACTGATCGATTGGCAGGTCGGCGACTTGCTGCACAATACGCGTGAGAATCTGCGACGACACAACATTGACTCAGTCGAAGCGGTTCGCCAGGCACCCCCGCTGGTCACGCCAGGGGCCGCGATGGTGCAGCTTCGTGCCGAGCTAGAGGCGTTTTTACAGCAGCGCGTCTATCGGCACCCACAGTTGTTGCAGTTGCGACGAACCGCCCAGGACAAGTTGCACGCGATGTTCGGTGGGTATTCCTCTCGCCCGGAGTTACTGCCGGAGGGCTTTCAGAACCGGATCGCACAGCATGGCCTGGAGCGTACGGTTGGGGACTACATCGCCGGCATGACCGATCGGTTTGCACAGCAGGAATGCCTGCGGCTGTTTGGACTGGGCTGAGGCCATAGCGACGTTTCGTCGCGTTTTTTCCTATCACCGCAAAAAATCGGGACAATACGGCCAGTTGGCATAATTCTACCGATGCTTCTGAGCTATGTTTTCAGGAAATAGCGATCAACAATTGAACGTCCGGTGCCCACGTGGCCAATACACCGGGCAGTCCCCTGGGTGAAACATTGTCCGGTTGGTACAATGGTGCCAATGTTGTGGAACCTACCTACTTACGGCCGGGCAGGCGGACGTTTCCCACCGCGCAGTTGGCCACTGTTATTGACTGAAATTACTCCATGCCAAATGTCG
>JAWXCH010000359.1:0-3417 GCA_034440595.1 Planctomycetota bacterium | reverse complement strand
TTACCCCAGGCCTCGTCGCGAGTGCGGTAAGCCTCGGTGACTTTTTGAGTTAGTGTGGCAACGTCGGCATAAGCCTTAAGTGCAGCTTGTTGTTCGGTCTCGGCTAGCAACAGGTTCGACTCATCGCCGACAAATAGGGCATCGTTGGCGCGACGGCGCAAGCGATCTGCTTTTTCCAATAGCGGCGCAATCCAGGTTAACACTCGTTCGTCGCTGGGTGCGGTGAGTTCATTTCCGGTTCGATGGATCCGCATGGCGGTGCTGAGCAAGGCCGGTTTCTGCCAGGCCAATTCGGTCAGATCGCGTTGCATCAATCGCAGCAAGTGCGGCTCGCTCAACTGCACAGTTTCGCGTTGCAGCGGAATCTGAGCAAGGACTTCGTCGGCCATGGCACGCGAGGGAGATTCGACAAAACGGTCGAGCAGCATTCGCAGACCGGCCTGCTCGTTATTGGAGAACTGTCCAAACAGTGCCGCCAGTGACAACGAATGGAATTCCAATCCGGCGGGTCGTTTCCACGGGCGCGTGGCAAAGATGTTCGCCTTGGCAAACTCTCCGCCGGTGGTTTGTATTGCAGTGCTGCGTTCTTCCATCGCGGCGGCCTTGGCCTTCAGGTCGGCATAGACCGCGGTGGCTGTACCTTTATAGTCATTTCCGGCAGCCAGCGTCGCATTAAGCCAGGACAATTTGTGCTCGAACTGACTCCAGCTCAAAGGATCTAACCGCAGCGGCTGCTCGCGAGAGAATTCATCGTGTTTGCGCCATAGTTTGGCCACGCTCTCGTCCTGAACAAAGGGCTTCACATTAGTCTTGGCTGCTTCGGAAACCAGCCGCGCTTGCGTGCGCGAGTTCAGCGTCCAAACGATAGAAAAATCGTCGGCCGTGGCCGGAATCAACATCGGTCGCTGATGTGCATCGCGATTGTGTTGTGCCCAGCGGTCGACGTGTCGCAGCAAGTATCGATGCAACTCGTGCAGCGAAACCTGCCGATCGCGATTGCCATCTTCATCCCACGAGTCAGCCGCTCCCGCCAATCCCAGTTGCAGGTAGTGTCCAAAGACCGTCGCTTGCAGCGATGTGGAATCCCAGGCCCGTTGACCGGGGCCGGCGGAATTCAACACCGCCAGATTCGGCACGTCGGCGGCCTGCACGACCTTTTCCAGCCCATCCGCAAAGCTGTTATACAACAGCCCGATATCCCAATTGATCTCCATCCGATTGCAATCCAGCACCAGCAGCTTGTGCCAGGCGTCTGCAGGTTGGTGAGCCTTGATGCGCGCCAGCAGTTCGCTGACCGGAAGCCAGGTCTCGCTCTTCCACGGGTTGGAGCTAGGCAAAATCAGACAGGGACGACCTTCGCCATCCACGACGCCATGCGCGCTCAGATATAGAACGACCACACCACTGCGATTGCCGGCATTGACCAATTCGTCCAGTTGGCGGTCCAGTGCGCGTAGCCCACGTTCGCTGCTGCTCCAAGACGCCGACAGGTTCGCAAGCTGAATGGAGTTTTCTTTATCTAGCGTAGTGAGCTTTTGCAGATCCTCGGCGGTGAACGAATTCGGTGGCAGCGGCCAAGCGTACGGCGGCGTGGAGATTGCAATTAGTGGCGTCTGCACGGGCTTGTGCATCAGGTAATACACCAGCATTGCCAGCAGGCCGGCAAATAATCCTAGCAAGGCCAGCACGCGGACGCGTCGCCAGGAATCTTGCGAAGCGGCTCCCGCCAGCGCCGGCTCGGAATCGGTTTGTTGCCAGCGATGACGCAAAACGCGAAAGCGTTCGCTCAATCGGCCTCGCCAGCCATTGGCGCGCTGTCCGTAAGGTTGCGAGAGCGGTGAACTGGCCATGGTGCGTGCCTCGTTCAATGCGAGGTCCGTTCAGGATATGTCTGAAATGTTCGGGAGTTCGTGTTTGATTATACCCGCCATGCTGGCCAGGTTGCGACCGGATCGGTATTCGGATTTCGACGGATTGCCAGTCGCGTCACTCCGCCGCTTGCAGATGCGTCGCATGACTGGCTCCACTAGCCAGTTTTTTCTGCCAGACCAGTTCGTGATAGATCTCGTCGGCCACCTCGGCCAAGGGGCGTACCTTGGGCTGGCGACGCTCTAGCACGCGGATCGCATGCCACCCGTTTTCGTCAGCCCACATCGGGCTGATCCCTCCGACGGGCGTATTGAAGACCGATTCGGCGATCGCCACCGAGTCAAATTGCTCGCGACCAAGCCAACCAAGGTCGAGTACTTGAATCGCTCCGGCTGACTCAGCAGCGGCGGATTGGTCTTCTTTCAGTAGTGCGATGCGCCGTGCGAACAAGACCTGGTACGCCTCGGCACGCGAAGCATGTTTATCAAAACGTGTCGACAAGACTTCGGCACGAAGGTCGGCCGGCAAGCGGAACCGATCCTGATTCGCCTCGTAAAACTTTGCGATCTCCGAGCGATAGACCACCGGATCGGCACCGACCGCCTGAACCACCTGGTTCGTTGCGCTGGCCGGCTCTGTTCCCAGTTGGACTACATTGTTGTTGGCTGTTTCAATGCCGGTTGCCTGCATCGCTGGAAAACCGGCGTTGCTGCTACGTGATGGCGTGGTGCTGGTCTGGCAATCGCGGCACGGTGCCGTAGGTAGCGTGATGATTTGCACTGTGCCCGGTTGGCTGGGTGCAGTTGATGTCGCCGGAGTTGCCGCACGCGGAGCGGCGCTCTTGGTTGCAGATTTCGTAGCGGATGTTCTAGTCGATGTGGTCTTCGTGGCTGCTGTTTTCGTAGCGTTTGCTTTTGTCGGGGTAGTTCGAGTTGCCGTCGTCGATGACTTCATCACTGAGACGGTTTGAGCCTTGGCATCGTTCTGAGCATCGGAGTTTTGCGTATCAGCGTTCTGGGTATCGGTGGCCTGAATGTTCTGCGTGCCATCTGATTCTGCCCCGTCCATGCTGGCCGAGCGAACTCGCACAGAGCTGTTCAGTCCGGCGTCGTCGATCGGGTCGCGGGTGGAAGTACCACTCTGGCTTGTTAGCTGTGTTTTATTTGAATTGCTCGCCGCGGGACCTCCAGCCGTTTCGACGACCACTTCTTCTTCCACTTCTTCCGCCGGGCCTTCGCTAGGACCTTCTTCCGGCACTAAAAGAAGTTCGTCGTAGACTGCTCCACCGCACTGTGCCAGTGCGAGTCGTGCCATGCGGCGGACACGTGCCGATGGTTCGACAAAGCAACCCTTGTCGTCCTTGTCTTCCACCACAGCGCGGAGACGTTTTTGAACCTTAGGACCGCAGCAACTTTTCGATTTGCAATGCTCGCAAGGAGAACCGGCGGCGGTGCGGAAAGCTTTGGCCGCTTCCCAGCGAACTTCTTCGGTGCAGTCATCCAACGCCGCTAGCAGGGCCGCTTCGATATCTGGATAACAGCCTCCACA
>JAWXCH010000358.1:0-16194 GCA_034440595.1 Planctomycetota bacterium | reverse complement strand
ATACTGCGCAGACCACGACCTGGCCCGAGTGGGACAGGTTAAAGCGCAGATCGGTGAGGGAGTTGGATGTGGAATGCGGTAGGGCAGCGCTTTTTAAGGCCGGTTTGCCGTGCGCGTTGTAATTGAAACACAGATCCTGGCCAGGGATCTGCAAGTAGCGCGATAGCACGTCGCGCAACATTCCGCGCGCAACGATATTCGCTTTGCGGTGGCGCTCAAAACGGTATCGTGCGGAACGCTGTTGCTCGTCTTGGTCAAGGAGTGAAGCAAGCCGCTGAATCACTTCGTCGGGCTGCAACAGCGATCCGTGCCAGACATGCACCTCATCTGGCGCAATGGTCCAGGGCGAGGATGGCTCAAGGTCCATCGACGGTCGTTGCTGGCTTGGCTCAGCGAGCGAATTGGGCAATGGTTGATGGGACAAGGTCATGTTGCTAAACGGCGGCTGGAGAGTCTGCCACGACTCAGATTCACCGAATTGGTATTAACCCATTGGAAGGGCGGCTTGGCGTGCATTGTCCGATCAAGGTTAGTCGATTGATTTGGTCTCGGTGAGGAGGATTGAGCAACCGCCCAACTGCAAATTTGAACCGCCCGCGATCAACTGACAGGTTCAGCATAACCCGAACAATGCATCCGTGACAGCCAGCGGGGAAAAGCGCATTCGGCAACGATCAGACTGCGGGGTTCCGCCAGTAAGCTAGACTAATGCTGATTGGCCATCTGGAGAGCTTTTTTGGATGTCCTGTAAAAGTCATTCCGACTATCGTCATTTTTCGGGCTTACTCGATTGTAACGGATTTCATGGCGGATATCCCCTCCAAGCTCGATCGTCTGGTCGAACGCTGTAGCAAGCTGTACACGCTACCGGTGGTGGCAGTGCGCGTTATTCAATTGACCAGTTCTCCGACGGTGGATGTCCGGGCGCTGAAGGATTGCATCGAGAATGACCCCGCGCTGACCTGCAAGGTGTTGCGGGTGGTGAATAGTTCGTTGTTCGGTCTCAGTCGCATCGTGACCGACCTGAATCAGGCGCTGGCGCTGCTAGGGACGAATCCGCTCAAGCTGCTTGTGCTGGGGTTCAGCTTGCCAGACAATTTGTTTGTGGGCGTGAATGGGGACATTCTACGCAGGTACTGGCATCGGACGTTGATCAAGTCGGTGGCGGCACGCGAGATCAGTCAGTCGGTTTGCAAGCAGGCTAGTGACGATGCGTTCATTGCCGGATTGCTGCAGGATTTGGGAGTGCTGGCACTCTTGCAAGAGCATGGCGAAGTTTATGCGGCGCTATTGGACTACGGTTTCTCCAAGTCAGACAACTTGGCTGCGCTGGAAAGACAAGCACTCGGTTTCGATCATTTTGAGCTGTCGGCTCGTCTGCTGGAGGAATGGTGCTTGCCTCGCGAACTAGTCGCCGCTGTACGGGCAGGTTCCAACGAAGAGCGGATTGCCGAACTGCCAGTTGTTTCACGATCGCTACCTCGGATTTTGCAATTGGCTGATTTGATCGCCAATGTGCTGGCGGAAAATCGGTCCGACTTGCTAGAGACAATGCTGCAAGCGGCACAGCGAGATCACCATTTCGCCGAGTCAAAACTGACCGAACTGGTGGCCGCGCTACAGACCAAGGTAGACCAGTTGGCCGAAGTGCTTAATCTGGAACTGCCTTCCGAACACGACTACAACCGGATCCTGGCAGAAGCTCACCAGCAGTTATCCAGTGTGGCGACCGAAATTGCCAGTGAAACGCTCCGCTGGCGCAGCCGCGGGCTGGACAGTACTGACGAGACGGCGCTATTGGCGGAGTTGACTCAACTGGCGAATGAGGCAGATCGAGCCACCAGGCCGCGGAAACAGCAACCACGCCCGGCTGGAAGTGCGGAAGCTGCCGAACCGGCGGCCAAGAAAATCAAAACTGCGGACAGCCTTGGAGGATCGTCTACTCGGTTTGACGGGCCGGTGACTGAATCGCCAGGGTTGCCGATTGAAAAGTATGCAGCAGCGCCTAAAGCTTCAAACTATGCCAGGGGAGCAAGAGCCGCAACATTGACTCCTGATCAGCTTGCGCTGGATGCACTGCTGGAGTCACGTGTGAACGCAGCGGTTGGCGCCTGCCGGCAGGCACGCGCCCCGCTGAGTCTGCTCTTGATTCATGTGGATAAATTCGACGAGTTGGTGGCCAAGTTTGGTATCAAGCGGATGGACCCGTTTGTGAGAGCGTTGCAGTCAATATGCCGACAGGTGGAGTTTCCTGGTGCATATACTTTGCCGAGAGAAGCTGCCGACCTGGCGCTACTTGTACCGGACTGTGATCGGCGGCAAGCAGTGGAGCTGGCCAATGAACTGGCTGGCAAGGCTCGCCTGTTATCGGGCAGTGTAGGCCGTGGCGACAACTCGATGATTGTATTGACGCTTAGCGTCGGCGTGGCCAGCCTGGCGTTGCCACCGAAGAACTTTCCCGCTAGCGATCTGATGCAAAGTGCCGAACGATGCCTGAGCGGGGCGACACTCTCTGGCGGAAATAGTATTAAGAGTTTGGAAATCTACTAGCAGATTGTCACAGCTTAGTTCTTGTATTAGCCGTTGGGCGCTAGCCCACGGCTGGAGCGGCACAAACCGGTGGCTAGTACCATGCGGCTGATTTGTCCTTAATCCTCGTAATGCGGCACCGCGGTGCGGCGGCGTTTGTACGATGGCGGTCGAGTGGCGCGACGTGGTGCCCCACCTTCGTCGATGATGTTGCCATTCAACAGGCGGTAGAAGAACAGCAGGATGAATGCGCCTGCTGTTGCCACTAGAAAGCCGATGATGCTGATCGGCGTCGCTCTGGCGCCATCCGAGAGATACATCAGTGTGGCACAGCCAATGATGCTGCCGCCGATCCCCATCAGCACGGTGACGATTGAGCCGCCCGGATCGCGACCGGGCATGAGCGCCTTGGCAGCCAGGCCGACCAAGGTGCCAAACCCAATCCAGGTCAGCGCATCGGTTGCCCATTGATGCAGCAGTTGCGAATATTCGGCATCGATGTTTGGCATGTCAAGCTCGCCGCAAGACGAGGTGCTTTACCGTTCGCAATGGATCAAGGTCATGAATCGAGACATTCCCTGCATGCGCCAACGTTCGAGCAGCAGACTCCAACATTTGGAATCGGAAGCTCGAACGTTAGCACAAAGGGTGCCGGCCCCCCCAGAGGCTGGTACTCACTTGGCGATCGGCGTCGGTTGTCGTTCAACAACTAGCGACCGGCCAGAAGGAGTACACCCGGCATGAACGGTGGTGTGGACTACTCAGTTGCTTCTTGACTCTGTCGCGATGCCATCTCTTCGTTGTATGCTTTTTGCGCTGCCGCTTCGCGTGACAGCTTCATTCGCGGGCTCATCGGAAAGTATGGAGGCCCCTCATGAATGTAGTAAGCTACGGGTAAATTCTTATTACCTCGGTCCGCTTGTTTCACGACGTCTGCGTGAAAGCGCATGGCGGCCAAACCCATGATCATGAGGGCGATGCAAAGCATTGCACGCAGGCCATTTTCTTTTAATAGCTCGACCATCCGTGGATTCCGCGAAAGGGTATTCTTGGACCGAATTCTCAGTCGAAGTTGTCGCGATCAACATATTTGTTCGCGGCCAGGGCTGAGTTAGCAATTATGGATTGTTGTTTTCGCGACCCATTCGCACGGCCTGCTCTTCGTTGGACGCCTTTTGAGCGGCCGCTTCGCGTGAAAGTTTCATGCGTGGGCCAGCCGGGAAGAACTGGATATCGTCCTTCAGATAATACGCACTGGGCAGCGTCTGGCCCCCGACATCGACCTGGCAGCCGACGGCCCCCATGCTGCAGGTCATGGCCATGCCGCAGAGGATCTTGCGTACATTACGTTGATGCGTCGTACCAAACATGGCTGAACTCCCTGTCAGTAGGGCACCGCAGTCGGAATCGACATCGCGGTCCAGCAGGACATCTGAATCATTAAAACCGTTAAATTCCGTACCATCGTTATCGGTCGAAGCGGTTAGGAACTTTGGCCAGAAATGGCGAATTGGTAACCCGACCGGCGGCGTCGACCGAGAGTCGGCAGTACCTGGTAAAACAGGGGGGATAGGGTGCCAAATGAGCCAGTTTGAGCTGCTTGGCCCAAGTGCAGGATTGCCCACAGGCGGCGCTTTTGAACATGGCTTTCGGGATAATCTAGCCCCGGCCAGATTTTCATCGCACTTGCTCATTGAGTATGATAGAAGCAAGGCATTGCGGCCTTTTGTTCTAAAGGTCCGCGAATTGGAACAGAAGATAATTAGCTGGCGGATGGTTCTTTTTTCGACCGGCACGATCACGGCGATATGTTGCAAAGCAGGCTGCATTGTCGCTAAGCATTGTTGCTACGCAATGGTTCGACCAGTTCTTTTCGACGATGGAGGCAAGTGTTCATGGTAACTACTTCCAGGCTGCCGCGGTTCACTCCGGCCGGTTTGAGATTCATCTGGCCGTCAGTACTGGGAATTGCCTTGCTGCTTGCCATGCTGGCACCGGTGCAGGCGCAACAGCGCCAGATGCCAGGGCCACTTTACTACGCTTCTTTTGCGTCTCTCTACGAGGGAGACTACCAAGCTGCACTGAAGGGTTTCCAGTCGCAATTGCGCGGTGGAGTTCGCACCGTGCAGGCGCGTTGGATCGATTCCATCTGCTACTACACGATGGTTGGCGAAGCGCACTACAAGCTTGGCCAGCTTGGCGACGCGATGGAAAATTACAACGCGGCGCTAAACTTATACATCGCCTATTCCAACTGGATGGTGCCGGTACAGTTTCCACAGACGGTGACTGCGGCGACCACTCGCGGTGTGGTGCCTTGGGGGCAAAGCAAGCGAGTCACCGGTCTGGCAAAGTTGCGAGATTCTACGCTGATCTCGCAAGGTGAACCGGTCACCGAGAAGTCGTTGCAAAAAGGGGGTGTCATCAGTACGCCAAAACTTCTGCCGTTGAATGTGCAGGAGATTGTCCGCTGTACGTCGCTGGCGATCTATCGCCGTCGCGAGATTCTTGGTCCACTGTGCAAAATTGAACCGCTCACTGATCAGGTCACCGCGCAGTTGGCCAAACGTCAGGGACAGCCTAACCACTGGTCGGAAGCCTGGATCGACGTGCAGCTAGGAATGGCGCACGCGGCGTCGGGGAATACCGGCGAAGCGATCGCGTTTTTGCAGCGATCGTTATTGCTCAATGGCGCATTGGATCATCCGGTCACCGGGCTGGCACTATTGGAACTTGGTCGCATTCATTTGGAAGCGGGCAAGCTTCCCGAGGCGGCTGCACTGTTTGCCGAGGCCAGTTACACTGCGGCTGAGCATGGAGACATGATGGTCCTGGAAGAGGCATTCAAATACGGATTTCTGATCCATTCGATATTGAATCCACAACAGGTGTTTGCGCCCCTAGAGTCGGCTGCCGCTTGGACGAAAAAGAACGGACGGCGCGAGCTGTTCACGTCGCTACTCTTGATGGCGTCGGAAAGTGCGGCGCAGGCCGGCAACACCAAGCAGGCAGTCACGCTGCTTGCTCAGGCGACGGCCAGTATGGCCAAATATGACATGTCGCAGTGTGAACCAGGCGCCAGAAGACACTACGTTGCCGCATTGACGAATTATCAAATGGGCAGAGTTGGCGATGGCGACGTCGCAATGGACCTGGCCATCAAGATGCAGGCCCAAAGCTCCAAGTGGTTGTATCAACTTCAACTCACCACGGCACGTCTGGCGCAATCAGGCCAGACACAGGCGGGCATGACAACTCGCAAAGCAGCCGCCATTTACTCGCGACTTGCGGTTGATCCATTGCCTGTTGATTGGACGGTTCGTCCATTAGAGGCCCTGGCGCAGATGACCACTCCGCGCCATCTGATTTACGAGACCTGGTTTGATTCGGCCAGCGACATGGAAACACAGGTCGAAATTGCCGATCTGGCCAAGCGGCATCGATTCTTTCTGACTCTGCCGCTGGGAGGACGACTGATGGCGATCCGTTGGCTGCTGGAATCACCCGTCGAGCGATTGGACACGGCCGGTCGCTTGCAGCGGCAAGAAATCCTCACGCGTTATCCCAAGTATGGCGAACTATCGAAACAGTCCGCCGAACTACGGGCCAAACTGGGGAATCTTCCCCTGGCACCGGACGCCGAGCAAGTGGCAGAATCGCGCGAGCAGAGCGAACTGATGCAGCAGTTGCTGAATGTCAGCCAGCAGCAAGAGTTGCTAATTCGCGAAATCGCGATCCGTCGCGAAGCGGCCGACATCAATTTTCCTCCGATCCGCAAGACCAAGGAGATTCAAAATCAGTTAGTCAATGGCCAGGTCATTTTGCATATCTTTCGCACTTCGCGTCAGTTGCACTGCACATTGATCGGGAAGGGGAAGTACGACAGTTGGAAAGTGGCCAATCCGAATTTGCTGGACAAGAAGATGGTCACGATGCTTCGAGCAATTGGCAATTACGACGCAACTCGCAAGTTGCCGCACGCACAGTTGGCGGATACGGCCTGGAAATCTGCCGCGCGAGACGTGATCGATACGCTATTGGCCGGATCGAAGGTCAACTTTAGTCTGAAGTTCGACGAATTGATCGTGATCCCGGACGGCTCGTTGTGGTATCTTCCCTTTGAAGCGGTGCAGGTCGGCGACAAGGCCAATCCAGTAGCGTTGATTTCCAAGACTCGAGTCCGGTACGCGCCGACCGTCGGATTGGCTCTCACCTCAGCAGTGGGCCGAGCACCAACGCCTCAGTTTGCTATCGTGGTCGGCAAGCTGCATCCTCAAGAAGATCCCGAACTACTAGAATCCGTCGTGAAGCGATTGGAGCGGAGTTTTCCCAAATCGGCGCAACTGCATACACCACTCTCCGGTCCATCTCCCTTGTATGGTTCATTCGTCGATGGCCTGGTAGTTCTCGACGAAATCAGCAATCGAGACGGCGGCCCGTATGACTGGAGTCCGATTCAACTCGACAAGATCAAATCGGCCGGCTCGCTTGGACAATGGATGTCGTTGCCGTGGAAGCGCGCCGATCTGCTGGTATTACCGGCCTTTCACACCGCCGCCGAAAACTCGCTGAAAGAGAGAAGCGGTGCATTTCCGGGGCACGAATTGTTTCTCAGCTCCTGCGGGATGATGTCGACCGGTGCCCGCACGGTGCTGTTGGCACGGTGGCGAACCGGAGGTCAAACCAGTCACGAACTGATTCGGCAGTTTGTGCAGGAGTTTCCAGAGGTTCCTGCATCGGAGGCCTGGCAGCGTAGCGTCAAATTGGTTTCTGCGTCGCCGTTGGATGTCAGTCGTGAGCCGCGCGTCGATGTCAACTCCAGCCTGGCACCGATCAATTCCGATCACCCATTTCTCTGGGCAGGCTACATGCTACTGGACTCGGGAGTGACGCCGCAGTCGAATGAAACACCTCCCGAGGTGCCGGAGGGCATCAAAGTGGAAGAGCCAAAAGCGGACGTTGCCGCCGGAAACGCTGACGCTGCGAAAGCGGCCGCCGCTATCGGCATCGACGGAGCCGGGAAAGCCGCACCTGGGGACGTTGCCGCGGATGATGCCAAATTGAAAACGGACGACGATCCGGTGCTGCAAGTTCCCAAGCAGTAAAGTCAGAATCCAAAAGATGTGTGCTGAATCCAAAAAATGTGTGCCACTGGCTCCGCCAGTGAGAATCGCAGCTTGATTCAAATTGTCCGCCTAAAGGTCGAAAGCAATGGCTTTGCCCATTAGTCTCTACGCAAGAATGCTAGCAGGGGAGTTTGTATGCACAGGGACTCTGATGGCAAAACGTTGAATTGCAGTTTGGCGTATTTGCAATGTACGCCGAAGGCGTTCCATACCGAAGCCTAGGGTCGCTGCGCAGCAGCGCACCCTAGGTTAACAAACAACAAGATCGGTTACCGCGAAGCGGTTACACAATCGCACAAAAATGGGATTTCACCGCAATCCGTGAGGAATTTAACCACTTCGTGGTAACCGGTTGAACAGGAACGTTAACCCCAGGTGCGCTGCGCGACCTGGGGCTGTGGAATTTAACGCCTTAGGCGTAACTTTGGCAATCTCCAAGCTAGCAAAGAAGTGTCGAAACCAATGGGCGGAGCCATTGGCACACGATTGCTGATGGCATAGTTCTGTTTCGTCAACTAACACGGCCTGGACCACATGGTAGAGCAGTACACGCATGGAAAACTTTGAGCAGCTAGGACTGTTCTATCTTGGCAAACAGTACGACTTGAGTCGCCAGTCGGTCGAAGACTCGCTGGTGCTCTACGATTCAAAAGATTTGACGACGCACGCAGTTTGTGTCGGCATGACAGGGAGCGGCAAGACTGGTCTCTGTTTGACGTTGCTGGAAGAGGCCGCGATTGATGGCATTCCCGTGATTGCCATCGATCCCAAGGGGGATATCGGCAATTTGCTGCTGACGTTTCCGCTGCTCAGAGCAGAAGATTTCTTGCCGTGGATCGATCCCAACGAGGCGGCGCGGCAAAAATTGGAACCGCAGCAGTTTGCACAAAAAACTGCCGAGCAATGGAAGGCCGGGCTGGCCAACTGGGGACAGCAGTCGGATCGCATCGAGCGGTTTCGTTCGGCAGTCGATCTGACAATCTATACGCCCGGCAGCGAAAGCGGCGTACCGCTTAGCTTATTAAAATCATTCACGCCGCCACCGGCGGCCATTCTGCAAAATAACGAGGCGTTTCAGGATCGAATCCAGGCCACCGTTTCAGGGCTGCTGGCACTGATTAACGTCGATGCCGATCCGCTCACCAGTCGCGAACATATCTTGCTATCGGGAATCTTTGACCACTTTTGGCGTGCCGGTCAGACCTTGGAGATGGAAGGACTGTTGCGAGCAATCCAGTCACCGCCGTTTACTAAGCTTGGGCTATTGGATTTGGAGTCGGTCTTTTCATCAGCCGATCGGTTCAAGCTCTCCATGCAGTTGAATTACCTGGCGGCGTCCCCCGGATTTGCCAATTGGATGAAAGGAGAGCCGCTAGATATCGGCCGCTTGTTGCATACGGCCAGCGGCAAGCCGCGCGTTTCGATTCTTTCGATCGCGCATCTTTCGGACAGCGAGCGGATGTTTTTCGTGACGATGTTGCTCAACGAGATTGTCACCTGGACGCGCACGCAGTCGGGCACTTCCAGCCTGCGTGCGATTATCTATATGGATGAGGTCTTTGGCTACTTTCCGCCGACGGCCAATCCGCCCTCCAAGAAGCCAATGCTTACGCTTCTGAAGCAAGCCCGTGCGTTTGGCGTGGTATTGGCCACGCAAAACCCGGTCGATTTGGACTACAAAGGACTGTCGAACACCGGCACCTGGTTTCTGGGGCGATTGCAGACTGAGCGCGACAAGGCGCGCGTTTTAGATGGTCTGGCCGGTGCTTCCGCCGCGGCGAATGAAAAGTTCGATCGGCAGAGTGTTGAGACAATTCTATCGAGTCTGTCGAATCGCGTGTTTCTGATGCACAATGTTCACGACCAGCAGCCAACGGTGTTCCAAACACGCTGGGCGCTGTCGTACTTGCGTGGACCACTGACGCGCGATCAGATCTCCGAGCTGATGCATCCCCAGAAATCCCCAAGTGCCCCGGTGCCGCAGGCTGCTCCTCCCGTGGCCGTGGAAGACCCGACCACGATCGCGGCCGAAAAAGTTTCGACAGTCAGTGATGCACGACCGCTACTCCCCCCGACGATCAGCGAGTGTTTCTTGGAGGTATCTCGCTCGCTACCGCCGCAGAAATCGCCAGCTCAGAAATTGATCTATCGACCAGTTCTAATGGGACGAGCCAAGATCCACTTTACCGAAGCCAAGTCCAAAGTCGATTTTTGGCGGCCGGTCGTTCTGGCAGCTCAGGCAGATCATGTCGACGATACAGATCCTTGGGCCGCAAGTGAAGCACTGGATATCGATCATCTGGGATTCGCCGATCAGCCGCAGCAAAAATGCGAGTATGCCGAATTGCCGAAGTCGTTTTCACAGGCCGGCAGTTACCGTGGCTGGTCGACCGAACTGAAGAACCACCTCTATCGAAATCAAACTCTGGAATTGCTGCGCAGTGCGACCTTCAACGCCGTCTCGCAACCGGAGGAAAATGAGCGAGACTTCCGCATTCGTATCAGTCAAGAAGCCCGCGAACAGCGTGATGCAGAAATGCAAAAGCTACGCACAAAATATGAATCCAAATTAGCCACGTTGCAGCAGCAACTTCAACGGGCACAACAGCGCGTCGAACGCGAGGCGGCGCAGGCCAGTCAAGCCACCGTGCAGTCGGCGATTTCGTTTGGCTCAACGATTCTGGGCGCACTACTCGGTCGCAAGAAACTGAGTGCCACGAACATTAACAAAACGGCTACGGCGGTTCGATCTGCCGGCCGCGCCATGCAGCAGCGGGGCGATGTGGCGCAGGCCAATGAATCGGTCGAAGCGGTACAAGAGCGAATTGATGCCTTGCAGGCGCAGGCCCGTGATGACGCAAATGCCTTGGCGGCACGATACTCCCCAGAGGAGATTTCGGTCGAAGCCTATGCCGTTCGACCAAAGAAAACCGCGATCACGGTCGATCAGGTGGTGTTGGTTTGGACGCCGTGGATCACGGATGGTGATGGCATTCTGCAACGGGCGTTCTGAGGCTGCAGACAGGCCAGCCATAAAATTCACTGTGCCGTCCAGCCGCCATCGATGACCAATTGCGAACCGGTCATAAAGCCGCCTGCCGCAGAACAAAGAAAGACAACCGCGCCACCCAGCTCCGTCGGTTGTCCCCAGCGCCCCAGCGGAATGCGACTCATGAAGGCCTGGTACGCCGCCGGGTCGTCCATCAGCACGCGATTCATCGGCGTTTCAAACGGCCCTGGACAGATCAGATTCACAGTGACACCGGCGGGGGCAGCTTCCAGCGCCAGTGTTCGTGTCAAGCCGAGCAAGGCGCTCTTGGCCGTTGCATAAGAGGCACGACCAGGTAGCGACACAAACGACATGATCGAGCCCAGGTTAATCACTCTGCCGAATTTCCGCTGGATCATGCCCGGTAGAAACGCACGCGAGCAGTAGAATGAGCCTTTGACACTGGTGTCGATCACCAGATCCCAGTCGGCATCGCTAATTTCCGCAAGCGGCTTGCGAATATTGCAACCCGCGTTGTTGATCAGAATATCAATCGGGCCGAGCGATTGTTGGCAAGCTTCGGCTAACTCTTGCACGGATGTTGAACTGGTGACATCGGCCAGGAATCCGACAGCGCGGCGACCAGTAGCTTGCGTTATCGCATCAGCCGCTACACGAGCTTCTTGCAGATTGCGGCTGCAGAGGGCAATTTCCGCGCCAGCTTCGGCCAGCGCAGTCGCCATTGCCAGGCCCAACCCCTTGGTGCCGCCAGTGACTAGCGCCGTTTTTCCATCCAGACGAAATTGGTCCAGTACATGACTCATTAGAAAAGTCGGTTGTATCCATTCAGCGCGGCCACGCGATACGCCTCGGCCATTGTCGGATAATTGAACGTCGTATTGATAAAGTACAGAATCGAATTAGCCGAACCGGTCTGCGACATAATCGCCTGACCGATGTGAATGATTTCGGTTGCATTGGCACCAAAGCAATGTATGCCAAGAATCTCCAGCGTTTCGCGATGAAACAGAATCTTGAGCATGCCGACCGTACGCCCGGTAATTTGTGCACGGGCCAGACTCTTGAACAGCGAGTGCCCGATTTCATACGGCACATTGGCCGCCGTCAGTTCCCGCTCAGTGCGGCCCAGCGAGCTGATTTCCGGGCTGGTGTAAATTCCGGTGGGAATGTCGCGGACCATTTGATGGTCCCCCTTGCCGCAGACTAGATGCGTCGCGGCAAAACGTCCTTGCACATAGGCGGCACTGGCCAGCGAAGGCCAGCCGATGACATCCCCGACTGCATAAATATGTGGATGCACCGTCTGAAATGACTCATTCACCTCGATCTGACCACGTTCGTTCGGAATGATGCCGATTTCTGACAGATTGAGCGTTTCGGCATTGCCGGTGCGACCGTTTGCCCACAGCAGAACATCGGTCTTTAGCTGCTTGCCACTCTTCAAGTGCAAAATAACGCCATCATCGCGCGGTTCGACCTTTTGATAGACTTCGTTATGGCGGATCAATACGCCTCGGTCGCGCATATGATAGCTGAGTGCGTCGGTGATCTCGTCATCCAGAAATTCCAACAGTCGAGAGCGGGAGTTGATCAGGTTGACTTTGCATTCCAAGTTGCGAAACATCGACGTGTATTCGCAACCAACCACGCCCGCACCATAGATGGTGATTGATTGCGGCGTGTACTCGAGCTTCAGAATCGAGTCGCTATCAAAGATCCGCGGATGGTTGAAGTCCACATCATCCGGACGATAGGGGCGCGAGCCAGCGGCTATGATAAAACCGTTGGCACGAATCTGTTGCTTGCCGGCGTCCGGTTCGTCCACTTCGATCGTATGCGTATCGACAAATCGCGCTTGACCGGCAATCACATTGACATGGTTGCGATCGTAAAAGCCGCGCCGCACGACGACTTGCTGTTCGACCACGCGCTGGGCAGCACGGCGAATTTCGGGAAATGGCATCGTCAGCGAAATTCCGGCCGAGCGAAACATTGCGCTGGTGTTGATCTCGGTGACTTGCGAGATCGCATAGCGCAGCGCTTTGCTGGGGATCGTACCGAGATGCGTGCATGCACCGCCGATCTTGGCGTACCGCTCGACTACGGCGACCGATTTGCCTTGCTTCACCGCCTGCATTGCGGCACCTTCGCCACCCGGGCCGCTACCAATCACTACAACGTCATATTGGGTTTGCATCATAAATACTCAGTCAGGTGCAGCGTTGATCGGCGACGGCAGGTCCATTTGGCCGGTGCTAGCAAGGCCTTGATCGTGATGGATATTGGTCCGCTAGCAATCTACTAAATCGGGGGCGACTGCCGGATGGTGCTGGCATCCGTCGTCGATTTCGCAAAGCAGTGTATCAAAAGAATAGCTTGCCGTCTGGAGTTGCAGGGCCAAATGTAGGGAATTTGAATGATGGTAACTCCAGTCCAGGGAATACTTTGGTCGTTGTTCGACTATCTGCAAACGATTGGCTTCCAATACTGACAGTTCAGTTGAACCTGTCTTGGTGAACTGTAGCGCAACAGACTACAATTCCGCTTCGATTTCGCCGAGGGCCGGAGGCCCTCCAGTTTGGACAAGTATGGAAACGGTGATGTCCGGTAGAAGTAACCAGCATGGCGATGCATCGCATCTGCCTCTTTTTGCTCGATCGATGTTGCGACTGACGCGACTGATCCTGCAATACCCGGTCGCCACGGTCAGTTTGGCAGTCGGTCTGGCGTTGGTTTCAATCGTTCTGGCTTATTTTGACCTCGGCTATAAGTCCAGCCGTCTGGACCTTCTGAATCCTCATAGCGACTACAACCGCTTGTGGATTGAGTACATCAACGAGTTTGGTGACGACGACGACGCGGTAATTGTGGTTGAAGGGACCAACCGCGACCAAGTGGTCCCCGTGTTGCAAGAGATCTCGGCACAACTAGCGCGAAAGGGACAGTTATTCCACGCGGTGATGCATCAGGTTGATTTGAGTACGATTCGCTCCAAAGGACTGCACTATGTTCCAACTCCCGACCTGCTGAAGATCGAGTATTTTCTGCAAGGTGCTGTCACGATTGTAAAGGGCCATTGGTCGCAACTAAAAGTCGCGGCGATGCTCAATCAATTGAGCGTTCAGGTGCAGGGGGCTGCTGCCAATCAGCAAGCGACCGCCATGGCAATGGCCGAGATGCAACGCTTTACGGAAAGCCTCTTGGTCAGCTTGCAAAATATGAATCGTGATTATCGCTCTCCCTGGCCCGGAATGCCCGATGCCTTTTCGACGATCAGTGAACTGGGCAGCGAGTACTTGCTAACTAAGGAAGGTAAACTCGGCTTCGTGCTGCTCCGATTGGCCGAAGGAGAAGACAAGCTAGCGCCGCGCACCGAGGCGATTGACGCCTTACGTGAGTTAATCCAACAGATCAACATCCAGCACCCCGATGCTAAAATCGGCCTGACCGGATTGCCGGTCATGGAAAACGACGAGATGCGCGCCAGCCAGTCTTCCATGCTCTGGGCCAGCGTCTTATCGATGATTGGCGTTATCGTGGTGGTGATTGCCGGCTTTGGCGGCGTGCGTCACGCTTTGATGGCCAATATCATTTTGCTGATCGGCATGGCCTGGGCTTTTGCCTATGTCACGCTGTCGATTGGCCACCTGAATATTCTGAGCGTCACCTTTACGGCCACGCTGATCGGTATCGGAATTGATTTTGGCACCTATTATGTTGCCCGCTACATGCAACTGCGCCGCGAGGGGCAGGCCTGTCGCGAAGCAATTCTGGCGACCACGGCCGCGGTCGGTCCCAGTATCTCCACCGGTGCGATGACGACCGCAGTCTCGTTTTTTGCAGCAGGACTGACGAGTTTTACCGGTGTCTCGGAACTTGGCATCATTGCCGGGGGTGGGATTCTGCTCTGCGCGCTCGCACAGTTGTTCGTACTTCCCGCTGGCCTATATCTGATGGATCGGAGCGTCATCGGGCAGCGAATTCCCGAGCCGGTTCCAATTCATTCGCTGCTGGCACCGTTTATGAAGGCACCGCGACTGGTGAGCGCCGTAGGGGTGGTGGCATCGGTGTTTCTGGCCTGTGGGCTGCCGCATTTGTGGTACGACCACAACTTGCTCAATATGCAACCGACCGGCCTGGAGAGCGTGGAGCTAGAGCGAAAGCTACTAAACGAAAGCGATCAAAGCGTATGGTATGCGCTTTCGATGGCCGATACTCGGGACGAATTGCTGGCTAGAAAAGCAGAGTTTCTGGCGATGCCTTCTGTCGAGCGAACCGAAGAGATCGTCTCGATGCTACCGGTCGATCACGAACAAAAACAGCCAGTCATTCACAGAATCGACAAGTTACTCGAAAACCTGCCGGAACGTCCGCCAGAAATCTCGGTGGATGCGCTGGACGACCTGGGGCGCAGTTTGCAGTCCGCTCAGTTGATCGCAACGCGAGTCGCAGGGGGCGGCAATTGCGCACGCCAGATAGAACAGATCCGCGACATCTTGCGACGCATGCAGCCGTCCGAGTGTGTGGCCGAACTAACACAGTTTCAACAAAGTATGGCCGGCGATTTGCTGAGCCGTTTGCACGCCATGGGAGGCATTGCCAACCCCGAGCCTCCCAAGCTGACCGACCTGCCCACGAGCCTGGTCGATCGATTTGTCGGCCAGAACGGCCGGCATCTGCTGAAGATTTATGGCAAAGGGGATATCTGGAACATGGAGTCGTTAGGACAATTTGTCCACGATGTCCGTCAGGTGGACCCGCGTGTTACCGGCAATCCGCTTCAGGCCTACGAAGCATCGCTGGAGATGAAGCAAAGCTATCAATTGGCTGCCTTGTATGCAACTTTGGTGATCATCGTCGTGCTGTGGTTCGATTTCCGCAGCATTACTTATTGCCTGTTGGCAATGGTTCCGCTGGCGCTGAGTATTACGCAAACATTCGGGCTGATGGGCCTGCTCAACATTCCGCTGAATCCCGCCAATCTGATCGCCCTGCCGCTGATCGTTGGAATTGGTGTCGATTACGGCGTACACATCATTCACAATTTCCTGGAACAAGAGGGGCCGTACAAGATGACCCCTGCCACGGCCATCGCAGTCATGGTCGATGCCGCCACGACGGTCATTGGCTTTGGCAGCTTGATGATTGCCAGCCACCAAGGCCTGCAAAGTCTTGGTCGTGTGCTAACAATTGGCATCACTTGCTGCACGATGACGTCGCTGATCTTGTTGCCGGCGGTGCTGACGTGGATGACACGCAACCGGCCGACACCAAGTGTTGAAGAGAAACCGACCGCATTGCCGGAACCGCCGGTGACCTTGCGCGTGCCGCGGCTACGTGAAACGCCCTACGAAGCCCGTTCGGCGTAGCAAGAGTGTGCCACTGGCTCTACCAGTGCGAATTGCAAGTTGACTATCCTCTTCACCTCTTGTGTGCCACTGGCTCTGCCCATTGGTATCTACACATCTATGCTAGCTCAAGGTGGTTGCGGACGCGAGAGGATGAGGTGCCCTAGGGATTGGATATCGT
>JAWXCH010000357.1:0-6940 GCA_034440595.1 Planctomycetota bacterium | reverse complement strand
GCTGCGCACTCGGTGGCGTGGGTTTGACTCACCGTTGATACCGTCGCTCCAAAGAACAACACTCCAAACAACACTTTTCGATACTGCTTGTTCATCGCTACTTCTCCTGTTTTTGGGACCGTTCGATCAAAATATTTACGCAAGACTATTTGCTCAGGGCTTCCAGAACGCTGAGCCTTTCTTCTGTTGATAAGGGCTTTTCGCTCTTCGGTGGCATGGCACCGCTCAGAACCTGGCGAATCGCTGATAGTCGATCGCTACTGCTCAGTCCTTCTGGTTCACGGAGTGAGAATCCTCCGGCCGCTTTGGCGTCGTGACACTTCGCACAGTGTTGCTGTAGGGCCGGTGGAAGTTGCGGGGTGACCGCAGTGTCGTTCGATATTGGTGGTAGCTGTTGTAATTCTTCGGTGGTGCCGATGTTTACTCCTGGCGATTGTGGATAGGTCAGCCCGTACCAGTAGGTGGCGAGTGGTGCGACGGGGACGGCGACTGATGTTGGATAGGTGACGATGACAGTTGTTGGCAAGTTAGTTGAGCTGGAGACATGCGGTCGACAAACAGTCGGAGTGGCGGCGCTTGCAAGTTGCCGGACTGTGACGCTCGTTGCCAAACCGACATAGATAGATAGTATCACCAGTCGCATCTGAATTTTTCCTTAATGTATAACCGCTTCGCGGTAACAAGATATTTTGGATCGTATACCCAGGGTGCGCTGCGCGACCATGGGCTGTGGAATGGAACGCCTTCGGCGTACTTTGAAACAAATCGTTCTGATGCCATTCTGCGTTTCGGGACAATTTATTCTTTCGTTGTTGTGCGCGTCGCACTGCCGGGCAAGATACCTGTGACACCCAGCGGCAATTGCTCTTTCACGGAGTGAAAGGCAACAGACTCGGCCGCATTGCTTCAGCAAAGGAGCTTTCCCACTGACCGCGTAGTATTGGGTGATCTGAACGGAGCAGCAGCAGCACGGGATCGGTTGAGTGCGACAGTGCAGTACGGAGTTTTTCGGTACTGACTCCAATCTCTACCGCAGCATGCTGTAGCGTTACTGACTTGTACGCGTACTGGCGAACGGTGGCGGCTAATGTTCGGCGATTTCTGTTGGCTTCATGCCGCCGGTGGCTCGCTTCACTGCCTCGGCATACAACTCGCGGTCGAAATTCATCTGTCGTTGCAGCCGCGGTTCGTCGTAAAACTCGGCAACACGGTCTATGATCTTGCGATCCGTCGAGCGCAGTTCAACACCACTTCGCAACAACCTGGATTGGTCATCGGTAAAGCCTTGCAGGCCTGACTGCCGGTGGCAGCGAATGCACGACAACATTGGGACAACGATTCCATCTCCTTGCGGGTCACTCGTATCCTTGGCAATTCGATCGGGGACACTATCTTGGCGGCGCCCGGCGCGGTCGAAAAGCGCGGTGACCCAGAGACCGTTGGCACGCATGGCAAACCACTCGCTGGCGTCGTACTGCAATTGCAAGTTCTTCTCGCTGATGGCGCGGCGGATGGGATCGCGATCGGCCGTGACTTTCTCTACGTCGAGCGTCGCATACACACCGCCGAGCGGGCCAGGTTGCCAGATGATTCTGCGTGGTTTTTGGGTAATGTTGGAACGGATCAGGTTCGCCCCGGCGCTCGCTCGCAATTGTTCGATTTGCTTGCTATCGACGCCGAGGGACTTTAGGAACTCTTGTTCTGTTCGTGGGACGCCGGCCAGCTCGTAGTACCGTGGCGGCAGACTCGCTATTGCCACAAAGTAGTCGGCACGCAGCAGCGCACCAATCGAGCCGGTTCGTTTACGCAAATCCATGGCATGATTTGCAACGATCCAAGGCGCGTCGATCGTGACAACCTGCGTCTGCTGCGGTATGCGTTTCCGATTATTTGTGACAGCGATGGATTCGGTCTGCATGTGCCAATACGGCTCTACGGCGGCCATGGCGTCCCAACTTTGTATCCACTGTGCAAGCACCTTTTCATTGGTGGTGAATTGATCTAGCTCGATACGGAGCAACGTTTTTCCGACAGGCACTGGCCGTGCAATCAGTCGCCGCTGGCTCAGGGCGTTGAGCAGGTAACTGACTGTCGCGGCTACTTTTTTCTGTCGATCAACTGGCACTGCATAGAGTGACAGGTATCGGATCAGCGGCTGACGGTGAGGTGGCACCGTTCGCAGATCGTTTAGTGCTGCGGCCAGTTCGGTTTGGGGAGTTGGTAGTGCATCGGCAGCATGCGCAGCAATCGGTAGAGCCAGAATGCTTTTTAGTAATATTACGGCCAACAGTGTCCATCGCATCTTGATCCCCAAGTTCCTTTCCGTCCGGTAACGTAACTTCTACGCCTCTGTGTCCTCAGTGCCTCAGTGGTAAAACTACTTCAACTATCGAGGCTCAAACACGAGTACCCCTGGCTGGTCATTCAGCGTGATGTTGCCGATGACAACCGGAGGGATGCGGTCTTGCGGATTGCCAGGTTGATGGGGTGGTGGTTCTGTCTGCGGTGGAGTAGTCGGCAGTGGTTCGATCAACAATTGTGTTGGATTAATCAACCCCCAGCCGTAGCCGGGATCGTGTCCTGTTGGGCCGGCGTCTTGAGCGGTGCGGAGGAGGTGTTCACGCAATGCCTGGATATCATTGAGCGGCGTGCGTGCATCACTCGCCAGACGATGCAATGACAACAAGAGCGCGGCAACTCCTGCGACAAACGGTGCGGCCATTGATGTGCCAGACAGCTTTGCATAGCCGCTGTTGATGAACGTCGACAGCACATCCTGGCCTGGTGCGGCAATGTCGACCTCTGGTCCTTGGCTGCTGAATTGCGAGAGTCGACCATTCCGATCCACCGCCGCCACGGCGATTGTCTCGCTCCATCGTGCTGGATAGTTCACACGCGAAGCACCGGCGTTTGCCCCGCCATCGTTTCCTGCTGCGGCGATGACCCAGCGACCTTCAGCGATTGCGCGACGAATTGCGGCAAGGAGCGTTGAGTCTGGCTGATCGGAACCGAGTGACAGGTTGATGATGTCGACACCTTGCTTGCAGGCCCAGTCGATTCCGGCGGCCACGGCTTCACTGCTCCCTTGGCCGCTGTCGTCCAGCACTTTGCCGATGAGCAAACGACACAACGGCGCAACTCCAACTACGCCGCGACCATTTTGCCGCGCGGCGATAATCCCGGCCGCATGTGTGCCGTGACCGTTGCGATCAATGGCACCGTTGCGATTGCTCGTGAAATCGCGGCTGCTTTCAATTGCGTCTGCCAGATCGGGGTGATCCAACTGGATGCCAGTATCCAGCACCGCGACGCGCACACCTTGGCCCGCCGTGTTACGCCAATGTTGCGGGATCGCGTATGCTGCCAGTCCCCAGTCGGTTACTTCGGCCAGCGACTGAGCGCTGAAAGTGGTCTCGATACGGTACGGCGGCAGTTTTACAGGAGTTGAGTTCCTCACACTGCACCTCGCAATCGCTTCCACAGTTCGATGATTTGCAGTACAACCGGCAGCCAGTCGACGAGCGCCTGTGCATCAATGGTTTCGACGACTTCATCTGCTCCGGCCAGCGTACTCACAGGGCGACGACCGGGTGTGGAAGCGTCAAATTGAGCAGCCGTCGCATCGCCCGGTAGCGATACTAGCGCGCCAAAATATCTCACCAGCGCCAGTACCACGTCGAACACACGTGGGTTCGTGAGAATCTCGCGAACGCGATCGCTCCAAGTGCGGTCGAGGCCGACGAACTCTGCCAGCCGCAGCAGCAACTCCAAACCGGCACGTAGCCCAGCCGCCGTTTGCAGAGGTTGATCGAGTGCGCGGAGTGCCGCCAGTAGTTCCAATAATTCGTGAAGCTTGCTTGTGGAGTGAAACGAAAGCGGATGCAATGCGAATGTACGTGGCATAAGTGGTCCTCCAGGAATAGGTTGGTTGTGTATGTGAAGCCTCTGTTGCCTTTCGCTCCGTCAGTTGCATTTCGCTCCGCGAAATAGCACTTAAACTACAAGTCGTTGCGTTACATTGAGACCGTTCTTGCAGCGCTATTGCTCTTTCACGGAGTGAAAGGCAACTGAAAGTTAGCCGCGACGCGCCAGCGGAGCGTGTGAACTTCTAACGACGGTGCGCATTGCTCCACCTCTCCCACGCAGTGGGAGAGGTCGACGCCCCAGCGTCGGGTGAGGGTATCCTACCTGTCACATCGCTTCCCAATCGCGGCCAGCAGCTCTTGTTGTTCGGCGCGTCGACGCTCAATCTCGGTGTTTATTTCGCTGCAAAGCAGTTCTATATTCTCGCGATGCTCGGCGCGCTGTATGGCTAGTTCAGCGCGAAAATCGGCGACCAGTTCCGGCAGCGTTCGCGTACTGGTGTGCCAGACATACCAACCGAGCATCGCTGTGGCGGTCATGTTGCTGACCTGATCGATCGGCATGTTGGCCAGGATCCCAAGCAGTGGCAGTCCAATCATCGTTGCCAACAGTCCCAATGCGCGCATGACGATCCTCGGACAGAGTGCCTGGAAAACGAGATAGCCCACTAAACAATCACAACGTTCAGGCACTGCTCACTATTGGCCCGAACAAAACAGATGTGTCACAAACGCCACACTACGGACAACGGTCCTGCGTGATGGTCGTTCTCGACACCGTCGTTTGACGATGACGCGATCCTACACCAGGTGCTGGCTTTTTTTCAAGCGCGAAAACAAGCGTGCCACTTATTTTTCAATATTCACTATCGGCATGTTTTTTCCCACGGACAAAGAATATCGCAGCACAATATTCGATCACACTGGCAGAGCCAGTGGCACACAGACGCTCACGCCATCAGCACACCGTGCGTCTGTTGTGGTATGATTCCAGAATCCTACACCGACTGTTTTCAACCTACACCGCATTATGGCCGATCGTTACTTTGCCGAATCACCCATCACAGGAAGCAGTGCCGAATTGACTGGCCCGGAGGCGCATCATCTGGCGCATGTGATGCGTGCCAAGGTGGGCACCGAGGTCACCTTGTTTGATGGTACGGGGCAAGAGTTCGCAGCGCAAGTTCAACGCGTTGGGCGGTCGACGATCGAATTGACGATAACTTCAGCAGTAGCGGTGGACCGCGAATTGAATCTTGAGGTGACCATTGGCGTGGCCTTGCCCAAAGGTGATCGGCAGCGCTGGTTGATTGAGAAATTGACAGAGCTGGGCACCCACACCGTCGTGCCGCTCATCACACACCGCACCGTTGCACAGCCGTACGATAGCGCACTGGCCAAACTTCGACGTGGCGTGATTGAGGCTTCCAAGCAATGTGGGCGGAATCGGCTTTTGCAAATTGCGGAGCCGCTGATTTGGGAGACGTTTATGCAGCAGACACCCGGTAGTTCCGTGAGATTGCTGGCCCACCCTTCTGTGGAATCAGCGGTTGCGGAGAACGGTCCTTCTTCATGGATCAATCGCGCCGCCTCGGCCAGCCAGATCGCATGCGCGATTGGCCCAGAGGGGGGCCTGACCGATGAGGAGGTGCAGTTGGCCTCGGCCGCCGGATGGCAAACAGTCAATCTTGGCCAGCGGATTCTTCGTGTCGAAACGGCCGCTGTGGCCATGATGGCCGCGATTGCGTTGCCTGCTACCAGCACGTCGCTGGACTAGACACACCAAGCACTTACGCGGATCGCCGACTTCTTGCCAAATCGCTCGATTTTTGCCAAGCGATTTACAAGCTACAGTTATTCAACCGATTGGTTTTTGCGCGAATGTTGCGCCCCTTGCGCCGATTGTGGCCAAAATGCGGAAACCTCGGTATAGATATAATGATCGATGCGAATGGTCTCACTTTGAGGAGTAGCCCAGTTATGATACGCCGGTTGTTTGTTGTGGCGGTGATTACAGCGGTGCAGTTCAGCACGCTGCACTTTAATATTGACGGGCAGGCCCGAGCCGAAGACGCTCTGAAGGGTGCCGCTCCGACGGACCCTAAGAACGCCGCGCATGAGGCAGTGCAGGCCAAGCTGACCAAGTACGCCGAGTCGTTCAACGCTGGCGATGCAGAAAAACTTTCGCAGCATTGGTCAGAGAGCGCTACGCATATCGACCGCACCACCGGTGTAAAAACCGAAGGCCGACCGGCCATTGCCAAGATGTTCGCCGGGATGTTTGAAACCGATCGCGATGCCAAACTCGACCTGCGACTCGATTCGGTGCGTTTGATTACGCCCGACGTGGCCAGCATCGAAGGCTTTACCCGCGTCCAAGTTGCGCAGCAGAACACCGATAGCCACTTCACGGCGATCCTGGTACGTGCGGGTGACCAATGGCTGGTCGATAGCGTTCAAGAAACAATGCTACCTCCACCGGTAACCGCAGCCGAACACTTGCAGCCGTTGGCCTGGCTGGTTGGCGACTGGCGCGATGACACCCCAAACGCCGATAAGCGATCTTTATTTCGCTGGAGCGCGGATCACAATTTTTTGATTCGCACTTTTCAGGTTGCCAAGAAGCAAGGAATTTACGAAGGGGCGCAGATCATCGGCTGGGATCCAGTTAAGCAACAGATCCGCAGTTGGATGTTCAGCTCCGATGGATCGTTTGGCGAAGGGGTCTGGACTTCTGGTCGCGGGCGTTGGACCGTCCGCTACACCGGAACACTAGCCAGCGGTGGCAAGTCATCGGCCACGCAGATCTTGATTCCGAAGGACGACCAGAGCTATACGTCGGAGACGATCAGTCACGAAATCAATGGTACGATTCTGCCGGCCAGCGGGGCGGTCCTGGTCAAACGGGAAGCAACTCCAGCAGCTAACCAGAGTTCTTACAATAAGGGCAGTCTCCGCAGAAATGAACTTTCTAACGGCGCTGCCCCTCAATCTTCCAAAACCTTACGCACCATTACTCCAAAATCGGAGATCAAATAATGACCATTCGCAAAAGCACATTTTTACTCGTCGCGTTG
>JAWXCH010000356.1:0-5050 GCA_034440595.1 Planctomycetota bacterium | reverse complement strand
TACACCAACTGCGCAGCCACCGTGTGGCGATTCACAGCGCCGCCGGTGTGCGGTGGCTTGGTGATGAGGCTCGTCCCGTCGGCGTTGATCTCCGCGATCGGGTAGCCGACATCGGCCAGATTCATGGAGTCCCAGCGGTTGAAAAGTCCCCCGGTCGCTTGGGCGCCGCATTCGATCAAGTGCCCGGCGATAGAGGCTCCAGCCAAAGTGTCCAGGTCGTCCCACTTCCAGCCGTGATGGAAAACGGCCGGGCCAAGTGTCAGCGAAGCATCGGCCACCCGCCCAGTGATGACCAGTCGGGCACCATCGGCCAAGGCGTCGACAATCGGCCGCGCACCAAGGTACGCATTCGCACTGACAATTGGAGCGGTTAGATCGGCGAGCGGTTGGCCGGTATCCAGGTTCGTCAGCGCGCAGCCGGCCGCTTGGATTTCTTGCAGTCGCGACAGCAGATCATCCCCCGCGACAACACCGATCAGCTCGTTACCCAGATCGGCCTGCATGAGTACCTGTGCGGTGGCCGCAGCACAGGCTATTGGGTTTGTTCCGCCGGCGTTGGTTACAATCCGCAGTGCTAATTGCGATTGTAGCGCAGGTAACAGGCTGCTCGCTACTTCGATCCAGTCTTCGGCATAGCCTAGCGCAGGGTTCTTTTCCTTGGCACGTGCCAGAATCGACATCGTCAACTCGGCTAGGTATTCCAAGGTCAGATATTCCACGGCGCAGGATTCGACCAGACGGCGTGGCGCGGCCAGGCTATCTCCCAAAAAACCGGCTCCGTTGGCAATGCGTAGTGGCATGGATTGTTACCGCACTGCCGAAAAAGTCACCTCTCCCGCTGGCGGGAGAGGTCGCGGTATCAGCCGCGGGTGAGGGCCTGACAACAAGTAGAGTAGGACAACCGTCGAGAGTAGAGCAATTGAGTTCAGCACGATTCGATTTCTCCACTCTCTACTTTCACATTTCAACTTTCTCACATCCCCTCACCCGTCGCTGGGGCGACGACCTCTCCCAGAGGGAGAGGTGAAAAATCGTGCCCATCGCCACTCTGAAACATTTGGTGAGATCAATCCGTACACCTCATCTGCACTGGCGGAGCCAGTGGCACACAAACATCGTCCGCACGGTCATTGCACTGGCAGAGCCAGTGGCACACTGATCAACAGTCGGACTACTTACGCATCCGCGCGTGTTTCAACGGCAGCCACTGGCCATTTTCCTTGCTGCTGGCCACGCATTGCTGGATGAACAGCATCCCTTCGACACCGTCATTCACGTTCGGATAGATCGTGTTGATCGGTTCGACTTTCTTTCCTTCGGCACGCAGCACCATCGCGTCGTAGGCAGATCGATAGACATTGGCAAAGGCTTCAAAGAACCCCTCGGGGTGCCCGCTCGGCAGGCGGCAGGCCGCTTTTCCGGCGTCATTGAAGAACGGAGCGTTCGGATCGCGCGTGTAAATGGCGTGCGGTTCACCGTTGCGGCGCAGGATCATTTCGTTGGGATTTTCTTGTCGCCAGAGGAGTGAGCCTTTGGTGCCGTCGATTTCGATGGTCACGTCGTTTTCTCGCCCGTGACTGATTTGCGACGCGGTGACTGTGCCCAGCGCGCCGTTCTGATAGCGGATCACCGCAGTGCCGTAATCGTCCAGCTTGCGTCCTTCGACAAACGTCTTCAGGTGGCAACTGATCGATTCCGGCAGTAGCCCGGTCATGTAGCGCCCCAGGTTATAGGCATGCGTGGCAATATCTCCAAAGCAACCGGCCGCACCACTCTTGGTTGGATCGGTGCGCCAGGCGGCTTGCTTTTGATCGCTGGCTTCCAGCTTGGTACGGAGCCAGCCTTGGATGTACGAAACGCGGATGGCGTTGATCTCTCCTAGGTCGCCACAGAGGATCATTTCGCGTGCCTGTCGAATTAGCGGGTAGCCCGTGTAGTTGTGCGAGACGGCAAACACCACGCCCGATTTGTCGACTGCGGCGGCCAGCTCTTCGGCCTGTTTCAAGTCAAAGGTCATCGGCTTGTCGCAAATGACATTGAAGCCAGCGTCGACTGCCGCCTTGGCAATTTCAAAGTGCGTATGGTTCGGCGTGGCGATGGAGGCAAAGTCGATCCGCTCTTCGGCAGGCAGCGCCTTCTCTTTTTGAAACAGTTCTTTGTAGGAACCGTAGGCCCGTGCTAGCGGGATGTCGTAATCGGCGGCACTGGCCTTGGATCGTTCCGGATCGCTGGAGAGTGCCCCGGCGACGAGGACAGCGCGATTATCCAGCACCGCCGCCGTGGCATGAACACGACCGATGAACGAGCCTTGGCCTCCACCAACCAGGGCCATGCGAAGCTTGCGATTGAGCGATCCATTGGTGGGCATAATTCAAATCCTTGCTAGTACCGTAGTGATTCGTGGCGTGAGTGGTAAATCTGGTCCCTGTTTTCTAGCAAATCCGGGCGGCAGAATAAAGCTGCCGGCAGAGAACTACTGCCCTCTTCCGAAGATTTGGCCCTGATCGGTTCGGCGATTTGGCAAAATCCCTTACGACATTGCCCGTACGACTCGTCTGGTATCGCGCCGGTGCGAAGAGTATATTGCCAAATGAGGTGCGAGGTGCCGGGGCGTTTCTTGGAACAGGGTTCACTTAGAGTTGGGCAATTTCACTTGGAGCAGAGCTATGGCGACATCAATGCAGAACAATCGCGGCGTATGGATGATCGTTGGCGTACTCATCGGCCTTGCCGTTGGAGCGATGGCTCCGAACGCGCCGCTGCATGCCTCGGCCACGCATGGCCAGGAAAACTTTGCCATGTGTACGGGCGAAGTGGAGATGGGCCTGGAAGGGGTCTTTACGCTGGACTTCCTGACCGGTGAACTGACCGGCTTTGTTGTCAGCCTGACCAACAGCAAGTTCACCACCTTCTACAAGACGAACGTTCTGACCGACATGGGAGGGGACGTCAAAGGTGCCAAATTCCTGATGGTGACCGGCATCGCCGATGTCCGCCAAGGAGTGCGACCAGTGCGGCTGGGTCGATCCATCATCTATATCGCCGAACTGAGTAGCGGCAAAGTTGCGGCCTACGGCGTTCCTTTCACCCCCGGCCGTGCCAGCCAGGTGCCAGTGGTGCAAGCAAAGTTTATTCCGTTGGATGTGGCCGTGTTCCGCAATACGGCCATTCGCCCGTAGGCGCAGTCGCGTGTGCCACTGGCTCTGCCAGTGCGGTGTTAGATAGTGTCATTCACCAACCCATTCTGCTAGTCTTGAATTTGCGGCTATCGATTTTACCGCAGAGATCGCCGAGAGCGCGAAGGACGCGCAGAGAGAGATTGAGAGAACATCCTTTGTATCCTGTCCATCCTTGTTTTTTTACTAGATTGAAGAGAAACAGATTTAGCTAGGGAGTACGGGATGAACTGGATAGCGGCAAGCCTCTTCTCTGCGTTCTGCTCCGCGTCCTCGGCGGTAAAAGTTTAAGATGCGTGTAGAGTCAGAATAAGTAACATATGAATACGGCAACCGACGTGACGATTACTCTCAACGGCGAAACTCGAACCGTGCCCCCCGACACAACTGTCTCACAGGTGATCGATCAGCTTGGCTTGAACCCGCGATATGTGGCGGTGGAAGTCAATCTGGACCTGGTCCCTCGTACATCGCATGCGGACCAGCGGCTACACGAAGGGGACCGTCTGGAGATTGTGACACTGGTCGGCGGAGGGTAGTCGGCCCTATAATCAAGCCGACGGAAATCGCACAATCGATTTCGAACAAAATAATCATTGCGGGAAACGGACTTCCCACGCGCAAGGAAGCCGCTCAGGCACGGACGCCTGCCTATATAATTGGAGGCGGCGTCATCTACAACCTTAAGCGAGGCGCACAGTCGCCTTTCACTCCGCGAAAGAGTGTCCTTGCATCGAACGGCACGCTCAAACCAAAATGAACTGCAGTGCGTTTGGAGGCAGGTGCTCTTTCGCGGAGTGAAAGGCAACAGTACGCGCTACTATTTTTTTCAACGTTGATTTGCAACAAGATTGAGGCGAGTGTGACTACAAAGAATGCCACAAACGGTTCGAAGGCTTCTGAATCTCAGACCCCTGAATCTCAGGCTCCGCAGGCGTCATCTCTCGATTCGTTACTGGCAGACGACGGTTTTCGGATTGGCACGCACCACCTGCGCAGTCGCCTGATTGTTGGAACCGGCAAGTACGCCGACTACGCCACGATGGGTGAATCGCTCAACCTCTCGGGCACAGACTGCATCACCGTCGCCATCCGCCGCGAGCGACTCATCGATGCCCAAGGGAACAACCTGCTCGACTTCATCGACACGGCGCGTTATACGCTGCTGCCGAATACGGCCGGCTGCTTTTCTGCCGACGATGCGGTGCGTGTGGCGCGGCTCGGTCGAGAAATCCTGCTCGGTTTGGAGAATCCGGGTGCCGACTGGGTGAAGCTAGAAGTCCTGGCTGACAAGCGAACGCTGCTCCCCGATCCGGTCGCTACATTGCAAGCAACCGAGCGGCTGGTCGCCGACGGTTTTCAGGTGCTGTGCTACACCAGCGATGACCCGATCATGGCGCGCCGCCTAAAGGAGGCCGGGGCCGCCAGCGTCATGCCGGCTGGCAGCCCGATCGGCTCGGGCCAGGGGATTCTCAACCCCAACAACATCCGGATCTGCCTGGAGTATCTCAAAGAAAACGATCCGACCTACCCGGTGATTGTCGACGCCGGGGTCGGCACCGCCAGCGATGTGACGCTCGCAATGGAGCTAGGCGTGGATGGCGTGCTGCTAAACACCGGAATTGCGCATGCAGCCGACCCGCGACGGATGGCGGTCGCGATGCGTGCCGGGTTAGCCGCCGGGCGCCTTGCCTATCTCAGCGGCCGCATTCCGAAAAAGCTGTACGCCACCGCCAGCAGCCCCGAGGTGGGGACGATTACGTGGCAGCCGCCAAAGTAGTCCTCTCGCTCCGAGCTTGTGATTTTTTGTCGTCAGGCATCTAGGCAAGATCCGGTGAATGCGCTAACTTCACAATGTTGCTCGTTTATTGAAG
>JAWXCH010000355.1:0-12243 GCA_034440595.1 Planctomycetota bacterium | reverse complement strand
GTAGGCGTTGATCAATCCGAGGAAGTGGTACATACTTCCATTCTACGTGCTAGCGTCAAGCCCCCCGTGCTAGCAGAATTGTGTAGATACCAATGGGCTTTGCCAGTGCTATTGGCGAGATGGCCACCCACCGTAACCCGACGCTCCAGCGAGGAAATTCGTCAAACGCACTGCGCCTCGCTGGCGCGTCGGGTTAAAATGTCTGTCGTCATGTGTCTAAGGTAGTGTGGCCTCAACGCTCTAGTTTGCACTGGCGGAGCCAGTGGTACACGAATTTTTCACCTGATCGACCACGACGACGCGCAGATCGCAAACATTGGTGTGTGTCGGCCCGGTCTTGACTAACCCATCCACCGCTTCAAAAAAGTGATAGGCGTCGTTCCGCCGCAGGTAGTCGGCTGGATTCAACTTTAGCGCCGCAGCACGCGATAAAGTGTGCGGATCAAGAATCGCCCCGGCTGCATCGGTCGGGCCATCTTCGCCATCGGTCCCGCCAGACATTAACACGATTCGCTCTGGATTGTGATGCGATAGAGTATCTAGCGCGGCAAGAACCAATTGCTGGTTCCGACCACCTAGGCCGCGCTGCGATGGGACCGCCAGGCGAACGGTTCCCTCTCCGCCGCTGATCAGGCAATCCGAGCCGGTCCCATCTCGCATCGACAATGCCATGTTGGCCAACTGCCGGCCTATCGCTTCGACCGGGCCTTCCAACTCCGTGGCGGCAATCATGGCGTGCGAGTAGCCGAGCTTTTCAGCCTGCACACCGGCTGCATCGACCGCCATCGCGTTGTTGCCGATGATGATGTTTTGGACATTACACGGCGGTGCGTTTTGAATCCGTGCTACCTGCCGGTCCAATGCATCGAATACCGACTGTGACACCCCTGCGGATTGTGCATCAAAGCGACCTAGTACCTCCAGCGCCAAATGCGGTGCTGGCTCAGCCTCAACCGTCGGGCCGGAAGCAATCACGTCCAGCGGATTGCCGATCACGTCCGATATGATCAGCGAAATCATTCGCGCGGCAGTGCAGGCGCGTGCCAGTCCGCCTCCTTTGACACGACTGAGGTGCCTGCGAACAAGATTCAACTCGGCGATGTTGGCCCCTGCCGCACTGAGTACCGTAGTTACATGTTGTTTGTCCTCCAGGGTGATTCCAGCAGTCGGCGCCGGTAGTAGCGCTGAACCACCCCCTGAGATGAGTGCAATACACAGATCGCGCGAGGTCAGCGAGCCAACCAGTTTGAGAATTGACTCGGTTCCGGCTATCCCTTCGGTAGTCGGCTCGTTGACTCCGGCTGGCCGAGCAGCGTGCAAGTGGATTCGCGCGAGCGGTCGCACGCAATCGGCCGGCACATTGACCCAACCGGTGACGTTCTTGGCGGCAAGTAGCTGCGGACCGAGTATTTCTTCCAGTGCGGCTGCCATACCGGCACCCGCTTTTCCTGCACCGACAACACAGATCCGCTCAAATTCATTTAAATCCAGCGGCTCGTCGTCGATCACTAGCCAGTGATCGTCGACTTGAACGGCATCGCGCATCAGCCGGTCAGCGCTGACGCCAGCCACGCCCGCTTTCCAAATTGCCAAGGCATCGCGGCGGAGTTGATCGATATCGCGCGGCATGAATATCCAGCTCACTTTACCTGGTCCGAACGCGCAACATATCCAGCCACTGCGTCGGTCGCTCGGCCACAAATTGCCCAAGGTTGTTTGGCGTCTCGGCACACAGTACGAGGCCGACCAGTAGGTTCTGGTCTTCATGTTGCACTCGACCGGCCACCAGACTCCAGGGGCTGCCACGACCTTTTTCGGTCGGTAACGGCACATTGGTGAACAGCGTGTTGGCAAATCCTTGCGCACTCAGTTGCGCTGGCCAGCGATAGACCTTGGACCGATGCAGGTGGATGATGTCCATCAGGCCCGGCACGACGGCATCCGCCAGATCGGTTTGATCGACGTTGATCGGCAATTCATTGCCCCGCCCGGTGGGAGCGAGGATCACCGCCGCCAGACGGACGGGAATATTGAACAGCTCCAACTGCGGGCCAGTGCGTGGCGGCCCGTCGTCGCCCAGGCTGGCGACATCAATCCGCAGGCTGGGTGGCGCTTTTTCAGGAGGCGGCCGGCGATCACGCAGCAGCCACCAAATCAGCAGTAGCATAATTACAACGGCCAGAGCTGCGGCACCGCCGTACAGGTACTCGATCGGAACTTCATCGAACTGCGCAAACAGGACGGACGAACAAGTTACCTTGGCGAATGTGGCCATCAATTGTCAGTGCTGAATATGCCGCAATGCGGGCAGAAATCCAAACGGTACTCTTGACCGCTCCAATCAAAAGTTTCGCAGGAAACCGCAGTCCGTGCAATTCAAAAAAGCCGCTGACCAAAGAACCGCGACTGCCAAACGACAATCGGCCACCAATTGGCGGCCGATTGTTTCAGAAAAGCGAATTTATCCCGTAGCTACTAGGCCATCGCCAGTTTGCGACGCTTGCGCACCTGCCAGACGGCCAGCAAGCAGAAACCACCTGCGGCCAAGGCCCAGGTCGACGGCTCTGGCACTGCCAGATTTTGCGAGCTATTGATCAATGAACCCGGAATGGCCGACAGGCCCAGTAAATCCAAGCTCAAATTACCGGTATCGCCATTTCGTATAGGCTGGAGGGATGCAGAATAATCTGGCCTTCCGGTGCCTGGGCTGAGGCGCGTGGTTGGGTTCCACGTATAAAGGTCACCTGGCAATACGCCTGCTCCCCAGGCATAGAATGGAATGGTGTAGTTTTGCACGTTGGAAGCAGTCCCATGATCGCCTGTTCCTAGAGTTCCACCGTGATCTGCGGTCAGAACAATCGCAGTTTTGCCCGTAAGCGTTGGGTTATTGTCGATCATGTTAAAGATTGCACCGAGGTAACCATCTACCGTGCGAACTGCGTTCATGTAGGTGGATGTCGGCGGCTCGGTGATGTCCCAGGTGCTGCCGTGTCCTGCATCGTCTGTGGGCTGCTATAGTGCACAAAGGCATAATTGAACGGGTTCAAATTCATCTGGGTGATGAATGTACTATTCATGGTGCCAGCGCTGGTGTTCGTCGTGGCGAAATCGATCTTATCTTTGCCGTTGTCGGCACCGGTAATGTCAACTGCACCATTTGCGAGATTATAGCTCTGGTCGTATAGCACAAATTTCGTCTTGCTGGCAAATAGCCCTGTTCGCAATCCGTTGTCGTGGGCTATGTCAAAGGCGCTAGCAATATAGGACCCTTTGTTGCTGTGCAAGGTAGCAGCACCAGGGTCACCATTGGAGGTCCAATTGTGACCTCCTGCACCGGTTACACGCCGCCCGGTCAACATGTCGGTGTGATTTGGCAGCGTAATCGAGTAGTCGTAGTCAGTCCGTGCGTTGTCGGTGAAGGCACCTTGTGTGCGCAAGCGATAAAAATTTGGGGCCTGCCCTGCTCCCAGAGCGGTAATTGCATCAGGTCGGAGTCCATCCACACTGATTTGGATCACGTAATCCGCAGCCATCGCTGAGCTGGCTCCGCCCGTTATCCAAAAAGCTACTAAACCGAGGGCAATTGCACTACCGCGTAGTGCGCGTCGCAGGTTCGATTTCATACCGTCGCCTTTTTTGAATGGTGGTCGTTAGACTGACTTCACAAATCTGAGTACAACTGCTGAGCGTTCCGTCGCCTTTCCCCGTAAAAAACTGGCGAAGGGAGAGATAATTGGCCCAAATTCGTGGTGAATGAATATTCGCCAACGAGCTTTGAACCATCTGATATCGCACTCCCAGCGAGAGTATCGCGGAAAACTGCAACGATTACAATGATTTTGTAATCGGATTCTAACGAAATTCACACATTTGGAATTTGTGGTCTTCCCCCGTAGACCGTTTCTCGCCCCTTGAAGACGCTCTGACTGCCGTGATATGCTGGATAGGTTTTACACCGGGCGCAGCCAGGCAACTGGCTACAACATCGCACCTTTTCCGCGGAATTTGCGTGGTATTGCGGTGCCGATCCGGACGTTTTCATCATCGATATTGCTAGGGAAGGAACACCTGCCGTGCCCCGTCGGAACGACATTCAGAAGATTTTGCTCATTGGCTCAGGTCCGATCATCATTGGCCAGGCCTGCGAATTCGACTATTCGGGCACTCAGGCCTGCAAGGCGCTCCGCGAAGAGGGGTATGAAGTCGTCCTGGTCAACAGCAATCCGGCCACCATCATGACCGACCCCAGCACGGCGGATCGGACCTATATTGAGCCGCTGACCTGGGAAACCATCGAAAAAGTGATCGAAGTCGAGCGCCCCGACGCGCTGCTGCCGACCCTTGGCGGCCAGACCGGCTTGAACCTGGCGATGGAACTGGCCAAGCATGGCGTGCTGGAGAAGTATGGAGTCGAGATGATCGGTGCCCGTGCCGATGTGATTGCCAAGGCTGAGGAACGCGAACAGTTCAAGGTGGCGATGGAGAAAATCGGCCTGGAAGTCTGCAAAGGCCGCACCGTCCGGACTCTGGCCGAGGCACGAGAAGCCGTAAAAGAGATCGGCCTACCTTGCGTGATTCGACCGAGCTTTACCCTCGGCGGCAGCGGCGGTGGTTTCGCCTACAACCGCGAGGAATACGACGCCGTAGTGCAGCGCGGGCTGAATCTCTCTCCCGTCAGCGAAGTGTTGATCGAAGAGTCGATCCTTGGCTGGAAAGAGTACGAAATGGAGCTGATGCGCGACGCCGATGACAATGTAGTTATTATCTGCTCGATCGAGAACTTTGACCCAATGGGGATTCACACCGGCGATAGTATCACGGTGGCACCCGCTCAAACGCTGACCGATAAAGAGTACCAGCGGATGCGCGATGCCAGTATCGCGGTGATTCGCGAAATCGGCGTCGAAACCGGTGGCTCGAACATTCAGTTTGCCGTCGATCCACGCACCGGGCGGATGATTGTCATCGAGATGAACCCGCGAGTTAGCCGCAGTAGCGCCCTGGCGAGCAAGGCGACCGGTTTTCCGATCGCCAAAATCGCCGCGAAATTGGCGGTCGGCTATCGGTTGCACGAACTGCCGAACGATATTACGCGTGAGACGATGGCTTGCTTTGAGCCGACGATCGACTACGTGGTCACCAAGATTCCACGGTTTGCCTTTGAAAAATTCCCCGAGGCCGATTCGCGCCTAACTACGCAGATGAAAAGCGTCGGCGAGACGATGGCCATCGGTCGGACCTTTAAAGAGTCATTTCAAAAAGCTCTCCGCGGCCTGGAAGTCGGCAGCTTTGGTTTTGGCTGCGATGGAAAGGATCTGTGGGGGACCCCCGTTCAACCGGAGTTGGATGAGATCCTGGTCAAGATGTCGGTGCCTAGCGCCGAGCGTGTCTGGTATTTGCGTTACGCGATGAAGGCCGGAGTTTCGCTGGCAGAAATCTATGAGCGAACCTATATTGACCCGTGGTTCTTGGATGAATTGTCGCAGATTGTCGAGCTGGAAGAAGAACTGCGCAGCCACGCCAGTTTGAGCGAGGTGAGCGATACACTGCTGCGGCAAGCCAAGCGGTTTGGCTTTTCCGACCGGCAGTTGTCGCACATCTGGAATATGAACGAGATGCTCGTTCGCGCCGAACGCAAGCGACGTGGCATCGTTGCCACCTTCAAAAGCGTGGATACGTGTGCCGCTGAGTTTGAGGCCTACACGCCGTACTTTTACTCCACGTACGAGGACGAAGACGAAACGCCGGCCAAGCCCGCTGGAGGCAAACGTGTGATGATCCTCGGTGGTGGACCGAATCGCATCGGTCAGGGGATCGAATTCGACTACTGCTGCTGCCACGCCAGTTTTGCGTTGCGCGAATTGGGCATCGAGTCCGTCATGGTCAACAGCAACCCTGAGACCGTCAGCACCGACTACGACACCAGCGATCTGCTGTTCTTTGAACCGCTGACTGTCGAAGACGTGCTGAACATCTGCGACCGTGTCCAACCAGACGGCGTGATTGTGCAGTTTGGCGGGCAGACTCCACTCAATCTTGCACGGGCACTCTCTAGCGCTGGCGTGCCGATTATTGGGACCAGCGTCGACACCATCGAAGATGCCGAAGACCGCGAGAAATTCCAGCAACTACTACTGCGGCTCGGTCTGCGGCAGCCCGCCAACGGCATCGCACGCAACATGGAAGAAGCGCGGATTGAATCAGCCAAAATCGGCTTTCCGAATTTGGTCCGGCCCAGCTTTGTGCTGGGCGGGCGTGCTATGGAAATCTGCTACGACAATTCACAGCTCGAACGCTTCGTGGCCGAAGCCTTTGTCGTCGCGCAGGGCCAACCGGTCCTCATCGATCGCTTTCTAGAAGACGCCATCGAAGTCGACGTAGATGCCATCTGCGACGGAAAGCAAGTCATCGTGGCCGGCATTATGGAACATATCGAAGAAGCGGGCGTCCATTCCGGCGACTCGGCCTGCGCCATTCCGCCATACAGCCTGGCCGGGCCGATACTGCAAGAAATTCGCGAGGCTACCTGTGCGCTGGCACACAGCCTAAAGGTCGTCGGCCTGATGAACATCCAGTTCGCCATCAAAAAGGAAAACGACCAACAGATTCTGTACGTGCTGGAGGTCAATCCTCGCGCCAGCCGTACTTCTCCCTTTGTCAGTAAGGCGACCGGCATGCCACTGGCCAAGGTGGCCGCTAAGGTCATGGTCGGCGTCACCCTGGCTGAGCAAGGCTACGACCGCGATCCGATTCCAGCACATGTCAGCGTGAAAGAAAGCGTATTTCCATTCGCCAAATTTGCGGGAGTGGATATCGTCCTTGGCCCGGAGATGCGCAGCACGGGCGAAGTCATGGGCATCAGCGACCGCTTTTCGATCGCCTTTGCCAAGGCCCAGCTCGCCTCGGGTGTACTCTTGCCAACCGAGGGGCGGATCTTCATCAGCATGGCGACAGAGGCCCAAAAGGATCACATGGTTCCATTGGCGCGCCGGCTTCACGAGATGGGATTCAAATTGGTCACCACCGCCGGCACCGGGGCACATCTGGAGCAAGCGGGCATTCCGGTCGAACGCGTGAAAAAACTGCAAGAGGGGCATCCTAATCTGCTGGACCATTTGATCGATGGCAATATCCAGTTGATTATGAACACCCCGCGCGGCAAGGGAGCACGCACCGACGAAGGTCGGATTCGCGCGGCGGCTGTTTCGCACGGAGTGCCGTGCATTACTACTGTGCAGGCAGTTGAAGCGGCCGTGCGTGCGATGGAAGCATTGCGCGATGAAGAGATCACCGTGCAGGCGATTCAGGATCGCTTTCCCGACGCTGCTGCCGCCGCTCGCAAGGCCAATTTGAAAGCCACCGCTGAAGTGTAGCCACCGCAGCCGGGCCTGATCTTCCGTGCGGTGCAGCTTTAAATGGCACGTAGCCGGCGGCTCCTGTTTCATTTCCACCATTTTCGATAGAATTATTTCGCTCGGGCAGTGCTGCCCGCTCAGTCCCTGGCTCATTGGTTCGATCCACGTTATGCCGCTGGAAATCATTCAATACCCGCATCCGACATTGCGGCATGTTTCGCGACCGCTGAAAAAAATCGACGCTGACCTGCGCGATTTGGTCGCTGAGATGTTTCGCCTGATGTACAAGCACAACGGCGTTGGGCTGGCCGCCAATCAGGTCGATCTGCCATACCGTCTGTTCGTCATGAACATGAAGGCTGACCCCAAGACCGGCGAAGAGATTGTCTTCGTCAATCCGGTCATCTCGCGCCGCAAAGGAATGGACGAGGCGGAAGAAGGGTGCCTGAGCCTGCCTGGGCTGTACAGTCAGGTCAAGCGACCGTCGCACGTGGTCATCGACGCCTACTCGCTGGAGGGCAAACCGCTGCATTACGAGGCGGATGGTTTGTTTGCCCGCATCGTGCAGCACGAGACCGACCACTTGGATGGCCGTCTGTTCATCGATCGACTGAGCACCACAGGCGAACTGGAAGTACGACCCGGCATCGAAGAGTTCGAGATTGCATTTGGCAGCCGCCGTGAACGTGGTGAAGTCCCCAGCAATGATGTCCTGGCCGCACGCAGAGCCGAACTGGAAAAATTACGCACATAAATGGTCCACTCCACCGACCAGCTTCGCATTGTCGTTATGGGGACTGGCCCGTTCGCCGTGCCGATGTTCCAGTCGGTACTCGCCGCGACGGATCGCTACAGGGTCCTGGCGCTCATCACTCGTCCCGATAAGCCCCCGCAGGGACGTGGCAAACCGGTTGCGATCATTAATCCGATGCGCGATCTGGCGCAGCAGCACGGGCTGCAAGTCTTTGAGCCACTGAGCATCAATTCGGAAGAAGCACAGACAATTCTTCGCGAATTAGACGCCGACCTGTTTCTGGTCTGCGATTACGGGCAGATTCTTTCACGAGAGACGTTATCGCTGGCGCGCCTCGGCGGAATCAATCTACACGGTTCGCTGTTGCCAAAATACCGCGGTGCTGCACCGATCAACTGGGCCATCTATCACGGTGAGAAGGAAACCGGCGTCACGGTGATTCACATGACGCCGCTGCTCGATGGCGGACCTTGTCTGGTGCAAAGCAGCATCCCGATTGAGCCACTCGACACGGCGGTCGAGGTCGAACAGAAGCTTTCGCAGATTGGCCCCGAAGCCGTTGAACAGGCGCTGGCCATGCTGTCCGGTCATGTACCTCGCGTAGAGATTCCGCAAGATCCGGCCCTCGTCACCAAAGCACCACGGCTGAAGAAAACCGACGGTGCGATTGACTGGACTCGCTCGGCGCAGCAGATCGTCGATCAGATCCGCGCATTTCAACCGTGGCCCAAGTCGCATACGTTTTGGCCGATTGCTGGCAAGGAGCCACTCCGGCTGATTATTGAAGGTGCCGAGGTGGCCGCCTTAACTGGCACGAATGAGAAAGCATCCGGTGAGGTACTGCTAATCCCATCGCGGCTGCTTGTTCAAGCAGGCAACGGAGTGTTGGAGCTAACTCATATTCAACCGGCCGGCAAGCGAGTGCTAACTGCGGCGGAATTCCTCCGGGGATACCCGATTTCAGCGGGCCAAATTCTTGGCTAGGGTGAGCTATCTACTTCGTTACGATTTCGCGAATAAATTCCACCTTCGGTTTTCCACCACCCTTGGAAGAGGCGCCCTTCAGAAACTCATTCACATAGCGCAACTGTTCCTTGGGGCGATCGGGATCCTTAAAACTATCCCCCTTCTGAATGATTGCTCGTAGCTCCGGTATTCCCCCAAACGATCGCGTTCCCGCTGCCTGGCAGGGATACCACTCTCCATTACCATCTGCATCCACCATGTAGAACTCTGGATAGCAATGCCCGTGGACCCAAACCGCACGCGCCGGCACATTGACATTGCGGCACAACGCGATGAACAGCGATGTCAACTCTTCGCAGTCGCCGTATCCATCGTTCAGCGCCTGTAGCGCCCCTTTCATCTTTCCTTCTTTGTATTCCACCTTTTCGCGCGTTACATCGTACAGCGCTTCGACCATGGCCCAGCCTTCCTTATCGGCGGCTGTCTGTTTGGCCAATTGTCGCAGCTTGGCATGGCGCGTTTCAATATAGGGACTCACCCCCAGGTATTTTTTCATGTCCTGATCAACCTTGGTTGGAACCTTCAGGTCAGCGGTATTCTCAGGAGGCAGAATCGAACTGCGTGTGATTTCAAAAGTGATGATTGCCGTGGCTTCTTCGCCAGCCTCAAGACTCGGAATGTCGATCACCATTTGCTTGGCACCATCACCCAGCGTGCGATAGCTCACCTTGCGCACATTGGATGAGAGTTTTTCATCGATGATCTTCACCTGCTGCTCGGGCCAGTCCAGCGGCACCGGCGTCGAGCCTTTCAGACCTTTGCACGGCCCACCCATGGCGGTGACCTTGATTCCGATCCTCAGCTTCTCGGTGTCGGTCTTGCCGACTCGCAGCCCAGAGGTTTTGGTATCGCTCTCAAATTGCGCCTTTGCAGAGTTGCAGAGCGGCAATACCAGTGCCAACAGAAAGCAAAATGCCAGTCGAAGCATGGTCGAGTCTCACAAACTGATTGATCAGTCGAAGCACTTCCATGCCGTTTAGAGCCCTCTTCCATCAGGAGCACATATTCTCCATCTTAACATAGCTGGCAAGCCCCCCGGCAGGCGCAATCCGCAAAATCCGCACGAATCGACGCGATAATTTGCCAGCAAATTGCAGCGCACTGCGGCAGAGTCCGCTAATGGATTCGGCTTCAACCAGGTTCCCAAATCAGCCGCCAATTATTCGGCACGATCTGACTGCAACTACTGTTCTTGCACCTGGTACAGTCTGTCTTCGACCATTTCGATCGGTTTTGGCAGCAACTGTTCGGGAGCCATACGGGCCAGCCAGAGCCCGGCGACTTCGGCCACGATCTCCCCCGATTCGGCAAAGAGTGTCAAATCACCACACAGCATGCCGCGTCGTGCCAAGTCACTATTGCGAAGCCGCACATGGCACCAAACGGTGCTGATGCCTGTTTCGTGGACTTCGAGCTTTTCAATTCCCACCGGTACCAAAACATGCCTGCCAGGCGAGCCTTCTGAAAATGCCCCGCCCAAAATCTGAAAGCAGCCATCCAACAAAGCGGGGTGCAAAAGATAACGACTCGCCGCAGTGGCAGGTTCCAAAGTGACTTTTCCCAGAGCGCTCTGTTTGCCACAACGGATCGAACGAACTACTTGAAACTGTTTGCCGTAGTTCAGGCCTTGCTGTTCCAGCCGCCGATAGAAGAGGCCCGGCGAAAGTGAATCGGTGCAATCTTGCTCAAACCTTGCGCGATCCAAGGCGGCAAGGTGTACTGCCTTGCGGAGAGAGAATTGTCCCTTGCAATGGAGATTCCACCGATCAGACTTCTTATTCAATGCGGTTAAATCGGAAGCCATTTCGCCCTCTGCCGAGGTCGCTGCACTGGAAATTTTGAAGTTGCTGAGGCCGTCCTTATTCACTTCCGAAATCAGCACCTGAATGGTCGAATCAGTATCTGGACTAAGAATGAGCGGCTTTTTTAAGGTGACACCAAACAAGCTAACTACCACTTTGGCGTCATGTGGCGCTGCCAACTGACCGGCGGCCAGTGCGATCTCCAAGTAGCCTGTACCAGGAAATACAACTGTTCCATAGACATTGTGATCGACCAGATAGGCTGGTTTGTCTGGACTGATGGCCGACTGAAAGAATGCATCGCCAATCGCCAGCGGCATACGCTGCTGCACCAAAGGATGCAAAGCGCCCGCGCTAGCCGCACGCATTGTCTGCAGCGGCACGCACTTGGTATCAAGCGTTCGGACGCCCGTCGAGACGGCGGGACCATCCTGACAAACTAATCGACTCATTTCCAAGGCCATCCCCATTCCAATTTCACACTGAAAAGTCAACCGTTGCCGCCGCAAATCGAAAGTTCTCAGTGTGGCAAAGGGCCAAGGAGGATCGACAATGGGCTTTACCTAGAATAGATGCCATACCACAGATGTTCAAGCGAAAAGCGAACCTGCCTTGCGGGCAGGACAGAATTGAGCTGTTTTGACCTCACTGACTCAAAATGGTCATTGGCTATGGGGCGATAGATCTGCAACGGACCATTGCCGATCCGCACATACTAGCTCGGAAAAAACACCAACTCTCACAAGCCTTCTGTGCCATTTCGGTGGAAACCCATGAGTTTTAGTTGATGCTTCCTCGCTCCTGCGTGCTGCGGTTGCGGCCAATAGAACCAGAAGTTTGCGTGGTCTTCATCCAGACAAAGATGAAAAAGGCCCAGTGCTGACTGTTTTTTTGTTGAAACAAACGTCGTAACAATGTACCTTGTACTCAGTGTGCGGATTCTGTTTCGTTTGCAATCGTTTCAATTATACTGGCTGGGGCAGTTGCGACTTTACCTCGATCCGCACCGCTTCAAGATTTGCCGGGAATATCTGGACGTAGTTCTGACGAATAGTTTTGGCTGAAATCCCGGGGGGCGATAGCATAGCAGTTTTAGGGCAGACAGATCATTTGGACAGGGTTTTGGGCAGGGGGATTTGCAGAGTGCTATTGCCGCCAGGAGCTGCTGCCGGCATCATTTGCACGAATTGTGGCGGTTGGTGCCATTCGATGAACAGGCAATTGTTTCCAATTTGAACATACAGGTCGAGTTATGATGAAAATGAACCGGTTTCTTTCAAAGATCCTGCTTACAATTGCCCTAATG
>JAWXCH010000354.1:0-10075 GCA_034440595.1 Planctomycetota bacterium | reverse complement strand
GTGCCAAGGATCTGAATGATCGCTTTGCCGAATGGTATTATGTGGTCTCGGAAGATACCTATAAAAAGATCCACCTCAGCGAGTCCGAAGTGATCAAACAAAAGGGGGTCTCGCCCGGCAATTTTGGACCAGGCTTTCAATTCCCTGGCGGGTTCAATCCGCAAAGGATTCTGAACGATCGCGAACCCGAAGGTGCATTGCCGATCCGCGATCCATTCCAACAGTCGGGCGCTCCAATAGATTCGGGCGAAGAGGGGGACGGTAAGAGTAAATCTGGTGGTGAGTCTGGTGATGGCGCGCAAAAGAGTTCCACTCCTGCTGCGCCACCAGAACCGATCGCCTCGGATCCTTTTGCGGCGCAGCCCGATTCTGCTGGTGAGCCGAAGGCTGCGGCGAAAACCGAGGCGAAAGGTGCGCCGAAGACCGATCCGGCAAAGAAATCGGCACCGGCGAAAAAGTAGTGCAGTAGGACTCCCAGCGCAATTCAATCCTACTATCGGTTCAAGTCGTGCTGACGACTGTTCCCAGTGCCACCAATTGTGGAAAGGTATAAATCCCCGTGTCGTGGCCGTCGCTGAAGTCGATCGAGTAGGCGTAGTTGCCGACCGGGTGCATGCCCCGAATTGTTACTGGCTGTGTTTCTGCCGCAGAGAGTACGGGCAGCAGCGTAGCAGGGGGTGGATGCAGCCTTTTTTCTTTGCAGTTCGCACAAGGACAGCCGTTTCGCAAGGCATTAGCGGTGTACTCGCGCGTAATGCCATCGCTCCAGACAATGAGCAGTCGGTCGGTTGCAAGTCGTTTGATTTCAACAGGAGTAACGGGCATAGGGCAGTAGATGCAGCTAAAATGAATGCGACTAACGGCGATCGATAAACCGTTTTCCTTTTCCATCGAAGCGAGGCAACGAGCCAATCGGTACCAACGTCACCGCGACACGCAGCCCGAGACGGAGTTGAAGTTCGTCCTCAATTCGAGCTGTGTTCTCCAGTCGGTCTTCGACCTCCAAGGATAATTGATCCATTGCCGCGACGCGATGCACGGTGAGGCGATACTCGACGACCTCAGGAAAGCTGCGAACGATCTGCTCGATCGAACTGGGGAAGATATTTACGCCACGAATGATCATCATGTCGTCCGTGCGGCCGAGCAGGCCCCCTTCCAGAAAGACAAAGCGGCATTCAGCGTCTGGCTGTTCGGCATGACTCCACTGCGGTCGAACGAGGTCGCCGGTTCGGTAGCGAATCAGCGGACATCCTGTTCGTCCAAGGCCGGTCAGTACCAGTTCGGATAGTTCTCCTTCGCTGGCCGGTTTGCCGGTGGAGATGGAATAGAACTCGGCGATGAACTCGCTCTCGGTGATGTACAGGCCGGTGCCTTCTCGATTGCCATATCCCCAGGGACCGATCTCCGTAGCGCCGGCATGATCGATCAGACGCGCTTGCCAGCCGGTTTCAATACGCTGGCGAATCGCTGGGATGGAGCCGCCTGGCTCACCCGCGACAATGATTTTGGCGACATCGAGCGAGGCAACGTCCATTTTGTGTTCACCGGCGACTTCCAGCATGTGCAGAGCATAACTCGGCGTGCAGCAAATGACGGTTGCGCGACTTACTCGCAGTAGTTCCAAGCGGGCCAGTGTACTCATGCCACCGGTGGGAACTACTAGGCAGCCGCGTTGCACCAGGGCTTCATTGGCACTCCAAAAGCCAATGAATGGCCCAAAGGAAAAAGCCATCAGTGCGAGATCCGCGGCGGTGACCTCGGCAGCGTCCAGAACATATTGCCAGGTGTCGACAAACCACTGCCAATCGGCCGCGGTGTCGAGCATAATGATCGGTCGGCCGCGTGTCCCACTGGTTTGGTGGAAACGTGCGTGGGATGAAGACAGATTGGTATGATTGGCGGCGTATTCGCTGCCGCTGTCCAGCAGTTCTTCTTTGTAAGTGAACGGCCAGTCACGGAGATGCTCGAGGCTGGAAAGTGGCAGCCTTCGGCCAGAAAGTTTGCTTTCGTAGAATGGGTTGGTCGGTAGGATCTCCGTAAGCAGTCGATTCAGCCGCATCACCTGATGCTGCGCAAGCGCAGTTCGATCGAGTTGCCGCAGCCGATTTCGTTCGCCGATTGTGGAAGGTGACATGGTTTCAGAATGATACGACCTGCTGGCGCTGCTGACTAGGGAGTGCTGCTGAGCAGCGGCGTTCCGAAGTATATTACATTGAATACATGAGCTGCGCCTTGCGCGATAGTTCCGGTTCATGCTAAGCTTGGGAGTCGCGACAGTCCGGCCGATCGTCATTTATCATGTTAGGTACCTATGACCAAGAGTGCTACCACCGGTTCGCTGCTGGTGATCTTTCTGACGGTCTTTATCGACTTACTCGGCTTCGGGCTAGTTTTGCCGCTGCTGCCGATCTATGCCCAGCAGTTTACGGTGGATGAAAGCGGGCTGACCATTGGCCTGCTGATGGCCAGTTTTTCGGCCATGCAATTCTTGTTCGCGCCAGTCTGGGGAAGGCTTTCGGATCGCATTGGTCGTCGCCCGGTACTGATGATCGGCCTGGCCGGTTCGGTCGTGTTCTACACCCTGTTCGGCATTGCCACGGTTTACTCCAGTTTGACCTGGCTGTTTATTTCCAGAATCGGAGCCGGAATCGCCGGCGCGACAATCCCCACCGCGCAGGCATATATCGCCGATACAACAACACTGCAAACGCGTGCCAAGGGAATGGCGCTGGTCGGTGCGGCATTTGGTCTGGGCTTCACTTTTGGGCCGCTGCTTGGTTATCTGGCCGTGCCAAGCGGGGTAGGGGATCCTGGCCCGTGGCCCGGTTACGTGGCGGCGATTCTTTCGGCGTTTGCTCTGGTGCTGGCGTGGTTCAAGTTGCCCGAGTCGCTGAGTGCGACCAGTGCTCCTGCACAGCGCAAATTGTTTGACGCCCGCGCTTTTCGAGAGGCCATCAATATCCCGTCGATCGGTGCGCTCTTGGCCGCATCGTTTGTCTGTATCTTTGCTTTTTCCATGTTCGAGACGACCATCTCGATGCTCGTCAAAGGGGAGAAAATTGACAGCCCATTTCGGTTTGATTTTCAACAGGTCTGCCTGACGTTTGCCTACATCGGTCTGACGCTGACCATAGCGCAGGGATTGATTGTGCGCAGGCTGTCGACGCGCGTATCGGAAGGGACGTTGGCAGTTTCCGGCGCCCTCTTTGAGATTGGCGGGTTTGGAATGATGCTGGCGGCCATTCGGAGTGGTGCAGTTCCAATGCTGCTATTTGCGCTGACAGTGGTCGTGGTTGGCTTCTCGCTGATGCAGCCGTCGCTGAACTCACTGATCTCGCGGCGCAGTGATCCGGCCAGGCAAGGTGGTATTCTGGGACTGAATCAAAGTATCAGCTCACTGGCACGGATACTCGGGCCGCTGCTGGGGATTCCGCTGCTGTCGTGGCAGGTAGAGTGGCCATATTTTCTGGGGATAATCTTGATGGCTGCGGGCCAATTCATGATCATCCGCGCCGTGCGGCAAGGGAGAGATTACGATAACACGGCTGTGCGAAGCAGTAATTAGTGTTGTCTCAACATGAAGATGGGCTTGTGGCTGTGGCAGGCGCACTGCACTGCTGGGCAAGCCAGCAGTGGCACCCGAAGTGTATTAGCACTATTTCCCACCGACGGCCAGCAGCGTGCCGTGCGTGCGTAGGTAGAGCGTTCCGTTGGCTACCGCCAGAGTCGAACGGGTGGCATCGTTCAGCGCAGTTCGTCCCAGGACTTTGAACTCACTGGATGCGGCCAGCACCGTGACTTCGCCATCCGAAGAGACATTGAAGATTCGCTCGCCGATGCGAATGGGTGAGCTGGAATAATTTCCGCCCACGCGCTCACGCCACACGACTTTGCCATCCGTCGAATCGATGCAGGTGACAATTCCGCGGTCTCCCCACAGGAAAATGTGCTTGTCATGTTCAATAAGGGTCGGGACATAGGGCGCACTTGTCTTGCCAATTTCAAAAGCGACCTCTGGCTTGGCACTCTGGGCATCTGGCGGACGAACAGCGATCACAGAATTGCTCCCTCCCCCTTCGCCACAGTTACCCAAGATCAGCCCGTTGGCCAATATCGGTGAACCAACTGGTCGACGCTCAAAGACGGGGATCTCCCAATTCGTGCGACCGGTGCCGGGGTCCAGGCTGGAGACGCCGTGTGCCCAACTGTTGATGATGAGTTCTGTCTGACCATTACGATCATAAATCATTGGCGTGGCGTAGGAGGCATTTTGCTGATCGACATTCTTTCGCGGCACCTTCCAGCGCTCTTTGCCGGTGCCGGCATCGACTGCAATCACGAAGCTGGGCCCGTCTTGCTCGTTGGTAATGAAAACCGTGTCGTCATGAACAATCGGCGAAGTACCAAAGCCGTGTTGGCTGATGTACTTGCCGAGATCAATGCGCCATTGATCCTTGCCTTCGTGATCCAGGGCCAGCAGAACGAATTCGTCGGGGCCTCCCCAGGCCATGTAGACGCGGTTCGCATCGCAGCAAGGGGTGCTGGACGCAAGGGTGTTCTGTGTGTGAACGCGATGTGGCTTGAACTTGAAATCGCGCTGCCAAAGTAGCTTTCCGTTGGTGGCATCGACACAGAAGATGGATTGTGTACCGGTGCTAGCATCGGCGCTTGTGACGAATAATTTGTTTCCCCAGAGAACAGGGGAGGATTGCCCAACACCCGGCAGATCCAGCTTCCAATTCACTTCGTCCTGGGTCCAGGTGGTCGGGATATTGGCTGCGTCGCTTTGCCCGGTTCCGTTCGGACCACGAAAACGGGTCCACTCCTGTGCGTGTGATGGACTGCAAACAGCGGCCAAGCCCAGCAACAGGCAGATGATTGAGGCAAATCGCATGTGGCAGCTCCGAGCTTGATGTTCGTCGCAGGGGAAGGGGGGTTGCTAGCATGTCACACACATGTCAATTGGCATGCTGGTCAACTTCTGTTGATCGTATCTCATTAGGCTGGCAGCGGCCAGTCATTGGTAACTGGAGATGCCGCAGGTTTTTAGCTATCGCGGGCATTCGCAGGCAGCCGATGGAATACTGTACAAATGCTATTGACTCTGAACAGGTGTATATTATAGTTTTAGGTAGCGAGGCAGGGAATCAAGTCAAGTCTTAAACAGGTGATGCACTATGGCTGACCTCGATCAAATGACCAAGAAGCAACGCCTGGTCTACGAATTTATTAAGGACAAAATCCGCAATCGCGGATACGGCCCTACGGTTCGGGAGATCGGCGAGCAATTTGATATTAGCAGCCCGAACGGGGTGATGTGCCATCTCAAAGCGCTGGAGAAAAAAGGGCTGATCACTCGCGAACCCAACATGTCTCGGGCAATTCAGTTGACGGCTGATCCGGCCGATGAGAAGGGGTTGCCACTGCGTGGACGGATTGCGGCGGGTGTCTTGCACGAAGCGATCGAGCAGACCGAACGGGTTGATTTTGAGAGCATGTTCAACCGCAAAAATCAGTTTGTCTTGAAGGTGAGTGGCGATTCGATGATCGACGCTCACATTGAAGACGGGGATTACGTGGTGATTCGCAAGCAGCGAGACGCCTCGGCCGGGCAAATTGTCGTGGCTGAAACCGACGAAGGAGAAGCCACTCTGAAGTACTGGTTTCCGGAATCGAATCGCATTCGACTACAACCGGCGAATAGCAGCATGAAGCCAATCTACGTAAAGGATGCCAAGGTGCTGGGAGTCGTAACCGGAGTGGTCCGGAAGATGGACTGACGGGCTGATGGGTTGACGGGTGACGGGGGCAGCCGCTGTTTGAATCGACAACGTCCGATCTCTGCCGGTACAATAGGGCCTCCAATACTTTGTTGCGAGGCACGCAATGTTTGACCGGCAATTTCAAACTCTTTGGCAGGCGCTCCGCAGTTCGGTGGCGGTGCGCATTCTTGCAAGCAGCATTGTACTGGCAATAGTCGCTGCTGGCGGATTGCAGTACTGCTTTGCTGAACCTGAGGTCGGTACGGCTGAAGTGCAGCAAGGGGATGTAAGCGCACGCTCGGCGGTTCCAAAGATCCGCGTCACGCTTCCGGAGGGGGTTTCTGAACGGCCAGTCTCCGGCCGGCTCTACCTCTTTCTGTCGCAAAAGCCTTTCGGCATGCCGATGCGCAGTCTCGACTGGTTTTCGCCAGAACCGTTCTATTCGGTTCGCATTGATGGCTTTGCTCCTGGCGAAAGCCGTGCAATAGACGACAGTGCGGCCGGTTTTCCCGATAAACTCAGCACACTGAAACCAGGTCACTATCGTGTGCAGGCCATTCTAGATCAGGGTTTTTATGAACCCAAGTCTGCCGACGAAGCAGGAAATATTTACAGCGATGTGGCCTCGTTTGAGGTGGCTGAACGGCCGGTCGATGTCGACCTGAAGTTGTCCAAGGTTGTCCAAGCACAGGCCTTTCCAGAATCCAAATGGGTGCAAGAGGTTGTTCTGAAGAGCGATCTGCTGTCGAAGTTTCATCGCCGTGAGGTGCTGGAACGCTGCGCCGTGGTCTTGCCGGCCAGTTATTATGAGCAGCCGGATCGTCGTTATCCGACGATCTATATTATTCCTGGTTTTGGTGGGGACCTTACTGCTGCGCTGCGGTATGCTGCCGGGCCACCTCCGGCGGCACCGGGCGAGATCGACGCGATACTGGTGTTTCTAAGTGGTCGCTGCAAGTGGGGACATCATGTTTATGCAGACAGTCAGACCAACGGCCCACGCGGCGCGGCGTTGATTGAAGAAATGATTCCGCAGATTGACCGGATGTATCGCACGATCGATGCGTCGACGGCACGATTTGTGATGGGGCACAGTTCCGGTGGCTGGTCCAGCTTGTGGCTGCAGGTGACGTATCCAGAAAAGTTTGGGGGTGTGTGGAGTAGTGCCCCGGACCCGGCGGATTTTCGCGACTTTCAGGCAATCGACCTGTACGCTCAGCCGCCGCAGAATGTGTACGTCGATGCGCAGAAGAATCGACGACCGATTGCCAGACGTGGCGGCCAGCCGGTGCTCTGGTTCGATTCTTTTACACGAATGGACGATACGCTAGACCGGGGTGGTCAGTTGCGGTCATTCGAGGCGGTGTTCAGTCCTTTGGATAAGCAGGGCCTGCCGGCGCGACTTTGGGATCGCAAAACGGGTGTGGTTGACCCGCTGGTGGCCAAGGCCTGGGAGCGCTACGACATTCGGCTGAAGCTAAAGCGAGATTGGAAGCAATTAGCGCCGCTGCTGGCAGGGAAAATTCATATCCAGGTGGGAACGGAGGATACGTTTTACCTGGACGGCGCGACTCGCCTGCTGGCCGAGGAGCTAAAGGCGCTAGGGAGCGATGCCAAGATCGAGTTCATTGACGGTGCGGACCACGGTCAGGTTTTGACACGCGCCTATCACCGCCGCTGCCGTGAGGAGATGAGTGCGCTGTTTAGGAAGCATCATGGGGAGGGGAGTGCAGCCAAGTAACGTATTGCGTCAACACGTAACTTTAGTATTGCGACGCGTAATTCCAAGGCACTGCTGGGCAATCCCAATCCTGTTCGGCACTTGGGTTGCAGCGTGGGTTGATTCTGGATTATATCGCGTCGCGGGGGCGTTGTCGCGTCGTTCGGCGGCTAGTATTTGCGTTTGGCGATTACTCGACGCGCAGCGTAAAGGAATTCGGCGCGATGAATGGCCTTCGGCGAACGAACCCTTAGACTTTTGAGATTTTAGCGGCTTCGACGCGCTTCTTCAGGTGGGCGAGAATTTCCTCTTCATCGGCCCAACCTTGGAAGTACAAGCACAGTAGTTTGTAGGTCCACCGATCTGGCTTGATGTCCTGGCCGGTCGCTATTTGGATCAATAAAAATGCGATTAACGCGCAGTACATCTGAATTTGGATGCCACCGCCGCTTTGGCTGATCAGATGCCGGCAGCTCATCACACACTTGAGCCAGCGAAAGAAGAGTTCAATGAGCCAGCGATAGCGGTACAACAGCGCGATCACTTCGGCTGGTACATCGAGCAGGTTGGTAACCAGCACAATATCTTGGCTGGCCGCTTCGCGCTTTCGCCCGCCGCGCTTGTCATGCACGACGAATTTTACAACGACAATCCGCTGCTCGTGGTTGGGATGTTCGATACGCTTCGATTTGGGGGATCCCATGCGACCGGTTGCGTCGCGCAAGATACCGGCGGCACGGGCTTCGTTCGATAATTCCCGTTCTGTCGCCTCATATAGATCGTGATCGTTGCGAACGCGGCAGACATAGCTGCTTTTGGCGGCATGAATGTGATTGAATAGCGAGAAGTCCTCGTAACCGCGATCGGTGATGTAGCAACGATCAGGCTCCAGCGAGCCTCGTAGAACGGCCTTTTCTCCGGCTTCTGCTTTGCCGCTGGCGTCCGTCACCTGGGCAAATACCGGCGTGCCACGCAGCACCTCAAACTGCGTGTGTAGCTTCCAACCCCGGTCCTTGCGCTTTCCAAAACAAGCCTGTGTGATCTGAGGTAACTGTCTTAGCAATGTTCCATCGACCGCCGTCGGAATGTGGGCAAGGTTCTTCAATCGCTGGTCGGCACCGGTTGCATCGGGGAGCTTGCCCAGTAATTCCTGAATGATCTCGACGAGCCGCCCGGGATCGAAGACGCGAAGTGATTCGGAGAGCGAACCGAGTGACGTTTCACGCACGTCAAGCTTCTTCTTGACCTGCTTGAGCCGGCTGGCCTGATGCAAATCGCGCAGCGATTCCACCGTGGGATTGAAAAACGTCAATAAGATGAGGCTGCATGCATCGTCGAAGAAGAATTCGCGGTTGCCAGCCCTGTCACGCTGGCAGCCATCGGAACGCAATCGTTCCAACAGTGGTCGCAATTGCTTAAGCTGTCGAACGCCCGACAATTTTCGCAGCTCGTCCCATTCATCCTGCTTTTTTCGCTTGCCAGCCATGAACGTGTCCTGTCAAATTGGCAATTGTCCAACTTAACAAGGCCCCTGGCGCAAATCTCGTGCCGAACAGGATTGGGGCAATCCAGCAGTGGCACCCAAGCGAAGTCAGATAACTACGCCGTCTTCTCCAACGTCTGCTCTTGATTCAGCTTGTTGTACAGCGTCTTCAGGCTGATGCCGAGAACTTCGGCGGCTTTGGGTTTGCTGCCGCCGTTGCGCTCGAGGGTGTCGTGGATGGCCTGTAGTTCCAGCTCACGCAAAGTGAGCTGGCCAAACGTACGGATCTGCGGTTCGCGCACTCGGCGCGGCTCCAGCTTGTTGGGCAAGTGATCGACATCGATCGGGAGCTTGTCACACAAAATCGTGGCATGCTCGATCACGTTGGCCAACTCGCGAACATTGCCGGGCCAAGGGTGCGATTTCAGCACTTCCAGGACTTCGGCGGTGAATATCTCGGTCGCACTGCGCGCCGCTGGCATGAAACGTGTCAACAGATGTCGCGCCAGTAGAGGCACATCGTCGATACGCTGGCGCAGACTCGGCAGCGTGATCTCAAAGGTGTTGATGCGAAACATCAGATCTTCTCGAAAATCGCCCGCGTCGACCATTTCGTCCAGTCGCCGGTGCGTGGCACAAATCAGCCGCACATCGACGGTGGTGGAGTGGTTATCGCCAACACGACGGATTTCGCCACTTTCTAGCACACGCAGCAGTTTGGCTTGCATCGACTTGGGCAGTTCGCCGATTTCATCGAGGAACATCGTTCCGCCATTGGCCACTTCAAACAGCCCGACGCGATGCTCGTCGGCACCGGTGAAGGCACCCTTGCGGTGACCAAACAGTTCGCTCTCGATCAGGTTTTCTGGCAGAGCGCCGCAATTGACGGCGACAAAGGGTGCCTCGGCACGCAGGCTTTGGTCGTGAACGCTGCGCGCGACCAGCTCCTTGCCTGTGCCGGTCTCGCCAAGGATCAGCACGCTGGACTGCGTCGGTGCGACCTTGCCAATCAACTGACGGACTCGTTCCATGCAAGCCGTGTCGCCGATCAACCGTGTTGGACCTTCGTGCTTCTCCAGGCGTCGTTTGACAGCGCGATACTTGTTT
>JAWXCH010000353.1:0-11799 GCA_034440595.1 Planctomycetota bacterium | reverse complement strand
TTGGAAAACTGCACGTCGACCGCTCGGTCATTCGGCGAATGATCCGCTGGAATGGCGGCGACGATTTGCTGTTTTTTGGACCTAACGGCTTGCAAGGCTGGCAAACCGAGGGGCCTGCCAATGCTTGGCAGCAAGAATCTGGCCACCTCAGCACCAATGTCGGCGGAGCGATCCTGCGGCGCGACTTTGCGGCACCGGCCAAGGCCTGCTTTGAGTTTGAAATTTCCTGGCAGAAACGCCCGGAGTTTGCGCTGGCGCTCGGTGTCGGTGCCGATCCCAAGAGCTTTCAAACCGCGTTTCGCTTCGAAGTCTGGCAGAGCGACCTGGTTGCCATTCGCGAGACTGCCGACAAAGCCGATGTCGCCGCGCTGCAACTGGCCGAGCCTGCTCCCAATCGCGCGCACTTGCTGGCCTATCTGGACCAAGAGGCCGGTCGGATGCTGATCTATTCATCGCACGGTAAGAAGATCGCCACGCTCAATGTTCCACAAGATAAACCGCAGACTTACGGCGGCTTGCAACTGATCAACAACGCCGGGGGAGATATCCGGCTGGAAAAACTGCGCATTAGTCGCTGGAATGGAGAGCTGCCGGGCAACGCGCAAAAGTCCAATTTGCAAACGGCCGATGGCATCATCACCGCCGGCGAGTTGAAGTCCTTCGATGGTGAAACGCAAGAGTTCATCCTGCAAACCGACGACGGCGAAAAACGCCTGCCGCTTAAGCAAGTCCGCGACGCGATCTTGTCCGGCAATATTGAGACGCAGCCTCGCCCGTTCCGTGCCGTACACCTGACCGGCGCACGCGTAGGGGGCCAGTTGCAAAAGGTCGAGGCGGGCAAGCTATGGCTACAGTGTCCTGGCATTCAGGAGCCGCTCGCTTTTCCGATCGATTCGTTGCAGTCGCTGGCCGGCTTGAACCCCGCCGGGGTGCCGTCGGGCCTGACTCGCGGCGAAGGCCGATTGGAAACAGCCGGAGCGATGCTGCATGGCAACTTATCGGATGCCACGGAAGGAGAAACCAGTTGCCTGCATTGGAAACCGCGACACAGCACGGTGGGAACTCCGCTGGCCAAAAATGTTTCGGCGAAAGTCGTTTATCGCGATGTGCCACCCAAACCTGCCGCTCAAAATCAGGCTTACCCTGCCCCGCCAGGCTTACGAGTGCGACGCGGTGTAGTCACTATTCGGTCTCCCGTCCAGTTGACCCCTCCTCATCCAGCCAACAGTTCGAATACCACCGCGATGGTCCATCTCCGTTCCGGTGACACACTGCCCGGCCAGATCACCAGCATGGACGAAGAGGGCATTCATTTCACTAGCAGCACCACAACGACAAAGTTTATCCCCCATGCGCAGATCCAGGCGGTGGAGCTGATGCCCAACGCTCCGCCGATTGCCATCCCCAGGACCAAGAAAGACCGCCTGCTAACACTGCCGCGGATGGATCGCAACGATCCGCCGACGCATCTGATTCGATCCGTGACGGGCGACTACTTACGCGGCCGGTTGCTGAGTATGGACAAGGACTCGCTCACCATCGAAGTCCGCCTGGATCAACGCACCGTCAAGCGCAATACCGTCGCGCGCATCATCTGGCTGCATCCTGAGTTGAACCTCAAAGACGGTCAACCGGACGAAGACGCTAAACCAGACGTGAAACCAGAACCCGACAAGAAGCCTGATGCCGTCGCGCCTCCAGCCATCGTCGGCACTCGTGTGCAAACCATTCCTAGCGATTCCAATCGTCTGACCTTTGTCGCCGACAAGCTGACCGGAACGGTGCTGTCCGGTCGCAGCGAACTACTCGGAGAGTGCAAAGTCGATTTGAAGCAGATCGATCAATTGTTGATTGGCCCGGCCATTGAAGCCGGTGCAGCAAACCTGGCGTTTCACGGGTGGAAGTTGATCCCCGCGCTGGACCCCTTAGAGCCTCCCGAACCTGGTTCCGGCGACGGCTCGCAAGATGGTCGCGAGTCTCCCCTGGTGGGCAAACCGGCCCCGGCGGTCACGCTCGATCTGGTCGATGGTGGCAAGTTCAACCTTGCCGATCAAAAGGGAAATATCATCATTCTCGATTTCTGGGCTTCCTGGTGCGGCCCTTGCCTGCAAGTGATGCCGCAGATTCACGAAGTGGCCGGCGAGTTCGCCGATCAAAAGGTGCAACTGGTCGGTGTGAACTTGCAGGAAACGCCCGATCGGATCAAAGGGGTATTGGAGCGACTGAAACTGGAGTTGAAGGTGGCCCTGGACAGCGACGGCCTCGTCGCCGAACGGTACGGTGCCACCGCGATTCCACAAACGGTGATCATCGACCGCGACGGGAAGGTGGCGCGACTCTTTGTCGGCGGCGGTGCCAGATTCGACGAGCAACTGCGCACCGCGTTGAAACAAGTCATCAGCGGCGAAGAACCTCCAGCAGCAGCCGACGCAACCCCTGATCCGGCAAAGCCAGACACAACTCCCCCGGCTACAACCCCACCGGCTGCCGCAGCGCAACCAGAAACAAAACCAGCGGCGTGATGGTGTGACACTGGCTCAATCCCTGGCGTTGGACGATGATAAATGCCAATAATAAATAAAAAATAATTGATAGAAAATAACAAATCGATGCGAGTATGTTCACCAGCGCGATTTGCTATTTGTTATTAGTCATTGATTATTTGATATTGTTTGAACGGCGTACCACCTACAGGATTTGCCACTGCTTAGGGTGCAAAGCATTCACCTCTCCCGTTTGCCGGGAGAGGTCGTCGCCCCAGCGTCGGGTGCGGGCCGGCGAGAAAATAGAAGGTAGAGAGTAGAAAGTAGAGCAGCACACGATTAAGTGTATTTCTCACCTGCTCTACTCTCCACTTTCTCCTCTCAACTCTCTGGGCGCACCCCCGCCCGCTTGCCAGCGCGCGCTAACTTGTTACCATGACTGGCAACACTTTGCCACGCCGCTGAACCGAAAGGACGCACCACTTGAACGATTTCAATCGAATCCATCAGGGGGACTGCATCGCCGCGATGCAGTCGTTGCCCGATGGCTGCGTCGATCTCGCTTTTGCCGATCCACCGTTCAACATCGGGTACGACTACGATGTCTACCACGACAAGCTCGAGAGCGATCGCTATCTGGCCTGGTCCGCCGACTGGATGCGGCAGGTCGTCCGACTGCTCAAGCCGGACGGCACCTTTTGGCTGGCCATTGGAGATGAGTACGCCGCCGAACTAAAAGTCCTCATGCAGCGCGAACTGGGCCTGACCTGCCGCAGTTGGGTCATCTGGTACTACACATTTGGCGTGAACTGCAAATACAAGTTCACCCGCTCGCACGCGCATCTGTTTCAAATGGTGAAGGATCCCGAAAAATTCACCTTCAACGTCGAAGCGATCCGCGTCCCGTCCGCGCGGCAACTTGTTTATGGGGACACACGCGCCAACCCCGCTGGCCGCCTGCCGGACGATACCTGGATCCTCCGCCCGCAGGATTTGCCCAATGGCTTTCAGGCCGAGGAAGATACCTGGTATTTTCCGCGCGTGGCCGGCACATTCAAACAGCGTGCCGGCTGGCATGGTTGTCAAATGCCGGAACAACTCCTCGGTCGGATTATTCGCGCGTGCAGTAATGAGGGAGAGGTCGTGCTCGACCCCTTTGGCGGCAGCGGCACGACTCCCTGCGTGGCAAAGAAACTGAACCGCCGCTACCTGGCGTGCGAACTATCCGAGCAGTACGCCGCGCGCATCGAAGAACGTCTCGCAACAATCCAGCCGGGCGATCCGCTCGACGGTGCCGCCGAGCCACTCACCAGCGCACCGACCACCGCCAATGGCAAAAAGCTGGCAGACCGCAAGCCGCACAAGATCAGTATCCGAAAAAAGAAAGCAGATAGCCCGTTGCTCAACGGAATGGAGTAGAGAACAAATCGTACCGTCAGATTTTACCGCAGAGGCCACTGATGGCAGACGCAGAGAAGATACTTGCCCCCTATCCAGTCCATCCCGTTCATCCTTGTTCTTTCCATTTTTCGTGATTCCTTTTTTTGAACAAGGATAGACATGATGCACAGGATAATGGTTGAATTGGAGCATGGGTGGATAATTTCTCTGCGTTCTGCTCCGCGTCCTCCGCGGTAAAAGATTCAAACCGTCAAACTACTAGAGCCCAGCCATGAAATTCGCCATCTGCAACGAAACATTCAACGACCGCTCCATCCCCGCCGGGTTCGACTTCGCCCGCCAATGTGGTTACACCGGCATCGAGATCGCCCCATTCACGCTGGCCACATCCGCCACGGCGGTCACGGCGCAGCAACGTACCGAAGTAAAACAGCAAGCCGCCGCCGCCGGGCTGGAAGTAGTCGGCCTGCACTGGTTGTTGGCCAAGACCGAAGGTTTCTACCTCACCACGCCCGACGCTGCCGTGCGCAAAAAAACCGCCGACTATCTGGCCGAACTGGCGCGCCTCTGCCGCGACCTCGGCGGCTCGCTGATGGTCCTCGGCTCGCCGCAGCAGCGCAACCTGCTCCCAGGAGTCACCCACTCCGAGGCCATGCGCCACGCCGCCGATGTGCTTTCGCAAGTGGTGCCCGTGCTGGAAGAGACCGAGGTCACCATCGCCGTGGAACCACTCGCCGCTACCGAGGGAAACTTTCTGAACACCGCCGCCACCGGAGTCGAACTATGCAACATGGTCGGATCCTCGCAGGTCCGGCTGCACCTGGATGTCAAAGCCATGAGCGGTGAGACAATCCCCATCCCCAAGCTCATCCGCGACAACCGTGACTACCTGGTCCACTTCCATGCCAACGACCCCAACCTGCAAGGGCCGGGCTTCGGCGAAGTGAAATTCGAGCCGATCCTCGCGGCACTTGGCGAGATCGACTACCGCGGCTGGGTCTCCGTCGAGGTCTTTGATTACACCCCGGGCGTAGAACGTCTGGCAAAAGAGAGCATCGACAACCTGAAGCAATGCCTGGCGAATCTGGCGGAGTAGGTTCTCTTTCACGGGAGACAGCGTGTATTACACGGCGGGTATAGTGACCGATTGACCGGTTACAGCCCCATTCCCGGTGGCACTATTTCCATCTGCTCACCTGTTCCCCCGCGCACCTGCTCTATTTACCCCCCCCGATTTGCGGAATCCCCCTCCGCCAGTCAAAATAGCTGCTGGCGGTTCAACCGTTTTCAGAGAGATTCTCATATCAATCAATTCGTTTTGCAGGGCAGGAGTCACCATGCGCAAGTTATTATCACCGACCTACATTTCGCGTTTCATCGCAGCAATGCTCTTGCTGTGCGTCGGGACCATAATCGGCTGTGAAGAAAAACCGGTCACACCGAGAATTGTCCTGCAACCAAACAACGCCACTTCTGGTGACACAGATGAAGCCGCGCCAGAAGGGGCTGACGAAGGAGATCCGTTTGCCGCAGGTGAGGCCGATCCATCCATGGCAGATGCCCGCGATGGTGAAAGCAGCGAGGACAACGCCACCCCCGATGGCACCGGGGATGCCACTGCAGCCAACAACGCCAAGCCGGTCCAACTGGTCGAACGCACGCGCCCGGACTCCGTCCCAGCACCAGCCAAACCGTTCAGCGGTGAATCGCTTCCGGCAGATTCACCGATCCCCGATGATGCACGGAAGAAGTTGGATAGTTCTGACGACGAAAAAATTCCCGCCCTCGTCGAGCTGGCGTTGACTCACCCGCACCCCGAGGTGCGACGCCGTGCAGTCGATGGGCTTGCGTATCTGGAGAAAGCGGAAACTCCCAAATTCCTTTCGGCGCTGCGAGGAGCGCTGAACGACCCTAGTCCAATCGTCCGGGCAGAAGCCGCTGATACCGTTCCTTATCTTAAGGAACATGGAATTGACGCAGTGTGGGAGTTGATTCCACTCATCAATGACTCGGATGAAAAGGTACGCGAGGAAACACTCGAAACGTTGAAAGGTTTCGGGCCGGCGGCTGAACCGGCGGTGCCACGGTTGGCAGCCGCGTTGCGGGATAAAAACTATAAGGAGAAGAACGACGTATTACGTGTTCTCGCGGAGATAGGACCTGCGGCCAAAGGAGCGTTGCCCGAGATCAAAGCACACTTTATTAGTGATAAAGAAGGGTATGACTACCTGCACGCTGCCCCAGAAGCGATGGGGAAAATTGGTGCCGAAGTCGAAATCCTGGCAGCCTGGTCTTCTCGAGACTATTTGTTGAAATCCAATGCATTCAATGCTGCAACCCATTTGTCGAAACCAGGTGCGAAGGTAGTCGACAGGTTGATCCGATTAGCTACCTCAACAGATGGAATCGGAATTGCCTATGAGCGGTCAAGAGCCGTAGATAAGCTTGCCGAAATCCGCCCAACTTCCCGCGAAATCTTTGTCGCTCTGACCAAGTGCGCACAGTCGGAGAACAAAACAGTGCGTGAAGGGGGCCTTAAAGCTTTGGGGAAGATCGAACCAACTTTCCCTGAAGCCAAACCGATTCTGGAAACCGCCGCAAAAGATCCCGACGAGGCGATTCGCAAAGTTGCGGTCGCTTCGCTAGCCAAGTATCTGGATTCACCGGAATCGAAGTATCATTTGTTGCTGGATCAGGCAGTTGAGCAAGAAGAACTGGGTTGGGACGTCAAACAGGAATGGCAAAAGAATGCGAAAGAATGCGAAAGAAGTCTCGGCATTGTTCTGCAAATTAGCGGAGGATGAAAAGCAACCAGCACTTCGCCGTGCTATGGCCGTGTTCCATATGCCACTGTTGAGTTACTCAGACGATCGTGCGAAGCGCGAGGAGCAACAGGCTGCGCTAGACAAACTGCATCGGGCGATCTTGACCAACACGAGTGCCGATCCTACCTTACGCGCTGCGGCTGCTGTTCGATTCGATCCCGTCGAATACGACAAAAAAGTGCCGGAACTCAGCAACGTGGTAGCGGCGGGAATCACTCAGGCCGCTAATCCTGAGATACGCACGAAGTGTATCAAGTTGACAATCGAGCAAGACAATGATCAACGTGTCACACTGGTCGCCGCGGCGCTGAAGGACCCGAAACCGATGGTCCGAGACTATGCCCTGACAACGCTCTACAAGCAGGGACCAGACGCTGCTGCGGCCGTGCCCGCGATTGTCGAGTACGCAGAAAAGCTCGATGGGGACGGTCGCGATTCGGTCGCCTACGCTCTTGGTCAGATTGGAGCCAATCTTGAACTGGTGATGCCGCTGCTGTCGCGTTGGGCGGGTGACAAAGATACCAGCCTCAAAAATTCGGCGTTGGTTGCCATGGCATTGGTCACCGTTCAAAACAAGCTCCCACCAAACGATCTGCCGCAACGGCTGGCAACCGCCTTGGGAGATGAAAACTCGTCAACAAATGATTTGTTGCGCGGCCTAGAGGCCTTTGGGCCCGCCGCATCGGTCGCGTTGCCGCAAATCATCCCGCTACTAAAAAACGAAGGTTGCGAGGTACCAAAAACGTCCTTTGCCACGCTTGGTGCCATCGGCCCTGCGGCGAAAGATGCCATCCCGGATCTAGTTCGAATCGCATCAAGCGACAAATACCCAGTCGAGGCATTCGCCGCTCTGCTCAAAATCGACGCATCAGGGACCGAGGCAGTCAAATTGCTCCCTGCGATGCTCAAGAATCAAGACACAGCCAAAGATGTTCTGACCGCACTTCAACAGACCCCAACATTAGGCGCAGCGGCAGTCCCAGCATTGCTGGATGCCCTAAACACGTCTGACGACTACGTGCAAATTCGTGTGCTGGAAGTACTCAAAGCGTTTGGCCCAGCCGCCAATGATGCAGCCCCCAAGCTCAAGGAACTGGCGGCGGACGATTCGCAACAGCACTTTCGCCAGCAAGTATTAGAGACCATTGCCGCAATTGTGCCTAACGATCCAGAAGTCAGAAAAGCTGAAACCGAACGGCTCTTGTCTTTAGAAGATCATCAGCTAGATGATTGGATTAAAGAACAACCGGATGCGGCCAAAGCGACGGTCCGTACTGGTCTCAAAAGCGACTCCGTCGAAATGCGAAAACTGGCGCTGAAGCTCCTCGGCAAGATGGTCCAGCCGAACAAAGCGGTACCGTATTATCAACGTGCCCTGGCGGATAAGGATGAGTCGGTACGGATATTCGCTGCCCAAGCGCTGAACAAGCAAGGCCAGGTCGATGACGCAATGCTCGCGGTCCTGATCGCGTCGATCAAACACGAGTCCGACGATCAATCTTGGGAACTACGACAGTCGATCCGAAATGCCGGTCGCGCGGCTCTTCCCCCTCTGATCAATGAGTTCTTAGCTGCCAAGGATGGCACCGCCCGTCAGAAGTATCTCGAAATACTTGTTGAGTACCGCGACCGCTGTGGTGTTGCGCTGCCCAAGCTGATTGATGCAGCCGAATCAAACCCAGCAGAAGCCGCAACCCTCTGGGCCACCATCGCCCTGGCAAAGTTGCAACCGCAGGAGAAAAAATGGTTTGACCGAGTTATTCCGCTGGCTCAGCAACTCGATGACAGATCGCTGCGACAGTCCGCGCTACAGACGATAGCCAATAACGGTGGCTTGAATGACTCCCCTGCCTGCGCCGCGTTGCTCGTTGCGGCCATCCAGGACGAAGATGAAAAGATCGTCGCGGTAGCCAACTCTGGGCACGGCGCATATACCTGGGACGAAGCCACCGCCGATCAGCTTCTTGCCATGCTGAAAAACGATGAGCAGAGAGAGCAAGCGATCGAATTCATCGACGGCAATACCAAAGCGAAACCGCAACTCGTTGCTCCTTTGAAAGCCTGCTCAATTGCCACCACGGACGATTCGCAGCGACATAAAATCGTCAGCCTACTGATCGACCAAGAGGACCCGGGGCTGGAAGTGTTGCTGGAGTTCGCATTGGACAGCAAAAACCCTGCGGCCGGTCGCGCCGAAGTGATTCGATTGTTTGGTTCGCGCACTTCGTTGCCGGCGCAGCGACTTTCAGAGCGAATTGCCCCGTTGCTCAACGATCCTGACAAGTCGGTCCACCGCGCTGCTGCCGCCGTTTTGGCGGGCTGGGGATACGATTGGGCGCCACTGGAAAAACACATTGCTGCAGGATTGACCGACAAGGATAACGAAAACGACGATTGGTACAGCAGTGCAATCAGAGATCGCGCCGACGAGGCGGCTGGTCTGGTGAAACCGCTAATGGAGGCGTATAAAGCGGCCACCGGATACAGGAAAGACACCATTTACTATGACCTTTCGCAGATCGGTACTGCTTCACCCGAGGTCATCCCGTTTCTGATCAACGAGGTGGCTACGATTGAGGACCCAGATAGTATCAATTTCACAGAGTACTTGGGTGGGCTTGGTTCACCGGCTTATCAAGCCGTGTTGGCCAGAGCGAAGACCTCCTCTGGAAAGGAATTGGATCAACTTCTTTCAGTGATTGGTGGACTGGCCAGATTTGGTTCACAGGGTTTTTCCGAAACAGAACGAGTTGAAGCGGTTGCGATTCTCAAGCAAGCGCTCTCATCGCCTGATGAACAGATCAGACAACGCGCCACCGTAGTACTCCCAATACTCGATTCCAATCACCCGGAGTTGCTAAAACCACTGCGGTTAATCGTCGAATACAATCACAAGTTGAAACATGACGCGTACTGGGCGTTGGGTAAGCTGCCCAACGGTGCCGAAGCACTACCCTTGTTGCGAGAAAAACTCAAAGCGGGTGATGAAAGGTGCATCATTACCATTGGCTCGATCGGTCCAGCAGCGGCAGCAGCCGTACCTGAACTGATTCCGCTCTTAAGCTCGTCCGACGACTTTAAGTCTGCCGCCAAAGCGCTGGGCAATATCGGCCCACCTGCCGCGGCAGCTATACCAGCCCTCGAGGCGCACCTGGCGGACAATGAAAACATGGCAGAGGCACTTGTGGCACTTTCCAAGATCATTCCAGACAAGCGCACAGTGTTGTTAAAGCTGCTGCCACACATGAAGCACCCGTATCGACGGTATACTGCGGTGGCCGCCCTCGGTTCGCTTGAGAATGATGGCGGGTTCGCCGTCGCCACACTTCTGGCGGCGCTGAAGAATCCTGATCCTGAATTGCAGCAGGAAGCAGTAAAAGCTCTAAGGCAACTCGGTCCGGTCGCGGCAGCGGCCGTCGAACCTTTACTTGCCATTGCGGCGCCTGGATCGACCAGCGCGACGGATCTGCAATGCGATGCGATTTCCGCGCTGGGAAGAATAAATAGTCAACCGGAGAAAGTTGTGCCGGTGCTCATCCAGCGCATAAATGATTCTGATTTTCTGATTCGACGCCGTACAATTGAGGCCATCGGGCAAATTGGCCCCGCGGCCAGCGCTGCCGCGGCACCACTGGCCGAACAGCTTCTTAAGGACAACTTTGTGCACGACGTAGCTGCTGCGTTGGCCGCAATGGGTCCTGCTGCAAACGCTGCTATTCCCAGCTTGATCGGCATAGCCAAAGGAGAGCTAACTGGCAGCAGTCGCCAACCTTCGGACTTCGACCGGTCCACCGCCATCTTTGCCCTCGCCGAGATTGGCACGCCAGAACAAGTCCTACCGGTCCTCGAAGAACTGAGTAAGGAGCGCCTGCCCGAGATCCGCAACGCCGCCAAGCAGGCGATCAAACAACTCAACACGCCGGCCAAGAAGGAAGCGTCTTCCAAAGAATGAGTGAGTAGGAGATGCTCGGCATTCCCTGGTGACAGTAAATAGGACATTTCGCTGAACACCAACCCTTACAACCTCAACGACGGGCAATACGCCGCCAGCGGACCGACTGCTGATAACGTCGCGCCGCAAATGCCGCTGCCGACGCGGTATGATTGCATTGTCGTCGGAGGGCTGCGCATGTTTGGCGGGACTACCGCCACAATCCTCTGCGTGTTTGGGCTCATTGGCCTGGCTTTCGATCCGTCGACGCGCAATATGGCCTCGATCCTCAAGTTCCTGCTGATGATCCCGGTCTGCTTTGCCGTCGGGCTACTCTGGGGCTACGTCATGTGGTTGATGGTCCGATGGCAGGGAAGGCAGCGCGCCATACCATCGGCAGATAGCAGTGCGAGTGACAAAAATGGATGAGTTCCGCCCACCATTCGTGACTCTTACATCGAGCAACCCAATATTGCGATGCGGTACGTCACGTTCCCGCTGCCGGCGTTGGTAATTCGCAGTGTATCGCTCACCCCGGCGACCACCGGCCAGCCGCTGATGCGATTGCAAAGCAAGAGGCAACTGTCGGGCGGCACCTCCACTGTGTGACTGGCATCTCCAAAGCAGGCCGACCATGTATCGGCCGGTGCGGCACCTACGATTAGGACTTCGCCATCGTCGGTGGCCGTGTTGATGATCAAAATCGCGCGGATCTGAGCCAGCGTAATCGTCACGGTGGTCCCAAAGATCGTCTGCGCCAGTGCCGACAGATCCAGGTCATCGCTCGCCGCTGAAATGAGTGTTCGCGAACTGTGCCAGATCTTGTCCGCCTGCTCGGGCGAGACACCATCGGCAAACGTCTCGTTGTATTCCAGCTTCGCACTATCGTGTACCGTCGACAGACCGAGCGGTTCTTGAAACAGCCAGTGCAGAGAGGCCTTTAGCTGCGAGGTCAATGTATCGGCCATGTGAGACTCCTTTGTCGCGCTATAAGAATTTCATTATTTACTCGCCAATCGGCACCGGTGGAACCAGGCGACACAAGCAGTTCCAGCGCGTGTTCCATGTCGCCGCTTGCAGTGCCAGGATCGTCCACTCCTGGCCAGCACCGTCGATCAGCACATCATCTACCGTCGGGGAGCTTGGGACCGCACTCGTC
>JAWXCH010000352.1:0-3735 GCA_034440595.1 Planctomycetota bacterium | reverse complement strand
CGTTGACGGTTTGGGATAACCGGTGCACCCAGCACAATGCGGTGAATGATTATCACGGGCAGCGGAGGAGGATGCGGAGGTTGACGGTGGGGGCGCAGGTGCCGGTGTAATGTCGAGCTGTCCTAGTGCAAAGCAATCTGTCCGTGCGTTCCCTTGATATCTAAAAAAACGAGCCAACGCGCCTCACATGTATAGCCTTCTTGTATCTCACCAAGTAGAAGACGAATTAATTTCGACCATCGAATTTGAGAAAGGCCGCTTCCTCGAATATACAAGTGACGCAATTTCCGAACAGTTGAAAAACTTATCCTCCGATGCAATTGACTGGATCAAATCGTGGCCCTGTGTCCTCATGCAAGAAGGGCGCGCCGAAGAAGTCGCGCATATCGTTCAGATTGAAAATCTCCAGGCCGCTGCGCGGAGCATAAGTCTCAAGGTACATCCTATTCCGAGCAGGAAGTTGTTGGTGAATGATGAACTTTGGAAGCTTCGAACCGAACTGGACATTGGACAGTTCGAATTCAATAGGAATCATTGGGCGATAAAGGATCGAGACCTCTTTGCGATTCTCGCGAAAGACGGTTACAGATTCCGCGATGCCGAAGTCGCCCGCTTCGGGAATAAGAAAATCAGCGTCCCCACTCGGCGGGAGTTGCTCGAGGCGAAAAAAGTTGTCGCGTTGTTGAGTCACACAGAGATCGACGATTTTTTGTTGGAAATAGGAATATCTGACGTCAAGGCAGGGCGTGAGCTTGGTTCACGGCGTGAACGCGCCAACGCCATCGTTGAATACGCACTTGCTTATCCCGCTGCTACAACAGCGGAAAACTCTTTGCTCTCGGTTTTCATTATTCGTATCGCCGCCAATCACCACGATCCATCCTCAAACACGGAGATACTGGCCCCTGACCTGTCAATCGCGTCCCCATCTGTGGCGACAAAAATCAAGAATGCGTCAGATGACCGCACGCCCAATCGTGTCTTTGTCGTCCACGGTCAAAATGAAGCTGCCAGATCGGCGTTGATAAAAATGCTTACGACAGTTGGTCTGGAGCCGATTGTGCTCCATGAGCAACCCAATATGGGGAGGCATCTTCTTACGAAATTTATTGAAGAGGCCGAATTGGTTACGTTTGCGATCGTAGCAATGACTGATGACGATATGGGCGGACGCGAAGAGGGAAAGTTGTTCCCGCGGGCGCGCCAAAATGTCATCCTTGAGCTTGGGTACTTCCTTTCACACTTAGGTCAGGAGAGAGTGTGTGCGTTGATCACCCCGGGATTGGAAACACCCTCCGACTTTGATGGGATCGTATACATCAAGATGGATAGTGCAGGAAATTGGGAGAAGGAATTGCTGCGCGAGTTGAGGGCCGCAAAGATGCCTTTGGTTGAATAGGTGATCTTTCTCAAATGCTTCAGGCTCGGCCCGTCATCGTTGGGACTAAACTGGATCCACATCGACCGTCACGCGAGTTACGGTGTACAACGATACGGTGCCTGGGGTAGCCTTACGTGGATCGAACAGCGCGAGATTTATTCCGGAGCTAACAGCACTTCGATATACGACGCCATCGAAGTTGCATTTCTTAATGAACTCGCACAAGTATTGGCTCGGGACATAATCGATCGCAGCTCCCTGTGGGAGGACTGGCCGAGTCAATTCGTCGCCGAGTCGCTCCAGGAAGGGTACGTCCGCCCGCAACTGACCAATTGCGCTAGCGTCTGCCAACAGAAAGGGTGATACGAGCTTGCGTGGATTCCTGAGGTCCACTGCCTTGAGTCTGTCGGCAACTGTAAAATCGGCGACGCATGCAACTTCTCCAGTATGAGGACGCACTTCTGCAACTGCAGTCTCAGGAAGCGAACTCAGATAGAGATATGGAATACCGGGAGGGTTGGCCCGGCCATGAGTTGCGAGTCGCTTCGGTGGAGCACCCATCTCACCGACGAGATAGTTTGCGTCCCCACTTCGTATACGCGCACGGTGCCATTTGGTCGGGAGATCGTCAGCGGGCAAATGACTTAATAGTTCTTTCAGGCGATCAATATCGAGAGTTTCGTCCAGAAAATAGCGATTCTTGTACATTAGTTCGTCACGCAGTGTTTCCCATCGCGCCAAGCCTTCGCTCTTGTATAACGCCGACGGCGAGAAATTTTTGCGGACAACCTCCCCATCGTTCAAGATTTTACTCAAGAGCTCCTTGGCGTGTGCCGAGTCCATGCGTGCATGCGTAAAAAGCTGCCAGTCCTCTTTCATCCATTCAACTAGCGGCTTGCCACCGGGATCAGCCTCGTAGACGTTGGCGAGCAATTCAAAATAGTCAGCCAACTGCTTGGGATCGACGAGGTCCACATCAAGCGAACCGCAGAAATCGCATGTGCCATGCGTCGGCGCCAGCGCGGGAATGATGCTCCGCCGCAATCCGCGGTCATCGAAACATTCTGGACAGCAACGCGCAGGCATCGACGCGTTAGGAGAAATACTCTGCAAGTGTTTCGATGTGGTGTTTCATTGAGAGCTTCTTTACCGAGCCCAGCCCTGGAAAGTGGCCCGCATTGTGCAGTGCGCGGAATTCCTGAACGGCACTGGTCTCAATAATCTTGCTATTGCCAGAATCAAGTTCCGCAACCAACTTCTCCAAGGCCTCGGCGAACTTGCCTGCGGGATCAGTGGGCGTGTCCTGACTAGTTGACACAAAGTGATGAATGAACATTGCATCGTCTTGATCGCTATCGATGAATGTTAGGTGGATCGCAACGGCATAGGCCGGTCCACCCGATTCCGAAAAATCGTCACCGACGATCAAGAAATCGCCGAATCCAGTCATTCCCTCTTCTTCGTAGGTGGCGTGAAGATCAGAAAAGGCCTCGACAGGCGGGTGGTCTTTATTGCGACGGCGCTGGAAACCATCGCGTAAAAGAATACGATTGCCGCTTGAAAAATGTTTGCGGTAAAGTTTTCCGCAATAATCTTCGAAGAAGACGTTCCTACAGCTAATGTGAGCCTCAACCAGCGCTGCCGAGAGAGCTTTGGCCTGAGTAAATCCTGCATGTACTAACGTTAACGGGTGGTTGTTGTGCTGTGAGCAACATTCCACCGTTTGCTGAATGCTCATGCCGTCCCGAAGCAGAATTCCCACCTCTACAGCAGCATTCTTGGCATACCCGTCTTGGAGAAGTGTCGAGATTTCCGCCCCGTTGTTACTGTGTTCACCATGGAATGGATTAACGATAACGATCGCCCCACCGTTGGCATCACAAACGGCCTTCAATGCGCGATCCAATCCGCCGAGGGCCTCTTTGACTGGCTCGACAATTGGCACGAAGTGAGACTCGGCCATTAGCGTCGCAGTCTCGCGGATAGTTATCAATTCGAATTGTTTGCCACGGAAATAGGGGTAATACATTCGAATCAAGTCCAGCGCATGGCGTCGTCGAGCTGTGCCTGCAGGGCATTGACCAAACGATCATGATCCGCTGGGCGGATGTCAATCGTAAGCGCTGCGGCGTGAAGCGATTCCGGGAGGCGATCAATAAGGGGGCCAATAGGAAGTAGGCTCCGAGTTCGCTTTAACGTTTCAACCATTGCACCGTGCACCAAGGCCGGTTGTAGCGTTGCGAAGATCTCGCGCATGACGGCGTGCAGTCTTGTATTTGGCACATCTGGCACTTCGGCCTGAAGTTTCTTCAGGACCGCACGTGCCTCCGCAGAGCGGAGAGACTCAAATATGG
>JAWXCH010000351.1:0-6917 GCA_034440595.1 Planctomycetota bacterium | reverse complement strand
GCTCAACCTCAAGGAGAAAATGGAAGAGCGCATCGTCGGCCAGTCGCATGCCCTCGAAGCGATCGCCCAAAGCATCCGCACCTCACGCGCCGGATTGACGGACCCGCGCCGCCCAATCGGCGTCTTCATGCTGGTCGGCCCCAGCGGCGTCGGCAAGACCGAAACCGCCATCGGCCTCGCCGACTTGCTTTACGGTGGCGAACAGAACATGACCACCATCAACATGTCGGAGTTCAAGGAAGAGCACAAAGTCTCCCTCCTGATGGGTTCCCCGCCGGGCTACGTCGGCTACGGCGAAGGTGGCGTATTGACCGAAGCGGTCCGCCGTCGCCCCTATAGCGTGGTGCTGCTCGACGAACTGGAAAAATCCCACCCCGGCGTGCAAGAAATTTTCTACCAGGTCTTTGACAAAGGCCTGCTCCGCGACGGCGAAGGGCGCGACATCGACTTCAAGAACACCGTCATCCTGATGACCAGCAACGCCGCCAGCGACACGATCATGAAGCTCTGTGCCGATCCCGACACCATGCCCGACTCCGCCGGGCTGGCCCAGGCACTCTATCCCGAGCTGCTCAAGGTCTTTAAGCCGGCGTTCCTCGGGCGTATCACCATCGTGCCGTACTTCCCGCTCGGCGATGAAGTGCTGAAGAACATCATTCAGCTCAAGCTCAACCAGGTGAAGCGCCGCATCAAGGAAAACTACCAGGCCGAAGTGATCTTTGCCCCGGAACTGGTCCCCACGATCGCCAGCCGCTGCACCGAGGTCGAAAGCGGTGCCCGCAACATCGACCACATCATCAGCCGCACACTCTTGCCGCAACTGTCGTCGGAGTTTTTGACAACAATGGCCGAAGGAGGCTCGATCTCCAAGGTCGCCATCGGCGTCGATACTGACGGGCAGTTTAAGTATGAGATTAAGTAGCGTCGAACCAACTTGCAGGGCGAGCATGGTGTCGGCAGCAGAACATTCCTGCGTGCAATCGAGCCGCCCACGGAAACGAGTCCCTCGCGTTCATGGCCTACGGATTTAAAGAAACATCCATTGCTTCAAAACACGCGATAGAACTGCAAACCCGAGTTTCAATGCCAACCATAGTCGACTGTCCACAGTGTCACGCGCGACTTCAAGCGCCCGAAGCCGCAATCGGCAAGACTCTGACATGCCCAAAGTGTAAGTCTAGCTTTATCGTGGCAAGGCCGGATTCACCGGAAGAAATTTTCACGGCCTTTCAACCACCACCAACAAGCCAAGCGAACACTTCAAGAAAACGTTGCCCATTTTGTGCAGAAGAAATTGCGGCGGAAGCAATCAAATGTCGGCATTGCGGATCGATGCTCGTCCCTGTGCCGATGACCAACCAACAAGGAACCTCAAAACAGATTTCTTCCTCGTCTCCGCCAAAGGATCCATTGCTGATGGCTTTGCTCAGCGGATGCTGCATCGCCGGTCTGGGGCAGATGATAATGGGCCAAGTAACCAAGGGAGTTGTACTACTAATCGGTGCAATGGCACTTGCAGGGTTAACGTTTGGCGTTTCTATTTTTATCACGTGGCCGCTGATGGGAGTTGATGCTTACTTGGTTGCGAAGAAACTGAAGTCGGGGCAGTCCGTAACAGAATGGGAGTGCTTTCCATCGTGACACGTGCATTTCCAAACCTGTGGATCGTTTGTTCTCTATTGGTATTTTTTGTCGCCCGGCCTTTGCTCCCATTTCCCCTATGTCCCTCGCGATCTTTATTTGAAATTCCATGTCCTGCATGCGGCCTAACAACTGCGATGAGGTACTTCTTAAAGGGCGACTTACTCACCGCATTCTGTCACAACTTTGCCGTTATTCCGTTAGTTGTAGTAATGTTGCGAGCGTGCGTTTTGGATTTGCCTATCTTTCCACTAGGACGGCGGATTTTGGAATCGAGGACTTGCGAACTCGGATTGATCACGATTTTCTTCGTGGCAGGGTTCGCCAATGTCATTGTTCACAACTCTCGTTAAACCGACAAGTACGGTGCTCGCCAGTTACCACGGTTAACTTTAACTATCCGTCCGGTGCGTGGAACGAACCAGGAACCAACGTAAGACGCTCTATCAATATCAGCGGCGACTTGCCTGCTGTCCCGGCTTAGACCCGAAGGGTCGTCTCTGTCACCCCGGGTTACAGATCCAAAACACTGCGGCCCTGAAAGGGACGTTCAGCAGCGAGAAAAGTTTGACACGGCTTCTATGCCGTAGTGGCATTCCCATTCCAGTCAGGCTAAGCTGAATTGACGGTTCGCCCCCGACTTCAATTCCACTGACCCTGCGCCCATGCCCCTCTCCCGCCGTCAGCTACTTTCTTCTGCCGCGCTGGCAACTGCTACCGTAGCCAGCAACATCGCGCAGGCTCCGTTCTCATTTGCTTCAGATGAAACTGCAAAAACGGAAAAGAAGAACGCTGCACCAGACCAACCCAACGCATTTCGCCATCGCAGTTATCTCGGTTGGATCACCGATCTCGCTTCGCGCGGAGAACCGACCACCGCCTGGCCATCCATGCGGCTCGATGAAGAACTGCTGGCCGACTATGCCGAGAGCTTCGCCGCCATGAAGGCACTCGGCTACAACGAGATCGCCATCTGGGGTCTCTACGTCACCCATGCCTGGCCGCTCAAGCTGGCCGATGCCGTCACGCCCGAACGCGGCAAGCTTGTCGAACGGCTGATCGACCTGGCGCATGCACAGAACATCAAGGTCGTCTCTGGGCTGGGCATCTACAGTTGGGGATACGAGGCGATCATTCGCGACAATCCGGCGCTCGCTCCCGACAAAAAACACCCGCTGGCGATGTGCGGCAGCGATCCCAATGCCTGGGACTGGGTGCAGCGCGTCATCGACTTTGCCTTCACACGCTTCCCCATCGACGGCGTCAGCATGCAATCGGCCGACGCCGGGCGGTGCCGCTGCCCCAAATGCAGCCAACACACCCCGGTCGAGTACGATGCCCTGGTCAACATCCGTGCGGCAGAACATATCCGCAGCCGCTGGCCCGGCAAGATTGTCGGCGTCTCAAGCTGGGGGATGAACTTCAGTGACCCGGCCGCCGCCGAACCGCTCGTTCGACTCAGCAAGCCGCTGGATTACCTGATCGACGTTAACAACACCAGCGGCATTCGCGGACGAGAGGCACGCAAGCAACTCATCAGCTCGCTGAAATGTGACTTTGGCACGCTGGGTGGCCCGCAGGTCGAGCCACCGCAACACTGGGCTCGCGATCGCTGGTTCTTACCGACGCTCAAACGCACCGCCGACCATCTGAGCAAGCTGGCCGCCGATGGTGGCCGCGCCTGCGAATACTACTACCATATCCGTGCCAACCCGGGGGACGCCGCTTCGATGGCCATGGCCGGTAGGCTGCTAACCAACCCCACGGGCGACTGGAAGTCCCAAGCCGCCGAGGCAGTGCAGTCCGTTTACCACCTGCCGACCGACACACAGCAAGCCGAGATGCTGCAAATCGTCCTGGATGCCGAAGAAGCGTACTTCAAACAGCTTGGCCCCTTCTGCGGAACGATGTCGCTAGAGCCACTCGTCGGCGACAAGGTCGGCCCACCGATCTATCTCAAAGATCGCCTCACCACCACCGCCCGTCGTGAATATGCTGCGGACTTAAAGCAACTCTCCGCACGGGTCGAAAAACTCCGCGCGGGCAACAAAGAGAACAAGCTACTGGCGCTAACCGCAAAGTGTTTGGAAAACGTGCAGGGGGATTTAGAGAAGTTGTGAATGTGATCGTAGTCGGTTAGCCCGAGTCGGATCAATGAATACTGCCATTTCAGAGCGGTTCGACAAGTCGATCTGTGGCCGACTTGCTGCAAGTGATGCAGCGATTAAAAAAAGAACCCTCGGCTTGCGACCGAGGGTTCTTGCAATTGCAAAAATTCTTCAGACTACTGCAACTTTAAGCACCTCTCTTAGGTACTTCGGCCACCAAGCGGAGCGAGGTTGTCAACGTCTCAAGCTGGAAGTGAGGTCGCAGATAGGCGACCGCTTCGTACCAGCCCGGTCTTCCTGCCACCGGTTGCACATCGACACGTGCTTCCGACAGCGGATACTTGGCCTTTGTCTCGTCGCTAGCACCCGATGGATCGCAGCAGTAGTTGCCAATCCAACGGTTCAGCCATTCGGCGCACTGTGCCGTTTCCATGAAGCTGCCAATTCGATCGCGGGCCATGACCTTCAGATAATGTGCAAACCGCGAGGTGCACATGATCAGGTTCAGCTTGGCCGAAAGTTCGGCATTGGCGTTGGCGTCTGGCTCAAAATAGGTCTTCGGTTTCTGAGCCGATTGAGCGCTCATAAAGACCGAAAAGTCGGTCCCCTTGGCGTGCAACAGCGGCAGAAAACCGAGGTTCGACAGTTCGAACTCGCGACGATCGGTGATCGCGATTTCCGTTGGGCACTTCATGGCAATATCGCCATCGTCCGTCGGAAAAGTATGGACCGGCAGGCCTTCGACCTTACCACCACCCATCACACCGCGACTGGCAGCAAACCAGCCGTTCTTGGCAAAAGTGTCGGTCATACGTGCGGCGTAGGCCCAGGCGGCATTCATCCACAGGTACTTGTCGTGCTCTTTGCCGTCGACGAATTCTTCAAAGTTGAATTCTTCGACCGGCTTGAAGTCCTGCCCGTACGGCAGACGACCAAGCACGTGCGGCAAAGTCAGACCGACAAAGCGGGAGTCTTCGCTTTCGCGGAAACTCTTCCAGGCGGCGTATTCGACGCTGTCAAAGATTTTTGCCAAATCGCGTGGGTTACCAAGCTCGGTAAACCGCTCGAAGTTGAACATCTTAGGATTGGCTGCCGAAATGAACGGCGCATGGGCCGCAGCGGCCACATTGCTAACCATTTTCAACAAGCTGATATCCTCGGGACTGCGACCAAATTCGTAGTCGCCGACCAGCATACCGTACGGCTGACCACCGAGTTGGCCGTATTCTTCTTCGTAGATCTTCTTGAACAAGGCGCTTTGATCGAACTCAGCGGCCTTTTCCAGATCCTTCAGCAGATCCTTCTTGCTGACGTTCAGCACGCGGATTTTCAGGTTCTGGCCGGTTTCGGACTGATGCACCAGATAGTGCAGACCGCGCCAGGTGGATTCCAGCTTTTGGAAATCCTCATGGTGCATGATCTCGTTGAGCTGGGTCGACAACTTCTTGTCGATCTCGCCAATCCAGAATTTAATATTGGTCTCGACATCCTTGGAAACGACCTGACCGGGCTCGACCACTTTGTCCAAGAACTGCTGAAAGTAGGTCTTGGCACGGTCGGCTTCCTGGCTGGACTGTGGCTTGGTTGCCGCCACAATTTGATCAAGCAGGTTCAGTTCTTCTGTGGTCGAACTGGCTGCGGAAGCTGCTGTTTGTTCGGCACTACTCATCAAGACACCTCCGGAGTTTCTTGCTTCATTTGTTCGGCCAATTTCTTCGCTTGTTCATCATTGGCAAGGATCTGGCCGAGGAGCTCTTCCAGTTTGTCGTTGCCTTCCATCTTGCTCATCAGTTGTGTCAACTTCTGACGCATCTCGAGCAATTCGCGTAGCGGACCGACCTGCCGAGCAACCTGCGCTGGCTCGAAGTCTTCGATGTTCTTGAAGTTCAGTTCCACGGCCAGCTTGCTGCCGTCGTCGTTGAACTTGTTGTCAACCTTCATGGCCACGCGTGGGGTAGCGCGTGCCAGCACGTCGTTGAAGTTATCGCGGTCGACGTTAACGACCTTGCGTTCCTTCAGCGCTTTTAGTTTTTCTTTGGGGCTGCCAGAAAGATCGGCCAACACGCCGACCACAAAAGGCAATTCCACCTTTTCCATGGCATTGCCGACTTGCACATCGTACGTGATCTGCACGCGCGGACGACGAACGCGGTCAAGCTTATGCTGCAAACTTTCTTTTCCCATTGAATCTCTCCGGTTGACTGGCTCGTCTCAGGTAGGCCGCGCCGCGGCAGACTTCAACAAGCAGGACAAGTACGCGTATTTAACATTTCGAGCAGGCCGAGCGAGTACCAACAGCTTTCATCCTTCACGACATATGATCCGCACCGTCCCTAAGATGCCCCCTACCGTCTCTAGGATGGTTGTTTCATGCACTACAGATTCAATGTCTGACGGTTGTGCCTGCTGCTCGGTTCTGGCAAACGTCTGGCGACAAAGTAATGTCATCGCTTTCCATTTGCACGGCGCTTCCTATTCCTAAGAAACCACCGGAAATGCACGCAAATCCATGCCATTCCGATCCCAGGCCACCTAACTTCGGTTGATTCTGACGGTTCCGTTGAAGAAACGCAAGGGAATCCAACCACAGAATAAACCTGTTTTTTCAGGGCATCCGGCGCTGGTCGCTGCCAAAAAACCGAGCGGTGCCCCCATTTTCCGCCATGATTGACTCGCAACTCCGCACTTTTACCGTGCGGCCGGCGACCTCGGCCGGGTAGCATAGTCATAGCAACGATTCCGCCGGAGAATCGTGAACCGCGTCTGGCGTCACGCCGACCCCGGCTGCAATGTCTCGATCGGTTCGTCCTGTTGGACAATGTCGTGCAGGGCGTCCAACACGCTTTCAAAGGCAATCAGTAAATCGGTTCTGGTGATAACCCCGTTGAGCATGCCAGACGTTCGCACCGGCAGGCACGAAACATGATTGTTGACCATGACCTCGGCGATCTGCTGCAGCGGCATATCCGATGAAATCGAGACCGGATCGGCCGTCATAAAGTCCGCCGCAGTGGCACCAGTTCGCGTCTGCAAGTCGTGCTGATGGATCACGCCAACCAGTTGCCGATATCCCTGACAGACCAGCAGGTGGCGGACATTTTCTCGCGCCATAGTGGCGTGCAGCTCAATGATCGAAGTCTGCGGCAGCACACAAACAGGGTTCTCCGT
>JAWXCH010000350.1:0-5927 GCA_034440595.1 Planctomycetota bacterium | reverse complement strand
GCGTACAGTCCACTCAGGAAGCGCGCGCACATACGTATTCAGCAAGTCGATCTCTTCGTTGGGTGATTTATCATTATTGAGTGCGAGCCGGATCATCTCCTTCACACGGGTAATCTCTTCGTCCACCTCCGGGCCGAGTCGAACCGTGAAGTGTTTGCGAGCCACTTCTGTCGCCTGATTCTGCGCCGAGATGATCCCCTGTTGAAGCGTTCCACCTGGAAAGGCTCGGTGGAGCATCTGAGCTTTCTCTTTCGTCAGGTTCGACCAGAGGCGACCCTTATTCTCGCGGTTCAGAGAGCGGCGAAGCACCTCCAAAGCTTCACCCAACGTGTCGTCGGCGACTTTGCCACCAGTGGAGACAAAAACATGGAATGGCCGCGTACAGATCAACTGGCGAGCACGATTGGCCAATCCGGGAGCATTATTCGCGAAGGCTGAGATCTGCGGTACAGCCTCCAAGACCACTTCAAGCCCAAGCCATGGTGCCGTCCCGGGTACCACGCATTCAACGGCAAAGGTGCGTCCGATTCCATCTTCGGGCATGGAACGGACCACTGCGTCGAACAATTCATTGCCGACCGTAAAGAAATCAATGTCTGGACGTAACTGGGCCGTAGCCCGCCGAAAAGTACCTTTTCGTCTAGGTGGAACACCGGTCTGTGGGTCACAGTGTAATTTGAGCTTTAGTGTCTGGAGATCCGCAGGGGTCAACTGCCAAACTCCCTCTGTGCCTTCGTCGTCTGGCAACCGATAAACTGAGCCACTGCTGGAGACCATCCGAAAATACTCAATGAACGCCTCTTCGAGTTCCACTTCCGTGCCGGATGAGTCGGATACGCGCCAATACTTGTCCGCTGCAATCCGCTCAAATGACGCTGCATCGAACAAGGCATCACTTTCATCGCGCATTCGCTCGCTACGGACGTGTTCCTGGATGGTTGGGACAAGTCGGACGATGCCCTCGGCCCCCGATGTAACGCTCGCCTCGGCAATTGACTGCTCGATCCCCCGGAGCGCGAATTCGAGCCCGCTGAGAGACTCGGAGAACACTTGCAGTCCATCGCGATAGCACTCGACCAGACCTGCCTCGGGCGCCCACTTGTTGTAAACGACGTTTGATACGACGTCTGGATTCCTTTCGCGTTCGCGTCCCAAGCGATCAAGGCGCCCAATCCGTTGTTCGATGCGCGATGCGAACCAAGGCAAGTCGAAATGGAAGATCTCGGATGCAAATTGGAAATTTCGCCCCTCGCCACCAGTTTCATCCGACATGAGCAACCACATCCGCGAATTCGTCCGGAAACGATTTACCTGCCGCTCTTTTTCCTCCCGAGGTAATCCGTGATGAAACGCCCCAACTGATTCACTGCCGAATTCTTGCTGCAATCGCTGCGCAATATCCGCAGCAAGTGTCGGGAACCCAGCAAACACGATGATTTTTGAAGTAAGAGCGCTTTCACGCTTTGGCATTTTGGTTCGTAGGAACTCGATCGCGCATTCAATGCGTGTCGAGTTGGCCGCGTCCGATGTCCAGGCCTCAGCAGCTTCGATGGCGAATCTCAGGAGGTCACCGTCCAGGAAGCCACGGGTCGAATGGAACAGAGTCGATTCGTACTGCGACCATTCCGAATACCCGATGAGGTGGCTTGCTTGCAGCAGATCTTCGTTTGGTGGAAGCGCCGAAGGCGTCAATGCGGTCAGGCGACGCAGTACCGATAGCAAAGTCGGTGGATGGGCTGCCGCTTGATAAAGTAGTCTTGCCAGTTGCCACAAATGATGCGGCGTTGCGCCAGCAGATCCAGCGGATCTCAAGAGAACTTGAACCGCCTGAACCGCATCAATTTCCAGTTGTTCGGGAATGAATGATAACTCATGCAGTCGCCTTGTAATCAGCGTAATGCGGTCATCTTGAGCAAGTCGGCTTCGTCGATTTCGAAGTATGCGCCGGTTGATTCGATATGTATCCCCGACGTGGTGTAACAGTGTTTCAACGCGTTCTGAAAATGTGTTGCGATCAGGGTCAGCCGTCACCAGATTTATTAAACGTCCGAGTTCGCAATCGTCAGCAAGTACCGGAAGCTCTAAAAGACCGGAAACCTTTTCTAGCACGTCTGCCGCGTCGCGTTCGCCAGTTCGAAAATCTTGAAGCCTCCGAGAAATCAGGCGTGTCTTTCGTCCGACTTCTTGTTGCGCCAGAAACAGACTTGCAAAGTCTTCCGGCGCAACCGCGCTGTATTTCTGAGGCTCTAAAAGTGTCAACAGCCTGAGAAATTCGTCTTCTCTTTCCTGAGCTGGCAATGCACTGAGGAGAAGAAGACTCCCGCAAGTCTGGGAAAGAGATAATGCCAATTGATATAGTACGGGGGAACCGAGAAGGTGATGGACCTCGTCGATAATGACCAGATCCCAACGCAGGTTCGTAATCGAGCTTAGAGAATCGACGGCCCGCGTCATCGAAACAATCACCCGAGTGCTGTTTGCCCAATCAGTTTGATCGCCACGCAGGTCGGCCATCACAAAAGATGTCTGACTGAATTTTGTGTAGAGCTCACAGAGCCATTGTTCGGTAAGAGCGCCAGGACACAGGATTAAGACTTTTGAATCTGGCCGCTGCGCGATCAAATCTGCAATGACTATGCCGGCCTCAATCGTCTTGCCAAGACCAACCTCATCAGCGAGGAGGTAGCGGCGGCGGCGATCCAGCAGGACAATGCCAGCGACGTAAGCCTGATGGGGGCGAAGATCGACTCTGCTTGATAACAATGACCGAAGGCCATTGCCATCTCTCAGCATCCGGTAGATCACGTCGGAAAGTCGCTCGCGTGCTCGGAAAATTGGGTATCCACCCGCTTGCAAACCCCCGAGGATGAGACCGGGATCAGAGGCTACTGCAATCGTAACGGGGCCTAACTCGGACTCGACCGCCCTTGCGCGGAGCCCGTTATCTCGCTCGTACTCAACCGCGTATTCTGCGGGTGCGCCGTCCGATGCGAATGTCAGAATTTCGACAACTACGCATGGTCCACGGCGACTTTGACATCGGCTTCCCGGAGGCAACATTGTACGTTGGATTTGGCGGCCGATTACTGCCTTATCGAACGCGACTTCTTTCAATGACGAGTCCGCGCTTGAGAAGCGAACCCGGAACGGTTGACGCGGCAAGTCGCTCCACTCGACTATCTTGCCCACTCCGAACACCGCGTGTTTGACGATATATCCGTTCACTTCTGACACCGCCGCAAGTGATCAAGTCGTCGCCGACTGCAAGAACTCAGTGCTTCATTCTACGGGGTTTACCGGAGTGCTGATAGGTCGCCAAGTCAGTCAGGATTATCGGTCAGACGCTCTGGCTGTGCCGACCCAATCCCACAAGCGCGGCACAGTCGATTTCGTCGCGGCAGATTGAGCACAGGAAGGGACAGGCAGCGTAGGTCAACCGAGACACCGAGACGACCCTCCGCCTCAATTACGCGGCGCGTCCAAACGGCGACCAATCTCTACTGGCCATCGCACGACTAAACCAGCGAAGTCGATGAGGCTGCTTTGGCGTAACGGTTCCAGACCAATTCTCGATACTGTACCAACAGGTAGTTCGCGAGCAATTGAATGTCCTTCGGCGTGTTTTGGACCTCGTTCCACTTGCGCTGAAGACCTGGGCCAAACTCCCAGTAACCCTCAGTCCACCGGCAAATGGGCCGAAGCGGCTCCAGATTCTCCTGAAATTGTTCTACTGTTGGGATCGTTCCCTTGCGATAGCGGTCGCCGATTGCGTCCATCAGGAAGCCCAGGGAGACGACGCCAGCGCCGTGCGTCAGTCGAGAACGCCTTGGGGGCAGTCCCCAGATGTCCTTGAACACTTCAGAGATGGCGGTCCAGAATCGCTTGATGATGGGCAGCATGATTTCTGGGTCGTCGTCAGTACCGCTTACGCGAAATCGATACAGAAGCCCATCACTGAGACTGTTCTCCAACATCTTGAGGATCGAGTTGTCTTTGATGATTCCTTGAGGCGGAGCTCCAAAGGGGTTTGTCGCCGTCTCGATCATGAACCTTAAAGGTGAATCGGCGTCTCGGTTCAATCGAGCCAACAACTCTGCGGGGAAGCGCCGCCTCTGCAATAGCGCGGGCAATGCGGCATGCGTTTCCGGGAGCAACTCGTAAATGAGGCTCTTCGGCAACGGCTTTGTCGAATTCACCAAAATGAATTGCTCTCGCTGCTCCTGGTCGTTGTTTGCGATAAACCCAACCATGCAGATTGGAAAACTCTTCACTGCGGCTTCGCGAATGGCGGCTGCACGCTGTTGGCCGTCAACGATCCAACCGGGCATGTCCTCTTCGGGCGCATCTTTCCTGACCGGAATCACCAACAGGCCGGCGCGGCTGTATCCAGTGTTGAACTCAGAATCTTCAAACGGCTTGAACTGGACTCGGCGATCAAAGGCCACAACGAGCGCATTTGGAATCATCGGATCATTGGACTCGATGTATCGGCGAATCTCAGCGATGTGAGATAACACCTCGGGACGTTGGTATCCAAAGATATCGCCTTCCTCTGCGCGTCTAATTCGCGAGACGGTGGTGAACTCGGGCAGCATTTTGCCGTCCACGGCGAAGCTATAAAGAGTGCGATTTCGTCCCTGGCGAATCTCGATCGCTGGGACTCGCAAAAGTACCTGGTCACTCATGTGTTTGTTCCGATCGTTGATCTAGAACCCTTGCGAGTTTTGACATTACGCTGCGAGTTGCCGTCCAAGAATTGACGCATACGACTTTCAAAAACAAATAAGTTGTGGAACCCTCGGCGGCGATTTCTCTCGGCTCCACGAAACAGAATCACGTGGATACCGAGTTCCTTGCATATCTCACATGGGCATGCTTTCCAAGGCTGATCCTGCAGCATCTGCCGATAGACTTTCGAATGGTCGGTCTTTCCATCATAGATTCGTTCGTATTGAGCCAAGCTCGACAGCACGTCATCGATTTTTACGCGCCCGCGGTCAAACTCTTTGAGGAGGCTCAAGCACTCAAGCTCTAGTCTGCGCGCGTCTTGCTGGCGAACAACGCCCGCGACGATTCGCCGCTTTAGTGACATGTTTCCGTCAACTTGTGGAACACGAATTGCGGTGTAGTTTCCGTTAGGCGTGTAGTAGTTGTCCTTGTCATCCTTAAAGGCCTGACGCAGGGGCGAAGTACTATCGAAGCTTGTTACGCCATAATCGGCAAACGTCGGTATGTGCTCGCAACGAGTCACTCCAAAGAGATGCATTTGGATTCCAGGGCGAAGTTCGGACTTGATTGCGGCGAGCACCTCCACAATCTCGCTGGTCTTCAATGGCACCAGTCCACCGATCGCAAGATGATCGTAGCCAATTTTCTGCAGCGTTTTGACAGACCTAACGTACGACGATGGACTCCAACCTTGGGCTACGCCGACGGGAGTGAATCGAGCGTGCCGCCGTTTGTGTTCCTCGAGAAAATCCTTTGCGAGCGAGAGGGTGATTTCCTGCCGCCTAGACCACGGACCGACGGATTCCGCGAAGCCAGGCAATGACGGTATCTTTTCTGATTGATACCCTAGGATGACGTGGTCAATAGACACTCCAGTGTCGAACCCACAGCATTCGTAAAAGTCGATTACTTCGCCGACCGTGTACGGCGGCGCCTCTTCGTTTACGTAGCTAAACGCCCCGCAGTCACCCATCGTTAACAGCGGTGTGTCCCATGCTACATGGTCGAGCCGAAAGAACTCCCGAATTCCCAATCGAAGAAGTCGGTGACGCTGGGGCAACGTGTATTTGCCCGCTCCCCGACTTGTTCCGTCGACAGCTGCTTTCGATAAAAGAACCCCATCGTAAGGCGGCTGAGAAAAGATCTCGTGCGGGTACACGTCGTCTCGTTGCCGGACACGGGTAACGGATCGTGTCTCG